>NZ_AENV01000015.1:0-306540 GCF_000183625.1 Selenomonas sp. oral taxon 137 str. F0430
AAGAAATCTTCGGTCCCATGTTTGAAGCCATGCTCAACGGCGAGATGGAAAACCATCTCGGTTACATGAGCAACGAGCGCAGCGAAAAGGATACAGCAAATCGCCGCAACGGATATACCCCCAAAGTCCTCAAAACCTCAGCAGGCGAGGTTCCCATCAGCGTCCCAAGAGACCGTGACGGCTCTTTTACACCGCAAATCGTTCCCAAAAGACAGACGGACGTTTCGTCCATTGAAGGAAAAGTCCTCGCGATGTATGCCAGAGGAATGAGTCAGCGAGACATCTCCTCCACCATCGATGACATCTATGGCTTTATGCTCAGTGCCGAGCAAATCTCGCATATTACAGACAGTGTGCTTGACGAGCTGCATGAATGGCAAAATCGACCGCTCAAGGCATTTTATCCATTTGTCTTCGTTGACTGTATCTATGTTTCAATGCGCGGTGACAAAGGCGTATCTGATCAAGCGGTATATGTGATCCTCGGATATGACCTAAAAGGCAAGAAAGACTTTCTAGGGCTATGGATGGGCGATACGGAAAGCAAACATCACTGGATGCAGGTATTTGACGAGATCAAAGCACGCGGCGTACAGGACATCGGCTTCATATCAATGGACGGAGTGAGCGGCCTGGAAGACGGCGCAAAGTCGATCTTTAAGAACGTGGTGGTACAGCGGTGCATTGTTCACCTGATACGCAATTCTCTTAAATACGTTCCGAGCAAGGATTACAAGGCATTTACGGCACAACTTAAAAAGATCTATGGGGCAGTTAGCCTTCGGGCTGCACAGAGCGAATTTGAGAAATTCTGTGAGACTTGGAGCAAGTATCCGGGCGCAATTCGCGTATGGAAGGACAACTTCCGGCATGTTGAGCAGCTTTACCAATATGGCAGTGATGTCCGTCGTGTCATGTACACAACAAATGCGATAGAGAGCGTCAATGCAAGTTTTCGCAAAGTAACGAAGCAGGGGGCATTTCAAAGCGAGACGGCTGTGTTCAAGGTGTTTTACTTACGGATCAAGGAGCTGTACAAGAAGTGGAAGGGACACTCCATTCAGAACTGGGCGATTGTGATGAATCAACTCTGTATTGATGAGCGGCTCGGACAGATGATCCGAAAATATTCTGCTCTATAAGAAACTTACACACTTTACTTGACATACCCGGCGAACCTGCATCTCGATGTTGTAGACCGTATGCGTGTCGTCCCGCACATAGACATCCAGACGGATACCTTTGCTCCTGTAACTCGGCTTCATCGGCTTTTCCGCTTCGAGGTAGCGGATGTCGCTGATCTCGACGTGCAGAATGCGCTCGAGCACCTTCCTGCAGATGCGTTTGCGGCTCATAATCAGCTTGAACATATAGTCGTCACAAATGGTCAGTTCTTCCCACGACTTCATCCGATAGGAGCTCATGCGATCACCTCTTTACGGTGTTTTCGCGTGCAAAACAAGTAAAAGAATATGCTGCCGTATCAAATCTAGCGGCTGATGATGACCCCGGATAAAAGAAACAGGCTGCACCGCATACTCTCTGCGCGATGCAGCCTATGGAAATTTTTAGGGGAATATCTAATTCAGATCCTTATTCGGATAGATGCTGAGTCCCTTGAGCGAGACGCCGACCGCAAGCCCCTTGGTCGTCACCTGATAGGCCCACATGTCCTTTGCAACGACGTCCGCGCCGTCGATCGCACCGCCGGAATACCCGTCCGTTGCGGATGCCGTCGCCTCGCCGCCAACCTTAAACTTGCCTGAGACGAAAGAATCCCATGCATGTTCCGATCCAAAGACAAAGATGAGATCATATTCCTTCACGCCAAGCCCGATGCCGAGCGCATACTCCTCCATCTTCATATAGACGCGTTCGCCCGTCACGTTGTTGACGGCGAGCCCGCGCCCGTGCGCGCTGCCAAACAGCCCGATCTTCGCCCCCGTTGAGCTGATCGTCGCATAGCCGTAACTGCCGGCGATAACGTCCTGCGCATTCGGGTTCACCTCGTAGAGGTTTGTAAGCGCCTTTGCGTGCAGGCGACCGATTTCCGCGCGCTGTTGATCTGCACTTTTCGCAAGTACCGTGGCGGACAGCGCAAGCATCAGCATCAGTGTAGCCGTGAGCAGGCGCAGCGTAATTTTTCCCATAGAGATCCCTCCTTCACTGAAATTACCCGCATCTTACCATGCCGCATCGGATGTAATCAAGGAAAGTTCTCTTAAAACGGAAGAAAACCGTTAGTGGAGCATGAGGCTGAGCAGCGCGATCTCGATGATCGCGGCGATACCGAGGACGAGCGTGCCCATCGTCTGTACGCGATAGCCCTGATCCGGCGTCATGCCGCTGAACTCGGAGACCACCCAGAAATACGAGTCGTTCGCGTGTGACACAGTCATCGCGCCTGCACCGATCGCCATACAGACAAGCGTGATTTCAATCGGCGTATGATAGCCGAGCACGGGAAGCAGCGGTCCCACAATTCCTGCCGTCGTGATGAGCGAGACCGTCGAGGAGCCCTGTGCCGTCTTGAGCACCGCTGCGAGCAGGAACGGGAAGAAAATCCCCATGCTCGAGAACACATCGGCGTGCTGCGAGATATAATGCACCATGTCCGACGTCGCGATCACCTTTCCAAGGACGCCGCCCGCAGCCGTGATGAAAAGGATGGGGCCGACCGTCATCAGACTGTCATTGCAGATTTTGTAAAACTCATGCATCCGCTCCGCCGCCGCGAGCTGGATGGTCGCAAAGCCCATGCCGACCGCAAGCGCGATGATCGGCGTACCGAGGAAGCGCACAATATCCGCGCCAAGCCCCTTGCCGCCAGCCATCGCTACAATTGAAGAGAACGCCATGAGCAGAATGGGAACAACAATCGGAGCGAGCGTATTGAATGCAGAGGGGAGTTTGCCGTACGAATCGATCAGGTCATTGTAGACCTTTGCGACATCCTCAGGATCCACTTCATCCTTTGACTGTACCTTCGTCCCAATCCAGCGTGCGAAGAAATAGCCCGCGATGAGCGGGAAAATTGAGCAGAGCATGCCGAGCCCGATAACCTGCAGGAGGTAATCGCCGATGCCGAGCGTGCTCGCGGCCGCGATAGGTCCCGGCGTCGGCGGGATAAAGACATGCGAGATAAAGAGACCCGCACTCAGCGCGAACGTCATCGAGACTGCGGAGACCGCCGTACGGCGGATGAGCGCTTTGCGGATCGGATCGAGGATAACGAAGCCGGAGTCACAAAACACCGGGATCGAGACCACCCAGCCCATGAGCTGCACCGCGATGACCGGATTGTCCTTACCGACGAGGCGGATCACCATATCCGCGAGTTTCAGCGCGGCGCCCGTCTTTTCGAGTACCGTCCCGATCATCGCTCCGAGGATGATGACGATGCCGATGCTCGTGAACGTCCCGGAGAACCCCTGCCCGATGACGGTCGCAAGACCGTGCTGCACCGCGCCGCCCTCGAGTTTATGATCGACGAGCGGAATGCCCGCAGCGAGACCCAGCCCGAGCGAAACCAGCATGATCGAGATGAACGGGTGTATGCGCAGCTTCGAAATCATGACGATCATGATGACAATCGCCACGACAAAGGCAATGATGAGCGGCAAACCGGTCATGTTAATACCCCCTATATTTAATTCCGAAAATACATCTACATATATTTTAATCCCGTTCAAAAATTTTGGCAAGTAAAAAAGTAACCGGCGGGCAACAATTAGTGCGCGGGGAGAAATTCGAGATGCAGCCGCATCCCCATCCCTGCAGCAAGCCGTTGGAGCGTACGCAGCGACGGATTCGCATTTCCGTTTTCCAGTTTGCTGATATCGCTCTGCGCGATCCCTGATTTTTCCGCAAGCTCCTTTTGCGTGAGCCCCGCTGCCGCCCGTGCATCAATCATCGCCTCGATGATCGCACGCTCCGGCTGCAGCGACTCCCATTCCGCGCGAAATTCGGGATCGCGCATCTGTTCTGCAAGAAAATCCTTATGTGTTTTCATATTAGACATCTCCCCTCCTCCAGTACACTTTTCATAATATAGGATAAATCCCATATTGTCAAATGACGCAACTAAAAACAGCGGCTAGAAAAAGGGCTGTAACAAAATGTGTTTTTAACACTTCCGTTACAGTCCTTTTCTTACTCGATACGCCGCCGTTTATCGTTACAGGACGCGTGCCTATCGTCATGAGCAAAGGAACTGCCCCTGACACACATCTAATTTACGATACCGCAAGAGCACATTTCACGCCGTAATCCCGAGAATCTTGTCGAGTTTCTCGCGGTCGTAGCTGAGCGCATACTCCTTGCCGTCCGCCGTCGTGACGGGGACGATCGTGTCTCCCGAGATGCGGCGGCATTCCTCGAGCGCAGCCGCATCGTGCTCAATGTTGTGCTCCTCGTACGCGATGCCGCGGTATTTCAGATAACGCTTGACCTTCTCGCACCACGGGCAGACCGTGATCGAATACACCTTCACCATACGGACGCCCTCCTCAGATCCCCAGCAGCTTATCGATTGCCGGCTGGTCAAACCCGCGCACATATTGACCGCTGTCAGCCTTGATCACCGGGCATGAACCGTCGCCCGTGAGCTTCAGCAGATCGTCATACGCCCCCGGATCCTTTTCGATGTCACGTACCTCGTACGCAACGCCCTTTGCATCGAGATACTTCTTCGCCTTAGCACACCAAGGGCAGGCGTCGAACGAAAAAACCTGAACCATGGAAAAACCTCCTCTATATCGTAATCGAACTTACTGCAACGTTTATTTCAGCGATGCAAGATATTTCTCCGCATGGAGCGCCGCCGTCGTCCCGTCGGATGCCGCCGTCGTCAGCTGATGAATCTCCTTCTCGCGAATATCGCCCGCGACAAATACCCCCGGGATCTCCGTCCGGCAGTTCTCGTCCGCCGCGATATAGCCGCTCTCCGTCAGCGCAATCTGCCCCTTGAAAAGATCCGTATTCGGCAGCACGCCGATGTTGACGAAGATCGCGTCTGCGGGCAGCGTCTCCGTCTTGCCCGTGTCCTTGTGCAGCAGCTCGATCGCCGTCAGACGATCCTCGCCCACGAGATGCTTAATCTCCGTCTCGAGCATCACCGTCACCTTTGGATTCGCATAGAGTGCATCCTGCGACGCCTTGTCCGCGCGCAGCTGCGAGCGGTGGATGAGATAGAGATGCTTTGCATACTTCGTCAGGAAATTCGCCGCGTCGACCGCCGCGTTGCCGCCGCCCATGACCGTGATAATCTTGTCCTGATACGTATGCCCGTCGCACAGCTCACAGTAATGCACGCCTCGGTTGAAATAATGCGGCTCCTGCGGCAGCGGCAGTTTGCGCCGGTTCATCCCCGACGCGATGATGATCGCGGGCGTCTCGTAGATGCGCGTCTCCGTCTCCACAATCTTTGGCGTACTCTTGAGATCGACACGCTCGATGCGGTCGAACTCATCGATCTCCGCGCCAAAATTCTTCGCCTGCTTCTCGAGCGTCCCGATCAGCTCCATCCCGCTGATGCGTTCAAATCCCGGGAAGTTCTCGATATCCGACGCCGTTGCGATCTGTCCGCCGACAAGCGAGTTCTCCAGCACCAACGTCCGCAGATTCATCCGCCCCGCGTAGAGCGCCGCCGTCAGCCCCGCCATGCCCGCGCCGATGATGATAATATCCTTCTCTATATGCTGCTTTGCCATCATGTCATCTCCTTTTGACTTTTTGATTATTATAACATACCTGTCAAGCTGTTTGTGTGACTTCATGCACAAAAATAGCCCACACTCCACTGTGGACTATCTTTGCTGTGTATTATATTTTAGGAGAGCTTTAACGAAAGCCTGTATATAATATAGCACCTATGAGAATGAAAATCAAGATAGTTTTCGATAAAATTTACAACTTTTTTCATCAACCGACATAGTGCTCGACTTAGTGCTTCACATAGTGCTCTACATGGTGCTTGGTGTGATACATCTATATGAACAGCCTTGCCATCAAGTTGGACTGCCCCCTAGATAGCGGACAAGCAAGAAAATCCCTCCTGTTGTAGAATAAAACCACAGCAGGAGGGATTTGTCATGTGCAGCAAACGGTATCTGAGATGCTCTCAGTATATACGAGTGCTGCGCAACACCTTCATCGCATGAAAACGCTGCAATTAGAAGTTGTACGTCAAGCGCATCCCCGCATAGTTCCCGAGGGTGAATTTCTCACCGCCGTAGAGGGTATCGCGCGAACCGATGCCCTTTGCATCGAAGGTGTAGAACGCCTCGACGAGGAGGTTCTCGACCGGCACATAGCCGGCACCAACGGAGAAGCTGCGGATGCCGTCAAGGTAACGGTCGGGGAGATACCCTGTGCCGTTGCCGCCGAAGAAGGAGCCGTGCTCGAAGTGCTTGTAATCTGCAAACACATTCCAGCTCCCCTTGACCGCCATATCGCTCTTGCCGATGTCAAAGCGCAGCGTCCAGAAATGCGGCGTGCCGCCCATGGCGTGCCCTCTGATGTTGAACTGATCCGATCCCGACGGATGCTCGTAGATCGTATGCCCGTTCATATGGCGGCCGAATGCCGTGCGGTTTTGACCGTAGTCAACCGACATAGAGGCATTCTTGCCCATCTTCCACTTCGCACCGATGCCAATGACACGCGCGAGCCGGGTATAGTCATAGACATCGTTGCGCTTGCCGTTCGCATGTTCCGCATGGTAATTTTCACTTCCCGTCGAGCCGAGATACCACAGAGAGATCCCGACATTCGGCGTAAGCGCATGTTTTGCCTGGAGGAAGATCGCCTTGTTGATGGGCGGGATACGGTCGGCTTCGAGAACGGTGCCCTCAACTTTGATGACAAGTCCCGTATATTTCCCGAGAGCGTCACGCGGCATCAGACTGCCGTACTCTGTCGACTGTACACGCTGACCGACTGCCGTGAAATACTGTTCTACTGCTCTGGAGAGGTTATTAGAGGTGATAGGATTCGAAAATTCGTCTTCAAAGTTGTTGTAGTGCAAAGCGTTGTAAATATCATCATCCGAGTCTGTAATTTGAACATTGGTAGCGCCTGGATGCTTATCCAGCTGAACGATTTTCTTCAACACTTCATAGAGACGAGCCTTGTTTCCTGCCCACCACTGCTTTAACGCAGCGGAACCATCTCCATCCAAGGCGTTTGGATAGTCTGCCATCGACATATAGAGTGTTGTTAAATCCTCCTTATGGCTTCCTATCCATGCATTATAATCGAAGTTCCAAAGAGAATCGGTCTGTTCCACACCATGTTCATCCGTGTATTTATAGTTAAACATCATCGGCGGATCCATCTGTAAATATGAATCACTGGTTTGTATACCGCCGGCTTTCAGGAAATCTTTGCCGTATGCCCCCACAGCGATATCATACATACGCTTCACGATAGCTCTCTTCTCTTCGATTGTGGTAGCCGCTTCAAGCTGCTGATAGAAATTCATCTTATCATTTGCCTCAGGAACAGGCGCAGGCGTCGTGAACGTCGTATATAGATCCGATATGTTCAGCCCCACAAATTCAGCCATCGTCGGTGGACGATAGAATACGCGATGCGTTGCATGGGTATATGCTGAATCAGAGATCCCCGTACTGTGCTTGAAATTGCCGTAGCCAAGCTGTATCTGTGTGTGCGCATTCGTCCAAGATGCGCGGATACCGTCGTACTCCTTGCCGAAGTAGTATCCCGTGACACCAAGCCGCTCATTCAGGCGTCCCATCGAGATATCGAGATTCCGATTGTGATAGGTGACGTCGAAATTGCTGATGCGCAGGTGGTTCAACGCCTTTGACTTCGGTATATCCGTCCGTGTATCTACGCCGTCCTTCCCCGAGGCCGTAGCAAGTACGGAGATGTTCAGATTGTCATTCGCACGCACGTCAAATCCGAAGCGCAGACGCTGCGAGAAGCCGTGTTCCTTGCGGTCGAGCATATTCTTCTCCGCTGACCCGACGAAGCTGTCTTCCGTCATCTTGATCTGTGGACGATCCGCGCCGCCGTGGGTATCCCACTCGAGCTGATAATCGCCGATGAGCTTGATGCCGCGCAGCTTCTCCCGGTCAAAGGGACGTGCAAAGAACATATCGGGTGAGCCCTTCGCAAAGGTATTGCTCGTCTGTGCGAAGAAGTCCTTCTCGTACGCCGCATCCTGCGCGGCACGTGCCGCCTTCTCTTCCTCGGTGAGCGGCGCTTTTGACTGCGTATTGCTGTCGGGGCCGAACTTCAGGTTGGCGCCCAGACGGTAGACGCGCGCCTGGGTTGCGCGGTTATCGTCTCGATGGTTGAAGAGATTGTCCACACCGAGATAGACCATCGCATCCTCGCCGAATTTCTTCTGCAGCATGAGGTTCCAAATGCCGAACGTCTTGGTTTGGTAGCGCTGCGCGCCTGCCCTTGCGTACTGATTTGCGAAGATATAGCCGCCCTGGAGGTCGCTGTCCATCTTCATATAGTTCGCATTGCCCGTAACCGAGTTGCTGTCGAGCATATGAATGTAGTAGTCGCCCCAAAGGGAGGCACGGAACCCGCCGCGCACGTTCTCATAGTCGATGCCGATGTCGAGCTTGTGCTGCGGTTTGTCGAGCAGGCGCTTCGGCATGTTCGGATCGCTCTTGTTGATCGCATGGAGGAACGTATAGCCGACCTTCGTCGACCAATGCTTGTCGAGTTTATTCTTGACCTCGAGCTCGAGCCCTGTGATCTGTGCCTTCCCGATATTCTTAAAGCTGTAGAGCATATCGGGCGGGTACCCGAGTTTCTCAGCCCCCGTGATATTCGGGTGGAAATCGATGTTGTACCCCGTGTAATAGGTCGTCATGTAGTTGCGGATCGTATTGTGAAAGAGATTTGCCCGCATCGTCATGTTCTTCGTCTCGGCTTCGTAGCCGATATCGAAGTTCACAGATTTCTCCGGTTTCAGATTCGGATTACCGGTCCAGTACCAGCCGAGACGTGCACGATCCTGATCGACGGGGCTGCCGCCGTACATCTCCCAGTTGTAGTAGAGCTCACCCATGCCCGGCTCTGAGTAACCGGTTCCAATATTTGCCTTAAATCGCCGGTGCGGATTGCCTCCGAGGTTGTGCGTGATGCCGAAGTTCGCCGTGATATTCGTGCCGAACAGGCTGCTGTGATCCATGCGCAGGATCGGCGTAAAGATCGTATCATTGTTCAGCATCCAGGTATCGCCAACAACCAAATGATACTTATTGATGGTTGCCTCTCCCATAAGCAGCTGGTTTGCTAACGACTGCTGGACTTCGGCAAATTTTTTCCCGTTCAGTGTATAATTATAATTATTTGGATCATAGTAATACACGAGCCCGTGCCAGTCATAGACACCACTGCCCTGCATGAGGTGTCCGGCGTTTTCTTGACGTATTTTAGAATTGAACTCATTGTATCGTGCGCGAGCCTCGGGGGGCATATTGTTCAATATTTGAGTGAAGCTCGTTTCGGTACCATTGTTAGAATACCGCAGGTAATCTTCCTGTGTAAACGACGGTTTATAGGAGTTAGGATCACTTTTGTTATAGTTATAAAGCTCATAATCCACATCCCAACGCAGCCCTCGTTCCGGATCGGGCGTAAGTTTATGCGCTTGAATAAAGGACGCTATTGTACCTTTTTTCAGCCCAAATGCCGGGGCATCTCTTTGTACCACCATTAAACTCTTATCATAGTCCCATGGGTCGATCTTTTTGAGATAGGTATTTGGCGCACTCTTGAGACGGCTGCCCGAGCCTGTCTCATGGGCATAGCCGAAGTTATACATGAGCAGATGTTTGTCATTTAACTGCGTGTTGAATGTGGCATCGAAATTCATCTGCGCGTGGTCGATGTTGTCGACGTAGTTCAGCATGTTCTTGCCCGTATAGGCCGATCTGCCGTAGTTGCTGGTCAGTGTGAGATCGTCCTCGAGCATACGGGCATGATTGAACTCGATCTTCCAATCGGTATCCTTGTTGCGCCCTTCCCATCCGATGTTGTAGTTGTTGCGTCCCGACTTGCGGCTGTAGTGCTGCTGTGGTTCCATGATGGAGTCCGTGCGCTTGACATAGCGATTGAGATCTTCATTGTAGCGCTCCATGCGGAAACTGAACGAGTTGTTTGCATCCGCCTTGTAGCTGCCGATGAGACCGATATTCGTCGCCTCGCCGTAGTAGCGCAGGCTGTTGTCCTCGAAGTCTGTGACGTAACTTGCAAGCCCTGTCTTAACACGTGCCTCAGAGCCGTAAACGGGCATGATGTCGCGCTTGTTCCCATAGACGCCGAATTGTGCCTTGCCGATGGTTCCCGTATCGGCACGCAGGAATACATTCTGATAGGGGAACAGGCCGTCGGTATCGGCGGTGCGGCGTCCCTCGACGTTGAACTTGATAACCGGTTCCTTTCCCGCCTGTTTTGTGATGACATTGACGACACCGCCGATGGCATCCGAGCCGTACTTCGCACTCGCAGCGCCCTGGATGATCTCAATGCGCTCGACGTTCTCCGTGCCGAGGCGCATGACCTCGTCCGCTGCGCCGTAATATTTGGCAAAGTCACCCATAACGGGCTGACCGTCAACGAGGATGAGTGTATGACGCGGCTCTGCACCTCGGATCGAGACGCCGACGCGCCCCATGGCGTCGACGGTGCGGGAGACGCCCGTCTCGCTGAAGATGATTTCCTCAACGGACTTCGCCTGTTTCTTCTCGATGTCCTCCTTGGTGATGATGGTCTTCTGTTGGGATTCATACTTTGCCTCTTCCTGTGCGGCGTCCGCCTCCACGCGAACGTCTGCCGTAGTGACATTAGTATTCCCCCCGGATGCAGCTTCGCTTGCCCATGCGGTATAGGCGGGCAGGGCAAGCCACGTCGTTATGGCATAGGAGAGTAGACGCACGGATCGCCGACTCTGTTTTCTGAGCATATACTTTTCCTCCATGATAACTAAGAACTATGTTCCGCCCGTTCCGGAACCTCCTCGTTCCTCATATGACTGAATATTATATGAGTGATCTAAATGAAAATAATAATTGCATTCGTAAATGTAGAGGATATTATAATGGCGAATCAGATTCATTACAAGTGTTTTAGGCAACATTTTTTGAATTTTCTTCTCTAATGAAATAATTGAGCTTATATTCATAGATAAAATTTATTCGACCTATTAAATATTAAGTAGGTATAAGCATTAAGGTTATAAATAATTAAGTATACGAAGTCTACCATGAGAGCAGGATGCCAAACAAAAAGCCCCTGCACGCAGAATACGTACAGGGGGCTCTCATTGCCGTGATATTGTTGGGATTGCGTTATAGGATCTCGAGGAGGTCGCCGACCATGATGCGAGGGAAGCGTTCGCCCGTGAGGAGCACGTCGCCGGGTTGGAGTTCTTCGCCGTCATCGTTTTCTGCGAAGCGAAGGGTAACGTGTCCATGTTCCCTGAGATTTTTATTCGCATCGGAGCCGAGACGCGCAACGCTGTATTCGCGCTCCGCGATGAGGATGGTGTCGCCGGGCACAACGTCCGCCGTGAGGTTGCCCTTGGTATGCGTGAGTACCATATTCTCATAGGCAAGCGGGACGCCCTTGTCAAAGATGATGAGGCTGCCGCGTGTCCGGAGGAGCTGCAGGGCGAAGTCTCCAATGGCGGTGAATGTGACGCTGTATTTCACGATGATCACGATCCTTTCCTGTGATGCTCTACATTGAAGGAAGCATTATCGCATCCTCTTTTGTATATGGTTTGATATCGATCACGCTGCTGCCGTCGAGGGCATCGAGGTGCCGGACGCGGAGGATGTCCCCGTCGCATTCGACAAGCTCCACGATACAGAGGGAGAGCGGATTGGGGCGTCCCGGGGAACGCGTTGCAAATACGCCGTGGATCTCGCGCGCGGCGGGCGGCAGTGTCTTTAGGATGTCGCGTTTCACCAGATGCGCCCAATAGAGGACGATGAGATGCGTGTGTTTTTCGATGCGAAAGAGCCCGTCTGCGAATGCGGGATGAATCTCGATCTCGGAGACGGTACTGCCGAAATATCCCTGCCGCGGGATGTCTTTGAGTTCTTTGTAGTCGTTGTGAACGATTCCGATTTCTTGCAGCTCCATACGTTCTCCTTTCCACAATATCAAATCCTGCTTATGTGATGCGCGCATAAGACGATTCCTGCACGAGCTCCGGCGCCGGGCGTGCGTTCTCGATCGGAAATGCAGCATAGAATCTACGTTAAACTCTTTACCCGCTCCCCCTCGGGCGTCTCTGTGAGACGCAGCATGAGGAGCGGGTACAGCGCCTCAACGGGGAGCGTGCCGCCCGAAAGCACACCGAGCTCAGCTGCGCGGACGCCCACCTCATAGCGCGTGATATCCGCGCCGTCGTAGACGCACTGCGTTGTCAGCACAACGGTGCGGCCGCAGTCGTGGGCATGGGCGAGTGCGGGGAGCAGACTTTGCTCGTTGATGAGCGGCACACCGCCGCTGCCGAATCCCTCGATGATGAGTCCGCGGTAACCCGCATTGACGTATACGTGCACAATATCCGGAGGGATACCGGGGTAGAGTTTGATAACGGCGACACGTTCATCGAGTACATCGCGCAGGCGAAACGGCGCTGCAGGAGCGGCCTGTACATCTGCCGTATCCCCATCAATGGAAATTTCCGGAGCGCCGATGCTGCGGAAGGCATCATCACGGACGGTGTAGAGCTTCTTTGCAGCATTGCCGCGGATGACGCGCCCGCCAAAGGCGAGCACGACGCCGGGGCGGCCTGACAGGGCGACGCGATGCGCCAAACGAAGATTGTCCTCCGCATCGGAGCCGGATGCGCCGAGCGGACGCTGCGATCCCGTGAGGACGACGGGACGATCAAGGTTCTCGAGCATATAGTAGAGGGCGGCGGAGGTATACGCCATCGTGTCCGTACCGTGGGTGACGATGAATCCGTCGTAGTCGGTACGCAGATCGTCGATCTCGCGTGCAAACTCCTCCCAATACGCAGGTATGATATTGCAAGAGTCGAGGGAGAGATAGTCACGTATTTCGATCTCATCCCACTCCGCGCCCATCGCTGTGCGCAGTTCTTCCCCCATGAGGACGGGGCGCAATCCGTGTTCTCCGCAGCGTGACGCGATCGTTCCGCCCGTTGTAATGAGGAGGATTTTAGGCATGGGGCACTCCTTTCTTTTCCCGTCTGCGCGCGTTAAAATCGATCCACATGTGCCGGAGCGTCGTAAGCGGGTGGTGCAGGAGCATGCGCGGGCCGCTGTAGCGCATGACGTCGCGCACCTGCGCGCGCATGTCCTTGCTGTAACAGTGCACGGGGCAGACGGAACAAAAGGACTTGATATCCATGCGCGGACACCCTTCGACACGGCTCAGCGCATAGTCAAGCAGCCGGCGGCAGTCGGGGCAGAGCGCTGTGATTCCGTACGCCGCAGATGTCCGCCCCGCATGCCCCTTGCCGCGGCAATAGATGGCGATCATCTGCTCCATGATGCGGGCTTCGTGGACGCGTTTTTCTTCAGTGTTCATCGGCGTGATCTTTCCTGTGGGTTCGTTAGGACTTTGCCTTGCGCGCTTCCTGTGCGCGGCGGAATTTCTCGAGGAGATCCATTTTATGCTCCATTTTCTGCACAAATGTGCGCGCCGCGGCAAGATCGTCGGCATCGGGATGGTTCGCTGCGCGTACCCAGCGCTCCTGCGCCTCGGGACTGTTGTGCGAGTCGTCCTTTGCGCCGCGCTTGCGCTTTTCGATGAGGGCGGGGGCGAGTTTGCCCTGTGCGGAGAATGTGCCGAGGATTTCACAGCCCGCGCCGAGGAGATAGCCCGCGCGCGCAAAGGAGGTGACGGCGTGCTCGGAGCCGACATCCGCGCCGTGCGTCTGAAAGAGGGCGACGCGCGCATTTTCGACGCGCGGGAGATACGCCTTCATGAGATCGTCGGGTCCGCCGCGCCGCAGCCAGTAGCCGAGCGCTACCGCCTCGTACGCAGAGAGATCGGCCGGGGCATCCTGCACGCGGAAGAGATCGGCGCCCGCCTCCTCCGCCATCGCGGCGGCGACCGCCTTTGTATTGCCCGTGACGGACGAATAGATCACAGCCCATTTCCTCATATTTATATGCTCCTTTACGAATGATGTTCCTACTATTACAGCACATTTCCTCTGCCCATGCAAGCGCAATCATCACACATAGGTTGAAATTTCATCCGCGGCATTGTAAAATCAGAGAAAAAGGAGGCGATTGGAATGGCTGTCGTTATTGAGCTCACCGGTGAGGAGGAACGTCTCGCCGAAAGCTATGCAAAGGTGCACGGGACGTCCGTGGAAGAGGCGATGAAGCGGAATTTCTTCGAGCTGATCGAGGACGAATATGATGCCGCCGTCGCGGATGCGGCGTATCGGGATTATCTTGCAAATCCAAAGACCTATTCGCATGAGGAAGTTTGGAACACGCTTTTGGGGGACGAATGAAATACCAATTCATATACTCGGTGCGTGCGCTGAAAGAACTCGAAAAACTGGATCTCTATACGAAGCGTATGATCAAATCATGGATCGAGAAAAATCTCATTGATTGTGAAGATCCCCGCATACACGGTAAGGCGCTCACGGCAAACCGAAAGGGAGAGTGGCGCTATCGAATCGGCGACTATCGTTTGATCTGTCTTATCAAGGATAATGAGCTGGTCGTTTTGGCAGTGAATGTCGGTCACAGAAAAAATGTTTACACATGACAACGCTTTATTAAGATTGCTACGCAACGGGATACACCGATGTGCGACAGTCTTTTTTTATCCCCGCATTCTCATTTTAATTATTTTGTTTTGAACTATTGAAAAGTGAACTCGATTCAAGTATTATTGAGATAGTCATTTTATTGAGTTTTATTATCAATATGGGGATCTTTATTGAACGAAGGAGGTTTACTATGCTGCAAAGCAAGAGTTGGGACGGTTTTGAAGGGGGCGTCTGGCAGGAAGAAGTCAACGTGCGTGACTTCATCCAGCGCAACTACACGCAGTATGACGGTGACGAGCGCTTCCTCTCACCGCCGACGGATGCGACCAACCGCCTGTGGGGACGTGTACAGGAGCTTCAAAAAGAGGAACGCGCGAAGGGCGGCGTCCTCGACATGGAGACGGAGGTCGTCTCGGGGCTGACGGCATACGGCCCCGGATACATCGATCCCGCGCTGAAGGATCTCGAAAGGGTCGTCGGTCTCCAGACGGATAAGCCTCTCAAACAGGCGTTCATGCCGTACGGCGGCATCCGCATGGCGGAGGAAGCACTCGAGAACTACGGCTACAAGGTCAGTCCAAAGCTCCACGAAATCTTTACAAAATATCACAAGACCCACAACGAAGCGGTCTTTGACGCCTATACGGACGAGATTCGCGCGGCGCGCCGCAGTCACATCATCACGGGACTGCCCGACACCTATGGGCGCGGGCGCATCGTCGGCGACTACCGCCGCGTCGCGCTCTACGGCATCGACACACTCATCGCGTTTAAGAAGGAAGAACTCCTCAACTATGGCGACGGTGTGATGACGAACGACGTCATCCAGCAGCGCGAGGAGCTGTCCGAGCAGATCAAGGCGCTGAAGGGCATGAAAGAGATGGCCGAGATTTACGGCTACGACATCTCGCAGCCCGCGCGGAATGCCCACGAGGCGGTGCAGTGGCTCTACTTCGGCTATCTCGCGGCGATCAAGACGCAGAACGGCGCGGCGATGAGCGTCGGGCGCATCTCGACGTTCCTCGACATCTACATCCACCGCGACCTCGAAAACGGCACCCTCACCGAGTCGGAGGCACAGGAGCTCATCGACCACATCGTGTTGAAATTCCGCATGGTGAAATTCGCGCGCATCACCTCCTACAACGAGCTGTTCTCGGGCGATCCGATCTGGGCGACGCTTGAGATGGCGGGTATCGGCATGGACGGGCGTCATATGGTGACGAAGAACGACTTCCGCTTCCTCCATACGCTCGAGAACATGGGTCCCTCCCCAGAGCCGAACCTCACCGTGCTCTACTCGTCGCGTCTGCCGGAGACGTTCAAGCGCTACGCGGCGCGCATCTCCATCCGCACGAGCTCGATCCAGTACGAGAACGACGACGTGATGAAGCCGGAGTGGGGGGACGATTACTCGATTTGCTGCTGCGTCTCGGCGACACAGACGGGCAAGGAGATGCAGTTCTTCGGCGCGCGCGCGAACCTCGCAAAATGTCTCCTCTACGCCATCAACGGCGGCGTGGACGAAAAGAGCGGCGTGCAGGTAGGGCCCGCGTACCGTCCGATCCGTACGGAGTACCTTGAGTACGACAATGTCATTAAGAAGTACGAGCGCATGATGGACTGGCTCGCCCACGTCTATGTCAACGCGCTGAACGCCATCCAGTACATGCACGACCGCTACTACTACGAGGCGGCGGAGATGGCGCTCATCGATACGGACGTCCGCCGCACGTTTGCAACAGGCATTGCGGGCTTCTCGCACGTCGTCGATTCACTCTCGGCGATTAAATACGCGAAGGTGAAACCCATTTATAACGGCGACGGTATTGTCGTAGACTATGAGACGACGGGCGATTTCCCGCGCTACGGCAACGATGACGACCGTGCGGACGAGATTGCAAAATGGGTGCTGAAGACCTTCCTCGCGAAGATCAAGTCGCGCCACACCTACCGCAACTCCGAAGCGACGACCTCCATCCTCACGATCACGTCGAACGTGGTTTACGGGAAATACACGGGCGCGATGCCGGACGGGCGCAAGGCTTGGACGCCGCTCGCACCGGGCGCGAACCCGAGCTACGGCGCAGAGTGCTGCGGTCTGCTCGCGTCGCTCAACTCCGTCGCGAAGCTCCCATATCACTGGGCGCTCGACGGCATTTCCAACACGCAGAGCATGAACCCCTCGGCGCTCGGGCACAGCGAGGACGAGCGCGTGACGAACCTCGTCAGCTCGATGGACGGCTATTTCGACCAGGGGGCGCATCACCTCAACGTCAACGTCTTTGGACGCGAAATCCTCGAGGACATCATGGAGCATCCGGACAATCCCGCGTACGCGAACTTCACCATCCGCGTTTCGGGCTACGCGGTCAAGTTCATCAGCCTGACGCGCGAACAGCAGCTGGACGTCATCTCCCGCACGTTCCATGACCGGCTGTAAGGGGCGGATCAACGCAACGGAGAGTTTCGGCTCGGTTGACGGCCCCGGCATCCGCTTCATCGTCTTTGTGCAGGGCTGCCGCTATCGCTGTCAATACTGCCACAACCCGGAGACATGGGAGGCGGAGGGCGGCTACGAGGCGACGCCGGAGGAAATCTTTCGACAGGCGCTGCGATACCGCCCCTATTGGAAAAATACGGGCGGCATCACCGTCAGCGGCGGAGAGCCGCTGCTCCAGCTCGACTTTGTAACGGAGCTCTTTCGCCTCGCGAAGGGAAAGGGCGTGAACACCGCCATTGATACAGCGGGCGAGCCGTTCACGCACGCACAGCCGTTTTTCGGGCAATTTGAACGGCTCCTGCCGCTGACCGACCTCTTCCTCCTCGACCTCAAGCACATCGATCCCACGCGTCACAAGCAGCTCACGGGAACGGACAATCTGAGTGCTCTCGCGCTGGCGCTGTTCCTCTCCGAACGCGGCAAGCCGATGTGGATTCGCCACGTCCTTGTCCCCGGCTATACGACGGATGAGGACGATCTGCGGCGGCTCGCGGCGTTCATCCGCAGTCTCGCGACCGTCGAGCGCGTCGAGGTGCTCCCCTATCACGCGATGGCCGTGCATAAATATGAGGAGCTGCGCATCCCGTATCGGCTCGACGGCGTCGAATCACCCGACGCCGCGACAATCGCGCGCGCGGAGGAGATCCTCGGCGTCGCGGACTATACGGGCTATATGAAACAATAAAAAAGAGAGTGTTGACGATACGATATTTCTGCGTCAACACTCTCTTTTTACATGCAGCGACAGCGCTATTTGGAAGGCGTAAGCAGAGCAAGCATAAAACTAAGTGATGCGGCAGCCTGGATGCATAGCGAGGCATGAGGAGAACGCAAAGGAGCCGCAGTTAAGAGCTGCGTCGACTGCAGCATTCAAGGAAATAGCGATGCCGAGCGCCAGGCTCCCGCGTCACGACTTACATAGCCGGATGACCGCATCCTCCAGCAGCTCTTCCCCCGCCTGCCCCGTCTTCATCAGATAGTCCGCATCGGCGAGGACGAGCATTACACTCTCGAGCGTCGATTCACGAAAGCCCTGCGCGCTGCGCCCAAGTTTCTCCCCGATGAAAGGATTCAGCTTCATGGCGGCGCCCAGCCCCCGCAGCGGCGTTCCCCGCGCGAGGAGGCGTTTTGCCTGCCACAGTTGGCGTGTATTGCGCGTAAGGAGCGCGAGGAGAACCGTGAAGTGGACGCCATCCGCCATGCAGCGGGCGAGGAGTGTAAGGGCGCGCGCGCAGTCCCGCGCATTCACCGCGTCCATGAGGGCAAAGACGGAGACCTCCGGCATCTCGGAGAATGCGGCGCGCAGGTCGTCCTCTGTAAATGTTTTCTCGTCCGTGTAGAGCATGAGCTTTTCAAGCTGACGATCGAGGAACTCGAGCGAGACGGTCTGCATCATGCCGGTGATATTGAGGAAGAACGCGCGCGCCCGCGGGTGCATTGCTCGCCCCATCTCTCGCAGGCGCGCATTCAGCCACGGCTCGATCGTCCACGGGCGCAGCGCCTCGCTCTCAAGGATGCGCCCCGATTTTTCGACCGCCTTGTAAATTTTCTTCCGCTTGTCAGGCTTTGCGTGCAGTGTAAAGACAGCGTAAGTGCTCAGTGGAAGATCCGCGAGGAGTTCGCACAGTGCGTCCGCATTCGTATCCTTCTGCGCAGGAGCATCGGACTCCTCCGCCGCCTCCTTTTTCTTCCCGCCGCCAAAGAGCGATGCACCGTGAACGAGCACAACGTTTTTTTCGGTAAAGAATGGAATTGTCTCGAGCGACTCGGCGAGCGCGGGCATCGGCGGCATTTCCTCATAGCGGACGAGTGCATCCGCACGTTCGCTTTCATCAGGAAGCAGCCGGCGCAGGATCGCCTCCTCCGCGCGCACGATATAGTACGGCTCCTCGCCCGCGAGGAGAAACACATGCGGCAGCTCGCCGCGGGCGAGCGACGCCATAAAATCCGCGTAGTTCATCGGTAGCGCGCCATCTCCGCGCGCACGGTTGTCTCCTCTGTATGCCCCGAGTAGAGTACCGTATCGGGCGGCAGTGTAAAGACCTGCGACGCGATGCTCTCCCAGAGCGTGCGCGTATCGCCGCCCGGGAAGTCCGTGCGGCCAACGCTCGCATAGAAGATAGTATCCCCCACGAACGCAGCGCCGTCCCGCGCGCTGTAAAAAATGCAGGAATCCGTCGTATGCCCTGGTGAGTAGCGCACCTCGAGCGTCATCGTGGGATTCGCCGCGAGCGTGATGATCTCCCGGTCGGCGAACGTCTTCACGTCCGAGAGCGTCACGGGCGCGCCGCCCCATATGGAGAGGTTCCACCGCGGATCGCCCGCATAGCGCGCACTGTCTTCGGCAGCATAGACAGGGCAAAGGATGTGCCGCCGGAATGCCTCCACGCCGCCGATGTGATCAAAATGACAGTGCGTTAAGAGCAGTTTTTCAATCGTCCAGCCCTTCGCCTCGGCATAGGCAGCGAGCCGATCGCCCTCCGCGCCCGCATCAATCAAAAATCCGTGTTTCGTCTCGTCGTCGATGTAAAAGAACGAGTTGGTCTCGATCATATCGCCGACGGTGATGCACTCGATCATCGCAGTCTCCTTTATTTCGTCCATTCGTAGGCAAGGCGCGGCGACCGGTCACGCACATAGATCGTGCCGCAGAGGATAAATCCGCTGCCCTCAAGACAGCGCTGCATCGGCAGGTTATCCTCGTGTGTGTCCGCGCGCAGATGGTCGTATCTCTCGCGGGCGAACGTGAGGATGTCGCGAAAGACGCCGCGCTCCGTACCGTCGCTCGCCGCGCGGTGAATCGTCGCATAGGGAGAACCGTCCCGCCACGCGCCGCCCTCGATATATGCATAGGTGGGATCCTCGCCCGGGATCAGTGCGAAGGCGGCATGGATACGCGCATCCGCATTTTCGCATACATAGAGCACGCCGCGCGCCATATCCGCCTGTACGATCTCCCCAGACGGATAGCCGTCCGTCCACTGCACTGTATTGCCCGCCGCGCGCATAAAGGCGCGTGCCGCCTCATAGATGCGCAGAATGTCCCGGGTGTCCCGATCCGCTGCCCGCCGTATCGTCATATACGTCTCCCCCGCCTTTTTGTTTTCTATTTTACACGAGGATGCACGATTTGGGAAGAAGAAGTATTGACCAAAGTCATTGGACAGCTTATAATTTTTATAGAGAAAAAGAACGCAGGGTTGAAGAAAGCCGGGGGATGCTATGAGCTCCTATCGAATGAAGTCGTGGGAAGAACTGACCATTTGCGACGACTATATGTTCAAGCTGATTATGAGCCGCAAACGCATCTGCAGGAAGGTGCTCGAGCGCATTCTGCACATTGAGATCAGCGACATTCACTACCTCGAAGCGGAAAAGCCAATGAAGCCGAGTTACCGGAGCAAAGGTGTCCGTCTCGACGCCTATGTGCGGGATGACGCGCATACAGTCTACAACATCGAGATGCAGGTTCGCCGGCTCGAGGGCGACGGTCTTGCCAAGAGGACGCGTTACTACCAGTCGATGATCGATGCGGATCTTCTCGCTGCGGGCGCAGATTATGATGAGCTCAACCAAACGATCATCATTTTTATCTGCCCGTTTGATCCCTTTGGCAGGGATCGCTGTATTTACACATTTGAAAATCTCTGCAGAGAAGATACGTCTCTTTTGCTGCGGGACGGCGCGCAGAAGATTTTCCTCAATACGAAGGGTACGGCAGGCGATGTCAGCGAGGCGCTCAAGGCATTTCTTGGGTATGTGGACGGAGTACTGAGCAGCGACGCGCTCGTACAGGAAATTGAAGATGAGATTCGAAAAGTGAAAACGGAAGAAGGAGAGAGGGTGGAGTATATGACATTTGCCATGAAGATGAGAGACGAGTGGAAAGCCGGTGTGTCCGAGGGCCGTATGGAGGGGCGCCGGGAAGGGCGTAAAGAGGGGCGCAAGGAGGGCATAAAAGAAGGCCGCCAGGAGGGCATAAAGGAAGGCGCACAACGAGATCGGGCGGCGAGTCTCCGTTCTCTTATTACAAAACTGAATGTTTCTGCTGAGCAGGCAATGGATCTTCTTGAAGTCCCGGCTGATGAGCGTCCGATTTATCGGGAACTCCTCGAAGGAGTACGCTGACTGATCTGCGTTCCAAAAATCAACGACAACGAAAACAGCCCCGCTGTCTCTGCGAAAAATCGCATCAATACAGCGGGGCTGTTTTCCTGTATTTATTTTATTGCGTTCGTTGATTTCATCAGCGATCCTTCATAATGCAGCGTCGCAAAATAATCGTCCAGTGTCTGCGCGCGGCGGATGAGCTCGACCGTACCGTCCTCATGTAGAAGAAGCTCGGCGCAGTGGAGCTTGCCGTTGTAGTTGAACCCCATCGCGCTGCCGTGCGCGCCTGTGTCGTGGATGACAACGATGTCGCCGATGTCGATCTGCGGCAATGCACGGTCAACGGCGAATTTATCGTTGTTCTCGCAGAGTGATCCGGTGACGTCATAGACATGATCCGCCGGAGCGTGCTCCTTGCCGAGCACGGTGATATGATGATACGCGCCGTAGAGCGCGGGGCGCATGAGGTTCGCCATGCAGGAATCCAGCCCGACATACTTCTTATAGGTATTTTTCTTATGCAGTACCGTCGAGACAAGCCAGCCCGCATCCCCCGTAACGGCGCGCCCGCTCTCCGTACGGATGGCGACGTCGCCGAGTTCCGCAGGACGCATGATTTCATGATAAAGCCGCTCAATGCCCGCGCCGACCGCTGCGAAATCTACGGGATCTTCCTCCGGACGGTACGGGATGCCGAAGCCGCCGCCGAGGTTGACGAACTCAACGTGAATACCGAGTTTTTCCTTCAGCTCTACGGCGAGCTCGAACATGATGCGTGCCGTGAGGAGGAACGCCTCCGTGCGCAGCTCGGCAGAGATGACCATCGTGTGCAGTCCGAACCGCCGCACGCCCATCTCGCGCGCCCGCGCATATCCCTCAAGCATCTGCGCGTGGGTCAGTCCGTATTTTGCCTCCACGGGTTTTCCGATAATATCGTTGCCCTCTATCGTATCCCCTGGGTTGTAGCGGAACGAGAGCACCTCTGGCAGTCCCGCGTGCTTCGCCATATAATCGAGGTGCGTGATGTCGTCGAGGTTGATGACGGCGCCGAGTTCGATCGACTTTTGGAACTCGTCGAACGGCGTGTCGTTCGACGTGAGCATGATCTCTTCGCCCGTAACGCCCGCCGCCTCCGAGATCAGGAGCTCGGCGATGCTGCTGCAGTCCGTCCCCGCGCCCTCCTCGTGGAGAAGCTGTACGATGCGCGGATTCGGCAGCGCCTTTACGGCGAAATGCTCGCGAAATCCGGGCGCCCACGCGAACGCCTCGCGCAGACGGCGGCAGTTCGCGCGGATTTTCCCCTCGTCGTAGATGTGAAACGGCGTCGGGAATTGCTTGATGAGTTCTATCGTCCGCTCCTTCGTCAGCGGAAAAACCTTCTCGTTCATATTGTCCCCCCAAAGTAAAGATGTCCCATTATAGCAACGCGGGCAGAGGGTGTCAAATTGTATACCTTGACGAACGGCGCGCCCTCCCCTATAATGAGGGCTATCTTTTTATATGATAATGAGAACTGTCAAAGGAGGGTTCCGCATGAAGTTCGGAGGAAAGGCGCTGCGCCTTACGGCGGTATTCGCCTGCACGGCGCTGCTCGGCACGGCTCTTGCAGGCTGCGGAGATAACGGGGCGTCGTCGGATGAGATCAAGATCGGCGCGAATTTTGAGATGACGGGCAATACGGCGAATTACGGCATCTCGACGCTCGAGGGGCTGAAGCTCGCGATTAAGGAAGCGAACGATGCGGGCGGCATCAATGGGAAGAAGATCGTCCTCGTCGAGGCGGACAACAAGTCCGAGGCGGCGGAGTCCGTGAACGCGGCGACGAAACTCATCTCCGACGACCATGTCCGCGCGATTGTGGGTCCCGCGACGACGGCGAACGTCATCGCCGAGTCTCAGGTCGCTTCAGACAACAAAGTGCCCGTCATCGCGCCGGACGCGACGGCGGTGGACGTGACGGTCGAGAACGGCACGGTGAAGCCGTGGATTTTCCGCAGCTGCTTCATCGATCCGCAGCAGGGCGACGTCATGGCGAAGTTCGCGCTCGACACGCTGAAGGCAAAGACGGCGGTCATCTACCTCGACAATTCGACGGATTACTCCAAGAGCCTCGCGCAGGTCTTTGAGAAGGTCTTTACGGCAGGCGGCGGGCAAGTCGTCATGACCGAAGCCTTCCTCGCAAAGGATCAGGATTTCAAGGCGACGCTGACCCGTCTGCGCGGCGCGAATGCCGACGTGATCTTCGTTCCCGCGTACTACGAGGAGGTCGGCAAGATCGTCAAGCAGGCGCGCGAGATCGGCATCTCCGCCCCCATCATCGGCACGGACGGCTGGGACGATGCAAAGGTCGCGGAGCTCGCGGGCGCGGCGGCGCTGAACGGCACGTATTTCAGCACGCATTACTCGGATAAGGACGAGTCGGTACGCCCCTTCATCGACGCCTATCAGAAGGAATACGGACACGCCCCGAATGTCTTTGCCGCGCTCGGCTACGACGCGGGCAAACTCCTCGTCGACGCGCTGAAGCGCGCGGGTTCGGACGATCCCGAGGCGCTCCGCAAGGCAATCGAGGAGACGAAGAATCTCACGGTCGGCACCGGCACGATCACGATGGATGCCGAGCACAACCCGATCAAGCAGGCGGTCATCCTCGAAAATAAGGACGGCGACCGCACGGTCGTGGCGAAGATTATGCCGAGCATGTGATTCGTCGATACGAATAGTGTCAGAGAGCCGCAAATACGCGGCTCTTTTTCATCAATAACACAGCCCACAGGAGGCGGTTCTATGGAGTTCATGCAGCAGATTCTCCAACAGCTCATCAACGGAATCTCGCTCGGCAGCATCTACGCGCTCATCGCGCTCGGATATACGATGATCTACGGCATCATCAAGCTCATCAATTTCGCGCACGGCGACATCTACATGGTCGGCGCGTACCTCGGGTTCTACGCCGTCACGCTCGGCATCCCCGTCGTGCCGGCGATCCTGATCTCCATGGCGGTGACCTCCCTGCTCGGCATCGCGGTCGAGCGGTTCGCCTACCGCCCGCTGCGCCATGCACCGCGCATCTCGGTGCTCATCACGGCGATCGGCGTATCGTTCCTCCTGGAGTACGTCATGATGGCGCTCGTCTCGCCGACGCCGCGCACGTTCCCCGCGACGATCAGCGACGTCTCGTGGACATTTGAAGGCCTCGTCATCAGCGGGCAGCAGCTCCTCATCATGGGCGTGACCTTCGTGCTCATGGTCATCCTCACCTATATCGTGCGCGCGACGAAGATCGGCAAGGCGATGCGAGCCGCGTCCTACGACACCGAGGCAGCGCAGCTCATGGGCATCAACGCCGACCGCATCATCTCCATCACGTTCGCCATCGGCTCGGCGCTCGCGGCGGTTGCGGGCGTCCTCATCGGCATCTACTACAACTCCATCGATCCGCTGATGGGTCTCATGCCGGGCATCAAGGCGTTTGTCGCGGCGGTCTTCGGCGGCATCGGCATCCTGCCGGGCGCGGTCGTCGGCGGCATCGTGCTCGGTATCGTGGAGGCGTTCATCTCGGGATTCGGCTTCTCGATGTTCCGCGACGCCGCCGCATTTGCGATCCTCATCCTCGTCCTGCTCCTAAAACCTGCGGGCATCTTCGGCAAAAATATCAAGGAAAAGGTGTAAGGAGGTGTCCGCATGAAGATACTTGCAAACAACGATCTCAAGATGCTCCTCTTTGCCCTCGCCGTCTACGGCGTCATCATGGGGCTGACGGGCGCAGGCGTGCTCAGCGCGTTCTGGCAGCTCAACCTCATCTTTGCCGGGCTCAACATCATGCTCGCGGCGAGCCTGAACCTCATCAACGGCTATACGGGGCAGTTCTCGCTCGGACACGCGGGGTTCATGGCGATCGGCGCGTACGTCGGCGTCATCCTGACGACGAATTTTCACCTCCCCTTCATCGTCGCGCTCCTCGCGGGCGGCGCGGCGGCAGGACTGCTCGGCGCGCTCATCGGACTGCCGACCCTGCGCCTGCGCGGCGACTACCTCGCGATCGCGACCCTCGGGCTCGGCGAGATCGTCCGCATCTTCATCATCAACGTGCCGTATGTCGGCGGCGCGGCGGGCTTTAAGGGCATCCCCCACCTGACGAACTTCACATGGGTGTTCTTCATCATGCTCGCCACCCTTTTCATCATCAAAAATTTCGTAAACTCCCGCCACGGGCGCGCCTGTCTCGCCATCCGTGAGAACGAGATCGCCGCCGAAGCGATGGGCATCAACACGACGCGGTACAAGGTGCTCGCCTTTACCATCGGCGCGGCGTTCGCCGGCGTCGCGGGCGTCCTCTTCGGACACAATATGTACATCCTCAGCCCCGCATCGTTCACCTTCATGCAGTCGTTCAACATCCTCATCATGGTCGTCATGGGCGGGCTCGGCTCGATGACCGGCTCGATCGCGGGCGCGCTCGTCGTGACCTTCCTCTCCGCGGCGCTCGCGAGCTTCCCGAACGCGCGCATGATCGTCTACGCACTCGCGCTCATCCTCATGATGTTCTACCGCCCGCAGGGGCTCTTCGGCTACGTTGAGGTCACGGCGATGCGTCCGCTGAATCGATTCTTCAGGAAAGGGGGCGAGGCATGATGGCACAGAATCTGCTCAAGGCGACGGACATCTCCATGGTATTCGGCGGGCTGTCCGCCGTCTCCGACCTGAACCTCTACATCCGCGAGGGCGAACTGCTCGGACTCATCGGGCCGAACGGCGCGGGCAAGACCACGGCGTTCAACCTCTTCACGGGCGTCTACCGCCCCACGACGGGCGAGATCACCCTGCGCGGCAAGAGCATCGTAGGGCTTGCGCCGTACGAAATCACGGCACGCGGCATCGCGCGCACATTCCAGAACATCCGCCTCTTCGGCGAGCTCTCCGTCCTCGACAATGTGAAAATCGCATACCACAGCCACATGAACTACGGTCTCCTCGAAGCGATGCTGCGCGTCGGGCGTTACCGCGCCGAGGAGCAAAAACTCGAAGAGGAGGCCATGCGTCTCCTTGAGATTTTTCACCTCGCGGACAGCGCGGCGGAAAAGGCGAAGAACCTCCCC
Source organism: Selenomonas sp. oral taxon 137 str. F0430 (assembly GCF_000183625.1). Taxonomy (NCBI): domain Bacteria; kingdom Bacillati; phylum Bacillota; class Negativicutes; order Selenomonadales; family Selenomonadaceae; genus Selenomonas; species Selenomonas sp. oral taxon 137. Next base: position 26,480 of record NZ_AENV01000015.1, read on the forward strand.
TACGGCGCGCAGCGGCGGCTAGAAATCGCGCGGGCGCTTGCCGCACAGCCCGCGCTCCTGCTCCTCGACGAGCCGGCGGCGGGCATGAACCCGCAGGAGACGCAGGAGCTCATGGAGATGATCCGGTGGGTGCGGCGCGCGTTCGGCATCACGATCCTCCTCATCGAGCACGACATGTCGCTCGTCATGGGCATCTGCGAGCGCATCTATGTGCTCGAATACGGCACGGTCATCGCGACGGGCACACCCGCGGAGATTCGGTCGAATCCCGAGGTCATCCGCGCGTATCTCGGGGCGGAGGAATAATCATGACAAACGAACAGAAAACAAATGCCCCCATGCTGAGCGTCACGGATCTCCACGTCTACTACGGCGCGATCCACGCGCTGAAGGGACTGTCCCTGACTGTCAGCAAAGGCGAAATCGTCACTCTCATCGGCGCGAACGGCGCCGGGAAATCCACGACCCTGCGCACGATCTCGGGACTGATCGCGCCGCGCGGCGGCGACATCGTGTTCGAGGGCAGCTCCATCGCGGGGAACAAGGCGCATGAGATCGTCCGCCGCGGCATCTCGCAGGTGCCCGAGGGTCGGCGCATCTTCGCCGACATGACCGTCATGGAGAACCTTGAGCTCGGTGCGTTCACACGCAGCGACGCGGACGGCATCGCCGCCGACATGGAGACGGTTTTCGGCAGATTTCCGCGCCTGAAGGAACGCCGTACGCAGCTCGCGGGCACGCTCTCGGGCGGCGAGCAGCAGATGCTCGCGATGGGGCGCGCCCTCATGAGCCGCCCGCGCCTGCTCCTCCTCGACGAGCCGTCGATGGGGCTTGCACCGCTGCTCATCAAGGAGATTTTCTCCATCATCGTCGACATCAACGCCGCCGGAACGACCGTCCTCCTCGTCGAGCAGAACGCGAACATGGCGCTCTCCATCGCGCACCGCGCCTACGTCCTCGAAACGGGACGAATCACCCTCGCGGGAGACGCGAAAGACCTTGCGGCGAGCGAGGACGTGCGCAAGGCGTATTTGGGCGGATAATGCGCCGTATTTTCAATTAGTAAAGAAGGAAAAGCCGCCGTAAACCTCGAATATTAGAAAAAGGACGTTACCACACGCATGGGTAAGGAGGGCGTTTATGTTTGTTGAAAACTGTATGACGAAGAATCCCGTGACCATCGCGCCGGACGCGGGGCTCGGCGAAGCTGCAAAAGTCATGGAGAAGGGCGGGTTCCGCCGTCTGCCCGTCGTGGAGCACGGTCGGCTCGTCGGGTTCTTCACGAACCGCGACCTCCTGCGCGCCTCCCCATCGGCGGCAACGACGCTCGACCGCTTCGAGGAGCGCACCCTGCTCTCTAAGATCAAGGTCGCAGACGTCATGCAGAAAAACGTCGTCACGGTCACGGATACCATGACTATTGAGGAGGCGGCGCTGATCCTGTCGCGCGAGAAGATCGGCGGTATGCCCGTCCTCTCGTCCGCGGGCAAACTCGTCGGCATCATCTCCTCCACGGACATCTTCAAGGCGTTCGTCGCCGTCATGGGACTCGATACCGGCAAGACGCGCCTGACGATCCACGTCGCCGACCGCAAGGGCGTCCTGCGCGATATTTCGACCGTCCTCGCCGAGATGGACATCAGCATCGACAGCATGGTCACGATGCCGCAGCCGGACGGCACCTACGAGATCATCATCCGCGCCGACATCCCGAACGTCGACACCGTGAAAGAGCGGCTTTTCGCCAAGGGATTCCGCGTGACGAATGTGACACAGTTGGGATGAGCTTTATTCTTGAAACGATACCCGGGATTGCCGACGGCACTCCCGGATTTTTATTTGATGGAGCAACCTTGCCCTTGGATAGAGACACATTGGTTTTTACAAGAATGAAAATTTCTTTTCCTGCGCCGCATCCTAATAAAACGAATAACGGTTTGTATTCACCGCCCTCCGATAACCTTTCCATCCGGTCCGATGAGAATCACGAGTGCCGTCGGAAAATCTGAAAGGAGTGCACGCCCCTTTTCAGGTCCCAGTACAAAAATTGCCGTAGACAGCATATCTGAGAGTATGCCGGCATGTCCTTCCCATGCCGGACTGTCAGTTGAGAGCGGCAGAATCACCGTCACAGAGGCGAGTCCCGTATCCGCCGGATAGCCCGTGCGCGGATCGATCAGATGATGGTAGCGCTTCCCCTCGTACATGAAACAGCGTTCGTCATCCCCCGATGCCGAAAGAACCTCGTTTGAAAGCGGCATCACGAGCAGCATATCCACAGACGACGTGCCGCGTGGATTGCGAATTCCTACCTGCCACGGCTCCCCCTCGGAATTCGTCCCAATTCCGAGCATCGAGCTTGCCCCAAGATCTGCGAGTGCTCCCTTCAGGTGCGCCCCATCCCAGTGCTCCAAGATCTCATCAAGCGCATATCCCTTGATCAGCCCTCCGCGGTCGATTTGCATCCCCGGTTTCATCAGGCGCCCCTCATAGATCGGCACGCCATCCATATTTCCCTCACGCAATTCGAGATACTGATAGCCCACATGTGTACGCGCCTCCCTGATCTCTGCCTCCGTCGGCGGCTCTCCGCGCGTACGTGCCTCCGACCACAACGTAGTCAGTGTCCCCATGGTCACATCAAACGCGCCGTCCGACCGCCGTGAAATCGCCTGCGCAAGGGAAAGCATCTCATAAAGCTCCGCGGGAATCTTCGTCCACTCCCCTGATCCTGCGGCGGCTTCCATCTCAAGTATCGCAGTGCGATCCGGATTCGTATCCATATCCGAAAGCAGGTCGTATGCCTCTTCCACCGCCATGCGCGCCGCTTTCTCCGTACCGCGCGCCTGAATACGTGCCACCGTCCCAAGCACGAGATGCGTATCCTCCGCCGTTGTCTCTTTCGAATCCTTTTCCGTCAGGCACCCCGTGAACAAAATACTTGCCGCAGCCATGAGCACTGCGGCGCAAAATACCCGCTTGGCAGGAATCCCGCAATGTGCGGCGAATCTAAAAAGCATGTGACGTTCCTTTCATAATCATCGTGCGGCCATTTACAAATTTTTAGTGCAAAAGGAGGAGGCGATCCATGCCGCAGCGTACCAGACTTTATGAAGTACTCCGCTTCGTCCTCGTCGGCGGTGCGTGTTTTCTCCTCGACTACGGACTCCTCTACGTTCTCACGGCGCATCTGGGTGTCTACTACCTCGTCTCCGCCGGGATCTCCTTCACCGTCTCCGTCTTTCTCAACTATTGGCTGTGCCTCGTCTGCGTCTTTCGCGGCGCAGCTGCGCAGACACGCCGCGCAAAGATGCTCTTTTTCGGCTCGAGTATCGCGGGGCTCGGACTGAATCAGCTGCTCATGTGGTCTCTTGTCGATCTCCTGCACATCCATTATATGATTGCAAAACTCATAGCGGCGGGTATTGTCATGCTATGGAATTACGTCCTCAAACGCCGCGCCGTCCTCGGTAAAACCTAAAATACCCATGCAGTCGTTCCGGCAATACGGGAACCCGCATATCGGAATACATTTTTTTCAGAGCGTTTTCCCTTACCGCATTGTAACAGTTCCCCCGACCTCTATGCAAGTTTTTCACGAAATACGGCTATTCCCGCTCTAAATACGCGTAATTTCTCATGTTTTCAATAGATTTTTTCATGTATATAAAAGTTTTTTCAAATATTTAAGCGTCTCTGCAATAACGAATATCTTTATTACTGCGTATTTTACACACAAAAGTATCGCATCCACCTACACGTTGTCACTCACCTTTCCTCTAAATAGGCGGTATTATCTATCATAACAGAATATATCAATAAAACGGCATAAACGGAATATTGTATAATAGATAAAATTGTCTTGCTATTTCTCATGATTTGCGTTACACTAATGGCAAAGAAAGGGACGTCTCATTGATGCAGGTGCGTGAGCGTTTTAACGTATACCTGCCAAAGGAAGTGAATATCATGTTTTTAGAGGAACGCCAAGAGCTCATCGTCCGTATGGTGGAACGTGACGGAAAGGTCAAGGTCAAAGAGCTCAGTGCAAAGTTTAAGGTCACCGAGGACTGTATCCGCAAAGATCTGGGTTCGCTGGAGCGGCAAGGGCGTCTGAAACGTACATACGGCGGCGCCGTTAAGCTGACGCAGAGCGTCCACATGATCGAAGTGAGCCGTCACCGCCACATGGATGTGGACGCAAAACGCCGCATCGCACAGGCGGCAGTCTCACTCATCCAGGACAAGGACATGGTCTTCCTCGACATATCGACGAGTAACCTCGCGCTTGCAGAACTTCTTATGAAGAGCGACCGCGATCTCACCGTCGTGACGAATATGGTCGACGTGCTCGGCGTGCTCGCACGCAACCCGCGCATCGATCTCATCTTCGCCGGAGGACAGATCAACCGCGGACGTGACGGATTCTGGGGCGGTATGACCCAGGAGTTCATCAAGCGTCTGAAACCCGACATCGCCTTTGTCGGCGCCGTCGGCGTCGATGTCAAGGCCAACAGCGTCTCCACCTACGACATTGACGACGGACTGAACAAAGCTGCGATTATCGCGCACAGCAAACGTGCCTATGTCGTCGCCGAGGCGCGCAAGCTTTCGACGGACGGCAACTACGACTTCACAAGCCTCGACGCGCTCGCCGGTCTCATCACCGATACCGAGCCGTCGCCCGATATTCGCGCTGCCGCCGCAGAGCTCGGCGTGGATATCGTTCTTCCCTAGATTTTCCTTTGCTCTATAAACAAAGCCGCTTCCCGGTCGGGAGGCGGCTTTGTTGTGTGTTATTCATAAAATATCCCGGTTGGGGTGGGATAATAACGCAAAAGGAGGAACAGGGATGATCGATTGGAAAGCGCCGCTCAGGGAATGCCGCATCTGCCCGCGCGCCTGCGGCATCGACCGCACGGCGGGAAAGCGCGGGTTCTGCGGGGCGGGCGCCCTCGTACGCGTTGCCCGTACGATGCTCCACCGCTGGGAGGAGCCGTGTCTCATCGGCGCGCACGGTGCAGGCGCCGTATTCTTCTCCCACTGCACGCTTCGCTGTGTTTACTGTCAAAATCACGAAATCAGCCGCGGTGAGCGCGGCGATCTCCTCAGCGTAGAGGAACTTGCCGCACGCTTCCTCGAACTCGAATCGCAGGGGGCGGCGACACTCGATCTCGTGACACCGACGCACTACACGCCGCAGATCGTCGCGGCGCTCGAGCTCGCACGCGCCGCCGGGTTCACCCGCCCCGTTGTCTGGAACACGAGCGGCTATGAAACTGTAGAGACGATCGCCCTCCTCAAGGGGCATGTCGACATCTACCTCCCCGATCTCAAATACGATACCGAGGAGAGCGCACGCCGCTGCTCCGCTGCCCCGGGCTATGCTGCCGCCGCATACGCCGCCCTCGCCGCCATGGTCGCACAGGTCGGCGCCGTTCAATTCGCACCCAATGGACGTCTGCTCTCGGGCGTGCTCGTCCGCCATCTCGTTCTCCCGGGACACCGCCGTGAGAGTATCGCCATCGTGCGCCGCCTATGGGAGACTTTCGGCGACACGATCCAGCTCAGCCTCATGCGTCAGTATACGCCGACCTACCGCGCCGCAGAGTTCCCCCCGCTCCATAGAAAACTCACGACGTTCGAATACGAATCCGTCGTCGATGCGGCGCGCGATCTCGGCATGACGCGCGTCTATGTGCAGGACGCCGCAGCCGTCGGCACACATTATGTACCGGATTTCTAAAGAACATGCCACCTAACGAACATCCCTTAACGGAAAAGCCGCCCGCCGGCGTTTGATATATCAACGCACGGCAAGCGGCTCTTTTGATGCAGTTTTACGGACTCGTTATCAGCCCTCTTCAACCTCGATCAGGGCGTATTTCCCATCGTTGCGGCTGTAGACCACGTTGACCTCGTTCGTCTCCGCATTGCGGAATACGAAGAAATGATGATTGAGCAGATTCATCTGCATGATGGCTTCCTGCACATCCATCGGCTGGAGTGCAAAGCTCTTGCGCTTGACGACCGGATAGATGTCGTCCTCCTCGGAAACGGGCGCCGCGAACGTCTCCACTGCCTCCGCCTTGAACCCGCCGTGACGGAACCTGCGCTCGAGCTTCGTCTTTTGCTTGCGAATCTGGCGCTCAAGTTTCTCGATGACAAGATCGATCGAGCTGTACATATCCTCCGAATGCTCCTCACCGCGCAGCAGGACGCCGCGGACGATGGGGGCAGTCACTTCTACCTTGTGATGTTTCCCCTCGACGGAGAGCAGGACCGAAATCTCGCCCACGTTTTCGAAATACTTCGTGATCTTGCCGACGCGCTTTTCCACATAGTCGCGCAGTGCGGGCGTAACCTCGACATTTTTTCCCCGAATCGTGAATGCAGCCATGAAACACAGCCCCTTTCTATCCACAGGGAGCGTTCTTCTTTACACCGCTCCCCCTTATACCTTATTAGTTCGACACGGATGTGAAATCCCCTGCCGAGTTCCCTAAATTCTGATTGTTTTGTAATTCATTGAGATGCTATATTTATGCAAATGAAAAAGCCCGCTGTGTAAGCCGGGCTTTTCGAAAAGATGCTGTTATTCTTTTTTAACGACGTTGTCCGCCTGCGGACCGCGCGCCCCCTCGACGATGTCGAACTCAACTTCCTGTCCTTCGCTGAGCGTCTTGTACCCTTCCCCTTGAATAGAGGAAAAATGCACAAATACGTCGTCGCCGTCATCGCGGGAGATAAATCCATACCCTTTATCCGCGCTGAACCATTTCACTTTGCCTGTCATAGCACCGGCGCTCCTTTCCTTGATCAGTCTTGCCTATGCGATAGGTTTACCCTGTTGCGACACATAAGCTAACCTTTATTATAAGATTCACTTAAGCCGCTGTCAATGGCATATCTGAAAGGAAAAGAAAAAGATGATTCGTACAGTTTAAGTACGGTCAAAGGAGTCGAAATCACGGCAAAAGACCGGGAAAATATCGCTCCATACGCGCTCTCCGGTCACGCTCGAGTTCTTCGCGCCGCGCAAAGAGATCACGGTAAGCAGCTGTATATTCCTCAACATGATGTGCGATGAGGCGATACGCCGCGACATAGCGATATGCGTTCTCCGCCAAGCGGATGCGCAGTTCATCGTTTGTAATCAGCAGCGTCAACTTCTCTGCGAAGTCCCGTACGTCATGATAGATCAGCCCTGTCTCTCCGTCGCGCACGGTGCGCTCGTAAACGGTTGGCGAGGCGAGCACCGCAGCGCCGTGTCCCGCAGCCTCGATGAACTTGAGATCCGATTTTGCACGGTTGAATACCGTATCGCCGAGCGGGAGGAGGGCGATGTCGGCGCGATGCAGCGCCGCCGTATAGTCCGTGTAGGAGGCGACGGGACTGCCGTCTTTTCCCCATACGAATTCTTTATGCGGCGTTTGAAGCGCGTCGTAGAAAGCATGATCTCCCGTCACGAGAAAGGAGAGCCGCGCCCCATGTGCGCGCATCACCTCATTCAGAGCACCCATGAGCGGCGCCCAATCCGCCCCGCGATTCAGCGCGCCGAAGAATACGGTCACACGCGCCGCGCCGCGCGCATAGCGCCGGTGCGGCGGTAGATCGGCAAGCTGATTCTCCAGCAAGATCACATGCGGATTTAGTTCACGCAGGACATCCGCGAGCGGGGGCGTCGAGGTCTGCACGGCGGAGACCACACGAAAGGAAAAATAATTCGTCTCCTCAAGGTCCCGTACCACCGACGGATGATCGTCCATCTCGTGCAGGAGCAGATTCCCACGCATGACGGTTGCACCAAAAAGGCCTGCTAATCCGGGATCAGGAAAATAAAGCTGCCGCTCGATCAGAACGATGCTGTTTTCCGCTTGGCCGAGCGCCGCAAGCGGCAGACGATCGTCGGTCTCCTCGGTGCAGCCGTGCAGCGTGACCGCCCCTACGGCCTGCATTGCCTGAAGCGGTGTATCGAGGCGCACATGTGCACAGACATCAATCCGATTGAGCAGGACAACGGGAATGGGAGGATCGCATAGATTATCCCGTCCCACAGTGCCGGAATATGCTCCGCCGCCGAGGTTTATGCTTTGAGCAGGCGGAGTAATAAAAAATCCGTGTGCTTCATCTCCGACGCCATGCGAATCGCTCGGTCGTTATCCCCCATATCGTGCAGGAGCACCGCCATGTTCTTAATGGTCTCGTCACAGCCGGGATCCAGACGCAGCGATTCCGTCAATAAAATCTGTGCGCTCTCGTAGTCGCCCTCAACATATGCGGCGCCCGCGAACGCATTCAGCGTGCATACCTTGTCCCGCGGGCGGATGTTCTCGCCGAGGATTTTGGCGGCTGTCTGTGCGGCGCTCCCTGCAAGAGCTTTCTCGGACGGCACGGCGACTGATTTCGATGCGGGAACGGCGACGTCCTTTGTGGGCGGTACGGCTACGCCCTTCGGCGCGGGGACCGCGGGTTTCTTGACCGCCGACGGCGCGGGGACGCCGACGGGTGCTGATGCAAGTCCAAAGAACGCGGCGAGCTGCGGATAGTTCTCACGCACCTCGGCGGGGGCGAGACGCGCCTCGAGCCCCGCATAGCGGTCAATCTCCGCACGCTGCGCACCGCTCAGCGCATTCCCGTGCGATGCGAGCAGATTCTCATAGATTTTGAACGCGTCCTGCGTGCGTTTTTCCTTAAGACAGATGCGTCCGAGCAGGATGCGCACGTCCACGTTCGCGGGATCGCGCGTCAACGTCGTCGTCACCCAGTCCGCCGCGCGCGCCGTATCGCCCGCCTCAAAATACGCGCGCGCAATATCGCCGAAGCATTCCTCGGGCGCAGTTCCCGCCGCCGCCATATCCGCGAACGCGTTGATCGCGTCGGCATACGCCTTCTTCTCCATATAGCCGCGAATGCGTGCCGCGTTACTCTCCTGTGTCATAGCCGTCGTTCCTTTCCCTTTCCGGTTTCTTGCTTCACTGCGGCGCAGACGCTTCTCTCGCGTGCGCTCCGCATGGTTTTTCTTACGCTTCTTCATTGAGATAGTTCTCCCATATCGTCTCGTATGCCGCCTCCATATCCCGTACATACTGTGCGCCGTCCATCAGGGGAGAGGCGCGCATCATCCGCTGCACCGCACCGTGGAGTGCCGCGAGGAGTTCGCCGTCCCGCGCGAGCAGCGCCGCCCGTTCGACATAGGCGTCCGCCGTATCCGCAACGAGTTCACCGAGTCCCGCATTGTACAGGATGCTCGTGCCGAACCGCGCACCGTGGCGCGTCCCTGCGCGCGTAACAACGGGCAGTCCCATCAGGAGGGCTTCGCATGTCGTTCCGCCGCCCTGATAGGGATATGTGTCGAGAATGATGTCGACATCGAGATAGTCCCTCAAATAATCACGCGTGCCGGAGCGCACGTCGATCCGCCGGAGGTCGATGTCGGCACGTGCAGCGCGAGCACGCATCAGCTCCGGCGCCGCCGCGTCGGCATTCACATTCTTGAGCACGAGCCGCGCCTCCGGCACCGCGTGCAGAATCTCCGCCCACAGGCGGAGCGTGTCGTCCGTAATTTTGGAGAAATTGTTAAAACTCCCAAAGACGACGGGCATATGCGGTCTGCGCACGATATTTTCGTACGGGGCAAACCGCTCCGGCGGCGTGAAGCAGAGGTGCGTATGCGGCAGCCGAAGGATCTTTTCGAAAAAAAGTTCCTCCATCCCCGGCGGGTCGCAGACGGGATCGCCGAGCACATAGTCGATCGCGGGCACGCCCGTCGTATCGAAATAGCCGATGCCCGTGATCTGCACGGGCGCGGGCTTATACGCCGCGATGCGCAGGGTTCGCCCGCCCGCCGTATGACCCGCGAGGTCAAAGAGGATGTCGATCTCATCCGCATGAATCGCCGCCGCAGCCGCAGTCTCCGGCATCCCCGCAAGATTGCGGTATCCGTCCACCATGCCCGCAATCCAGTCCGTCACATCGTCGTCCGCACCTCCGGCGCTGTAGATGCGTACGTCAAAGCCCGTCCGGTCATATCCCGAAAAGAGCGGGACGGCGAAGTTCAGCACCACATGCTCGGAAAGCGAGGGCGAGAGATAGCCGATGCGGATTTTCGCCCGCCGCCGCTTCTCATGAGAGAACTGCGGCACATCACCAAAGATGCGTCCCCACGCGCCGTGTTCCTCCCGCAGGAATGCATCGGAGACATCCGCCGCATAGTGGAGTGTCATCAGATAATTGCTGAGGAGCTCGACGCGCACAGCGTGCGGCGCGCCCTCAATGTTCCAAGAGGCGCGCAGATGCGGCAGCGCAGCATCGAGTTCCCCCAGCATATGAAGCAAATGCCCTTCCATCGCATGATACTGCCACCGACGCGATTCCGGGAACAGATGCGCCTCGTTCATCCGCCATAGGCGCGCGTGCGCCGCCGCAAAACGCTGCGCCGCGAGATCTTTTTGCACGCGGGAAAAAGCGGCGTCAAACTTCTCCATGCGCTGCTCGGTACCGCGCCCAGATGTCACGATAGCATCCCTCCATTTCGCGGATATAGCCGACCTGATCCATCACGGGAGAGTTCTTCATCCGATCCCGCAGCTCCCTATGCAGGGCATCGAGGAGATCAACATTCTCTGCGAGCATCACAGCTGTCTCCACATAATCCGAAAGGGTCTCCGAGGCAAGATCGCTAAGTCCAATATTGGCGAGTAGACTATAGGTGAAGCGTGTACTGTGCCGCTCTGTATAATAGGAGACGACCGGGACGCCCATATAGAGCGCATCGCACGTCGTCCCGCCGCCCGGCCACGGGAACGTATCGAGCGCGATGTCCACATCGAGATACCGCAGCATATAGTCCCGCGTCGCCCGCTCGAACTGCACGCGGCTCATATCGAGCCCGACCCGCTTCATCCGCTCGTGCGCCGCTCTTACCACGCCTTTCTTCTCATAGGCGGAATTTTTAAGCAGCAGCCGCGCCGTCGGCAGCCGGCGCAGAATCTCTGCCCACACACGGAGCATCTCATCGGTCATCTTTAGATATTGATTGAACGAAGCGAATTGAACGTATCCGCACCGCCGAGCAGGTGCTCCCTCGGACACCGGGAGCTGTGTATATCCATTATAGCAGAATTGACTCGTCAGGCGCAGTAATTTTTCAACAAAATATACGTCGCCGACACTCCCCGGTGGATCGCAGTACCGATCCGTGACAAAGTAGTCGACGGCGGAAAGCCCCGTCGTCGCCATATAACCGAGTCCCGAGAGCTGCACGGGTGCAGGCTTCCACGCAAGTGCAGGCAGGCCGCTGCGCGCCGTATGTCCCGCGAGATCAAAGAGGATATCCACCTCATCCGCATAGATCCGAGCGGCGATCTTCTCCGGCGCATTCGCCTGCTTTGAAACATCTCGCCATGCGGTGACAAGTGTCTTGAAGAACTCCGTATACTGATCCGTCCTGCCAAGACTATAGCAATAGACCTCAAAATCGTCGCGGTCAAATCCCGCGAGAAACGGCCAGATGAAATACTGCATGACGTGCTCGCGGAAATCACCCGAAATATATCCGATGCGAATTTTATCCTTTTTTCGCCGTCCCTCGTGCGTATAAGGGCGAACATCCGCGAACAGCCGCTCGTACGCCAAACTGCGCCGATAGACCTCCGCCGGAGATACGTCGACGGCATTCGCCATCAAAAGAGCCCCGGAGTGATAGGAGCGGCGCATCAGCGGATCAGAGACACACGAAGCATATTTCATGGCATACTGCATAGCGACAGTAGCGCCGAGGACAGTCTGCGCATGAGCCGCACAGACTTTGATCAGAGTTTCATACACCTCGGGCGTCGCCGGCAGCCGCCCTTCCTCAATCACGGCAATCCCCTCCCGGGCGCGCCGCACCGTGTCCGCCGCAGATCCCTCGGCAGATACCCCCGATACGGACAAATAGAGACGCGCGCCTTCTCTTTCCCGTTCAATGCCTTCTGCGGAAAGCGCCCATCTTCCCGCGCGCTCCCGCTGATTCAAAAAATAATACGCCCATGCAATCGACATGCGCTGCGCCGGCAGAAGCGCCCCGCAGCCGTCGAGAATATGCCCCTCTCGCAGTACCCGCGTCCAGTCCTTTGCCGCCTCCGCACGCGCAAGCGCCGCCGTATGTTCCTCCGCGCGCATCGATTCCTCCACGCCGAAGAGCACACGGTCATAGGCGCGCTCCATCGTAAACATATAAGCGGAGGCCTCGGAAACCGGACTGTCGAGCAAATTCCACCGCAGCGTTTCGTGCAAATACGAGAGCCGCTCCACATCGTGCAGCAGCGACGCGGCACACGCCGCTAGTTCTGCGGTGTCCGGCGCAATCTCCAGCCCAAGCCCCGCCGCACGGAGAATACCGGCGGCATACCTTCCAACAAAGGCATCCGCCGTAAGGATCGGCACGGAATATTCCACGGTGCGGCAAATTTTCATAGGATCGGCATTGACACCAATCGCAATGTCAAGCTCCTCATCGGCGACCTCATCTACGAGAATCAGCTCCGCGGTATCCGTGCCTATCTCTGAAATGCGCGCAACATCCGCATCTGTCAGCACGCTGCCGATCGACACCGGCAAAATCAGCCGTATGCGGGGAATGCGCGCGAGCAGTGCGCAGAGGAGCGTGACGATCTCTTCCCGCCGCCCCTCATCCGCCCTGCCGATCAAGCCGATCGACGGTGCAGTGCCGTCGAGCAGCGGCGTGCGATATGCATACGAATCCCGCCGCTCAATCGGCGTATAGCAGAGCGGTACAAAATCTGTCTCTCCATCCACAGGGGGCAGTGTCTCCGCCCCCTCCGCAGGGCATTGCTCTGCGAGTGAGAGGAGCCGGCGTGCGGGATACCGGACAAAAACATCTCGAATGAAGGCAGACGATGCATCAAAAGAAAGGTCAACCAGCAGGTCGATCTCATCCCGCCGTATAACCTCTGCCGCCTCCTGCGCCGTACATGCACCGAGTGTACGAAATGCCGCCGCCGACTCTGCAAACAGCGCCGTATCGCCCCCCGTCCCCGTATGATAGGCATAGACCTCAAAACGCAGCGGATTCGCCGCCGCAAAAAACGCAGGCAGAAAATCCCGTTCTGCGCCGCCGCCAAAAGAATCGGAAAGATACCCGACGCGTATTTTCTTCTCCGTGTCACGCCGATGCCCGACAGATGCTCCACGATGCTTCTTCGCCCTTTTCTTCATCATACGGTCCTTTCCGATCCCACTGCTGCAAAACGCCGATAGGCGTCCTCCAAAGCGCGCATATATCCCTTTTGATCCATCAGGGGCGAGCGCTCCATCATCCCGCGCAGACCTCTATGCAGGTCGTCAAGCGTATCGAGATCGCCCGCAAGTGCGGCGGCGAGAGCGATATAGTCCTCCGTGCCCATTGCCGCAAGCTCTGCGAGCCCGATGTGCGAGAGGAGCGCGCAGCCAAAGCGCGTACTGCGCCGCGCCGCATAGCGCGTCACCATAGGGACACCCATATAGAGTGCATCGCAGGTCGTCCCCCCGCCCGGCCACGGGAACGTATCGAGTGCGATGTCAACATCGAGATAACGGCGCATATACCCCGTATCCGCAGGTTCGAGGAGGACACGCCCGAGGTCAAATCCGAGGCGGCGCAGACGCTCTTCTGCCGCCGCCCGCATCTCCCCGGCAAAGAACACCTGCGATTTCAGCAGGAGACGCGACGCCGGCACACGCTCCAAGATCTCCCGCCAAACGGAAAGCATCTCGTCCGTGAACTTCCGGTACTGATTGAACACGCCGAATACGATATATCCGCGCCGCCGTGCGGGTGTTTCCCGCGACACAGGCAAATGCGCGGGCGGAACGTAGCAGAACTGACTCGGCAGACGCACGAGTTCTTCGGTAAAATAACGCTCATGCCCTGCACCCGGCGGGTCGCAGACGGCATCCGTCAAGAACGCATCTACCTCATGCAGCCCCGACGTCGCCGTATAGCCGAGCCCCAGCATCTGCACCGGCGCGGGGCGGCGTGCAAGCACGGGCAGCGCGCCGCCCGCAGCATGTCCCGCGAGATCGACCAGCACATCGATCTCATCCGCACGAATGCGCGCCGCTGTCTCCCCGGGAGACACCTCCCCGACATCCCGCCACACGTCCGCATAGGGGCGCAGCGCCGCCGTCACATCGTCCGGCTCCGCCGCCGTGCTGTAGACATAAACCTCAAACCGGGCGCGGTCATACGCCGTGAGGAGCGGCTGAATAAAATTCTGCATGACGTTCCGGCGAAAATCCGGCGAAATGTAGCCGACGCGGATCTTCTCGTGCCGATACGGCGCAGGAAATGTGTACCGCTTCACATCCGCAAAGAGCTCACCATAGGCACAATGCGCCGCAAACAGCTCCGCTTCATCGACCTCCCGCGCATTCTGCGCGAGCAGGAACGAGCTGTATAGTCCCGCCTCCGCCGGTTCTTCCCTATAGGCGTCATAATAAAATTCCGCCGCCTGCGGATCTCCGATCCGATACGCCACCGCCGCACGCAGGCGCATGTATTCACGGCGCATCTCCGTGCGCCCCGCCGCGAGATAGTCCGCCGTTTCCCGCATCGCACGCGGCAGATCGCCCATCCGCTCCACCGCATAGGTATGCAGATAGCGGATCATATCGTCCCCCGTACCCTCCCGCATCGCGCGCTCCGTCATCCTGCGCGCCTCGGCATAGCTCTCCGACGAAAGCGCGTCAAACACGCGATCTCTCAGCGCCGCATCCGTCCTACTCATTCTATCGTCGACCCCCGCGCTCATCTTTACCGCGTCCGCATATACGTGCGGTATATTCCCCCCACACAGCTTCATACGCCGCACCGACAGCCTCCCCGTAGGCGGGCGCGTCCATCACGGGCGACGCCGCCGTCATATTGCGCAGCCCTGCGTGGAGCGCATCGAGCATCCCGGCATCCTGCGCGAGGAACACGGCACGCTCGATATATTCCTCCGCCGTATGTGCGATGAGGGCATCCGCGCCGATATTCCGGAGCAAAGATGCCCCGAACCTGCTCCCTAGCGTCTCCCCCGCGAGCGTCACGACGGGCACGCCCATATAGAGCGCGTCGCAGGTCGTCCCGCCGCCCGGATAAGGGAACGTATCGAGCGCGATGTCGATGCGCCCGTACGCCGCGAGATAATCTGCCGACGCCCCCTCCGTCTCCACGCGCGCTAAGGGGAGGCCCGCCGCCGCAATCCGCCGCCGCGCTTCGGCGGCGCCGTCCGTCACGGAGAAGATCTCCGTTTTGAGCAGCAGCCGCGCCGTCGGCACACGCCGCAGAATCTCCGCCCATACCTTCAGTACCCGGTCATTGATCTTCGTAAAATTATTCAGACTGCCAAATACAACGGGACGTCCCGCCGCCGGCAGGTGCGTCGCCGTAGGCGCGGGACGCAGCGGCTGCCAACAAAAATGCGTCCGCGGCAAAATGAGCAGGCGCTCGACAAAGCTCTCCTGCGCACGCCCCGCCGCAAGTATGGGATCCGCGAGAAAATAATCCACCGTTTTCAGCCCGGTCGACGCGAAGTAGCCGATCCCCGACATCTGCACCGGCGCGGGGCGATAGGCGAGAACGGGCAGTGTGCCGCCCGCCGTATGTCCCGCGAGATCGACGAGTATATCAATCCGATCCTCATAGATGCGGCGCGCCGCTTCCTGCGCCGTACAGCCCATGAGATTCCGAAAGCAATCCACGCGGCGGCGTACGCCCTCTGTGAAGTCATCCTCCCGATTCATCGCGTAGACGTACACCTCAAAACGCGCAGGATCAAGCGCCGTAAAGAGCGCATACGAAAATGAAAGCACCACGTGCTCCCGAACATCGGGCGAGAGATAGCCGATGCGCAGCCGCCCACGCTTCACTCCCGGCGCATGGGTGAACGGCACAATACCCTCGAGCAGCGCCCCATATTCCTCCGCCGCCGCACGATCTTCGCGAGACGTCTGCACAAGATAATGCCGGTTAAAGAGGACATTGCTCGCATTGAGCAGGCGCAGTTCCCGCTCCTGCGCCGCATCCCGCGCGCGGGCATAGAACGTCACGGCATCCTCGGCACGCCCCAGGAAGCGCGCGCACTGCCCCGCGAGATTGAACACCTTTTCCGCCACAGGCGCGGGCATGGCGCGCCCCATCAGCGGCGACAGAAGCGACAGCGCCGCACACCGCTCTCCCTGCATCAAATGAATCCGCGCCCGCAGAAAGACCGTGTAGGGATCGTCCGGTCGATACCGCGTGCACTCCTCCCATGCCGCAAGCGCGTCCTCCGGTGAACCGCACTCAATAGCAAGCGCGGTCAAAAGCCCCGCCGCCTCTCCCGGTTCATCCCGGCGGAGCAGTTCGATATCCGCCTTGGCGCGCAGCATATCGCCGCAATCGAGCGCGTCATAAATGCGCATTCGCAAACGATCTATGTCCGCCGGTATCCGCGCCGTCATATCCGCTCTCCGGAAAGCCGCGCGATGCGCCGCCGCATCCGCATGTCCTCGGGCGCGGCGGAAAGCTCCCGGCACGATCGGGGCAGGAGGAGCGCAATATTCCCCTGATCCTCCGGCGAAAACTCCTCCATATGCGCCGCCGCGACCGCCGCCGTCCGCTCCCGATCCTCGATGAGAGACGCCGCCGCCGCACACACCTCCCCCGTCAGGAGCAGGCGTCTGCGCGCGGAGAATTTCGCCCCGCCGCGCTTCTCATAATAGAGCGCGGCAAGCGGGAAGGGCGTATCGACAAGAACCTGTGCCAAGAATCCCGCGTCCGCCGCCCCGTCATAGAGCTCGTTCAGCGCCGCGACGACATCCGCCGTCTCCGCGCCCGTCTCGGCGAGCAGGCGCAGGAGGGCGCGCAGTGCGGGCAGATGCCGCTTTTGCGCACGCAGCGCACGGATATAGAACGCCGCCGCGGCCTCCTTCTCCCCACACAGCTCCGCCGCTGCCCCCAAGCGCTCATAAGCAAGCGGGGCAAGGACACCGGAAAAGTCTCCGGCACGGTAGTGCTCCTCATACAGACGGGCCCCCTCGGCATAGGCACGTCGTGCCGCAGCAAAATAACCGTGCTCCCACGCATATGTACCGTAGATGAATGGAAAATCTGCTTTTTGCGGAATGTTTTTACAGGCAGCATCATAGGCGGCATCGATTTCCGCATCGTCGGCATTCATCAGGATGAGCGACTGAAGCAGGATTGCGTACGGACGATCCTCACCGCCGAGGGGCTGCTCCGGCAGAGCCATCGCCTCTCGTGCGTATGCGGCTGCCTCTTCATAAGCCTCGAGCGTATAATAGCAGTCCATCAAATGATAGGCATCCATCTTATCACGATGCCCCGATGTACGACGTGCTAACAGGAGTTCCAAATCACGCTGCGATTTTTGCCGGATGATCTGCGGCGAATATCCTGTATGATAGAGTATCAGTTCCTCCGTCATCACCATCTCGCGCGCAGGGTCACCGCTCAGGTTCTCCACATGCTCGTGGATGCTCCCTACAAAGCGCAGATGCGGCAAGCGGCGGAAGATGCGCTGCACCTGTGCCGTCGTTCCAAGAAGCGCGCCCGTCTCCATATCAATATTGACAAGACGCACAATGAACCCGTCAATTTGTTTCTCCGCATCATACGCCTCGACGAGCGAACGCACGCGCGATGCGGTCTCATCCGTGAAATATTCGTCCGCATCGGTAAAGACCACCCAGTCTCCCGATGCCCGGTCGAGCGCAAAATTTTTCGCGGCGGCAAAGTCGTTGATCCAGTCAAAATGATAAACCTCCGCACCGCCCGCGCGCGCAGTCTCGACCGTCGCGTCGGTCGATCCCGTATCGACCACGATCATCTCGTCAGCAAAGACGCGCATGGAGGCGAGCCAGCGCGGCAGGTTCTTTTCCTCGTTCTTTGCGATGACACAGGCAGAAATTTTCATTGTATCAGCTCCATCAGTTCCCGCACCTTCCGATTTTCCGGCTCCGCCGCAAGCGCACGGCTGAGATACACACGCCCCTCGTCTCGTTTGCCGGCGGCAATACAGGCGAGCCCCATCTCATAGAGATATGCCGCGTCCGCCGCTCCTCCCGCTTCTTCGTAAAAGAGCAGAGCGGCGAGCGCAGCCGCAGGGCGTTCCGCAGCCGTAAAGTCATCTGCAAGTTTCCGTATATATTCGATACCAAACGCCCCCGCACATCGGATTACGCGCGCCGCCTGCGCCTCATCCGCCGTACGGATGAAGGACGCCCGCACAAGCTCATAGCCCTCGGCGGTATCGGGGCGCGGCACGGTGTCGGGTTCATCATAATACCGCCAAAAGGCATGCAGCACATCCGGCAGGAGCGCCCGAAGCCGGCGGTAAAGATGACGTCCTTCCGCCGTACGCACGCGTTCCAGGCGCAGAAGTAATTCCGGAGTCGCCCGCACATCGCCCGCAAGCAGTCCCGTCAGATATGCGGGGCGTTCCTCGGATGCGCGGTCACGCACCGCCGCATAGATCGGCGGGAGTTCCGGCGCATGCCCCGTTTCAGCGCGCAGTGTATCAAGGGTCGCGTGCGCAAGCTGCATTCGCCCGCTCCCCTCCGCCGTGCGATAGAGATAGAAAAGGCTCTCCGCATCCGTGCCGATGTGCGCGCGCAGCCCTTCAAGTATGCGCCGCGGCGAATCATCCCCATGCATAGCCGCATAAACATCCACCGCCGCTTCACGCGCCGTGCCTGCAGTAAAGGCATCCGCAAGCGCCGCATTCGCCCCCGCGCGATCCCCCGCCGCAAGCAATAGGCGCGCCCGCGCCGCAGAGACCTCCCCCGCCCACATGCCGAACGCGGAGCTTTCTCCGCTCTCATCGGCGGGCATCTCATAGAGTTCCATCGCCCGGGAGAGTTCGGCGATCGCTACGGGGTCTCCTGCCGCTTCATAGAGAAGACCGAGACGCCCATGGAAATCCGGCAGGAGGGGAAATGCGCGGCACGCCCGCTCCGCTTCCACAATCTGATCAGAGAGCTGCGCTTCCTCACGCTCCATACAGTCGAGCAGGACATGATAGAGATGCGACTGCGCGCCGAAAGACACTGCATGTTCCGCAAGAGCCTCCCGCGCATAGAGGAGCGCGGCAGCGCATTGTCCGAGTCCATAATAGGTATCGGCGAGATAGCGATAATCTCCCGGGCGGATGCCGTTTTGCTCAATTTCCGCCGCGAGCAGGGCGAGATTGCGCACATGCTTCTCGTACATGCGCCCTGCGGAATAGCCGACATGACGGATCGGAAGCGCTGCCGGCTCTTGATAAAAAACAGGCTCTCCCCCCACCTTTTGGAGTCGTTCATGCACGCGTCCCTCGTAGAACAGCCTGCTCCCAAGACGGACAAGCCGGATATGAGGCGCACGCCCGATCTCACGATGCCCGTCATCCTCATCCACATGCACGATCGGCAGGAGAACGGCATCCACGTCCGGCATCAGCACATCCATCATCGCGAGATATGGTCGCACCTCACGGGGATCAAAGAATGCCTCGTCTGCATCAAGAACCGACGCCCATGTGCCGGATGCATGGGCAAGCGCGGCATTGCGCGCAGCGGCAAAATCATCCGTCCATGCAAAGTCATAGACATCCGCGCCCGCGCGCACGGCAATCTCCCGCGTTCCATCCGCCGATCCCGTATCGAGCACAAGGCGCTCATCCGCATATGACGCCGCATTCTCGAGCCACGTCTCCATATCGCGCGCATCGTTGCGCACAAAGACACAGGCAGAAATACGAACGTCCCGCTCATGCGCACGGATCTTTTTCCAAACGCCCATCCGCCGCCGCAGCTGCACCGCTGCCTCCTGTGTAAAATCCGAAGGCTCAAGTCCGCCCTGCGGTGCCGGGGTGTCGAGCGCGGTCTCTGCCGCGCGGATCGCCGCCGCATAGTCATAGCAGGCGGCACACGCCTCCGCATATTCCGCGTGCATCTCCGGCAGCTCCGGGAAATCCTCGGCCGCACGCGCGGCAATACTGCGCCGCCTGTCCCGCATCTGCGGACGTGCTCCATAGAGCCGGAGCAGGATGCGGTAGGAAGAGCTCGCATAGACCGCAGCCTGCCGTCCGCGCTCAATGTCACGCAGCGCATAGTGCTCCGCCATGCGCGCATCGCCGAGCCGGTCGTACGTCTCCGCGAGATAGCGCAGACAGCGCTCCGGATCGGCTCCCATCTCCATCTCCGCGAGCAGCATTCGCAGATTGCGCTCTCCCTTTGCCCGTGTCAGCGTCGCCGAATAGCCGGTATGAATCAGCTCCAAACGCTCCGGCGGCAGCACATCGACCGCCTTTATGACCGCGCCCCGATCGCGCAGTTCCTCATGAATGCGCCCGATATATCGGCGCTCCTGTGCATATTTGAAGATCCGCGGCGCGAACGAATCGAGCAGTACCTCCCCAGTGTCCTCATCGATGTTCTTCCACGGAACAAGCAGTACCTGTACCCCCGATGCATCCGCTGCGGCAGCGACGTCCCGCAGATTGCCCGCCGTCTCAGGCGTAACGTACTCGTCCGCATCGAGAAACACGACCCAGTCTCCATGAACATGCGACAGTGCCGCGTTCCGTGCCGCCGCAAAGTCGTCTGTCCATGCAAAATGATAGACCCACGCGCCGAGCGCGGCGGCAGTATCCGCCGACCCGTCCGCCGATCCGGTGTCCAGCACAATCAGCTCGTCCACATAGGCGCACAGGCTCTCGATGGATTTTTTCAGATGCACCGCATCGTCGCGCACGATATAACACGCCGTCAGACGAGGCTTCGCATCCGCTACGGGCAGGTCTTCCTCGGAACGGTAACGCCGTCCTTTTTCCGCCCAGATTTCCGCACTCCGGGTATCCCCCAAATGCGTATAAATCAGGGATATACGCTCTGCGACACGCGCCGCCACATCGCGGTTAAAGAACGAATCGTCCCGCCGGATGCCAACGGCGTCCTCATACCGATCCATCGCCGCAATAAAACTTGCAAGTGCCGGCTCGTACTGCCCCAACCCGCAGAGCACCATACCGCGTTCGGCGTAGAGGTCCGGCAAATCAGGATAGCCGGCGATGGCGGCATTAACATACTTCAGCATGTCCGCATCCGGATAATGTAGAGCGCGCATAGATTCGATCACCTGATGATAGATTTTGCTCCGACCGCCGACGATCACCAAATCACTCGATAAGACTTCCGCCGAGAGTTCGAGCACGCGCCGGTAATCCTTCAGCCCAAAATAGCAGTCGGCGAGGTATGCCGCGTGCCACGGTTTGCGCCCGTGCGCCGCGGCGTCCGCTTCGAGCATCGCGATATTGCGGTGTACCTTCTCCGCGCTCCGCTCCGTCATATATCCCGTATGCCCGCAGGCGAGACGATCATCCGCATAGCAGAGGATGCGCTCCGCCCCGTCGCGCCGCACCGCCTGCTCATGAATTGTCCCCTCATAGCACAGCGCATCGCCGCCGCGCAGGACGCGCGGCAGAATATCCGTCATCATATGATTGCGGTCACCCGGAGAGACATAATGCTCCATGCGCACCATGAGGAGATCCCATGCCGGCGTCCGGGCGGCATAGGATTCTATCGCAGCGCGCACCTGCGCCGGATGCAGAAAGTACTCGTCCGCATCGAGGAAAATGATATAATCCCCGCTTATATGTGCCAGCGCGAAATTCCGCGCCGCCGCAAAATCGTTCCGCCACGGAAATTCATAGAGACCGGCATGAAATTCCCCCGCCACAGCAGCAACCCGCGCATCTCCCGCCGTAGACACGACGGCGATTTCATCCGCCGCCGACGCAATACTCAAAAGAGACCGTCGCAACTCGTCCGATTCATCCTTCACAATATAGCAGGCGGAGATCTTCATGGCGCACATCCTTTCATATAGTGTTCATTATACGGCATTGCAGGAGAAATGAAAAGCATTAGTGAGGCGGAAGTTTCGATGCATAGCTAGGAATTGAGGCGAACGCGAGGAAGGCGTAGATAAGCCCCTACGTCGACGAAGCGTTTGCCGAAAATGACGACGCTAAGCGCGAAAATCCCGCATCACGCCACAAAAAAGAGCCCCTTCCCATATGGGAAGAGACTCTTTCTTTTAATTGTCCACAAATTAACGCCGAAGCGAAAATTACTTGAGGAGCGAGAGGACAGCGGAGCTGTTCTGGTTCGCCTGCGCGAGCATGGACTGCGCAGCCTGGAGCAGAACGTTGTTCTTCGTGTACTCCGTCATCTCCTTCGCCATGTCCGCATCGCGGATCGTGGACTCGGAGTTCTGGACATTCTCGGATGCCGTGGTAAGGTTGGAGCTCGTGTAGGAGAGACGCGTCTGGACAGCGCCGATGTTCGCCTGCTCGTCGAGTGCCTTTTGGAGTGCCGTCTCGATCGCGTTGATCGCAGCGTTTGCCTTGTCCTGCGTCTGAACGCTGATGACCGAGCCGTCCGTACCCTTCATGCCGAGTGCGAGCGAACGCATATCGGTCATGCTGACCTTGATGGCCTGATTCGCCTTTGTGCCCGTCTGGAGCGTAAGTGCATTGTCGTCCGACTTGTTCTCTGCGCGGATACGCTCGTTGAAGCCGTCAAGCGCTGTGTTCGCAGTCTTGCGAATCGCGCCCGTGTTGTCCGAGATCGAGAGCGTGAACGAGGAGACCTGGTAGGTTGTGCCCGCACCCTTCGCGCTGATCGACAGAGCGCTCTTGTTGTCCGCCGTGTAAACGCTGTTGCCGGCCTTATCAAGACCAATCCAAGCGCCGGCCGTAACTTTCGCCGAATCGACGAATTCGGTCCCATCAACGCCCTCCGAGCCATTGAATGCCTTCGCGGTGAGGAGGTCTGACATCGTGTACGTGCTGACCTGGAATGTCGTGGTGTAGGTCTTGCCCTGACGAACATAGGATACGGTAACCTTATCCGTCGACTGGACATTGAGTCCTTCGTTCGTACGGCTCTCGAGCTCCGTCAGCTTCGATGTCCACTTCGATGCGGTGCTGAGCGAGCTGTTCGAGAGCGTCGTGCACGTTGCGGTGCCGATGCTGTTGC
Organism: Selenomonas sp. oral taxon 137 str. F0430; assembly: GCF_000183625.1. NCBI lineage: Bacteria > Bacillati > Bacillota > Negativicutes > Selenomonadales > Selenomonadaceae > Selenomonas > Selenomonas sp. oral taxon 137. The sequence goes on from NZ_AENV01000015.1 coordinate 49,535, forward strand.
GCGAACCGTCGACGAGGTACTTGCCGTTGTAGGTAGCAAGCGCGTTGTCGTCGATCTGGTCAACCATCTGGTTGATCTCTTTCTGGATCGTACGACGGTCTTCGTCAGTGTTCGTATCGTTCGCCGCGTTGATTGCCTTCTCCTTCAGGGTCTTGAGGATCTCAACCGTGCTGGAGACAGCGCCCTCGGCGGTCTTCATCATGCTGTTGCCGTTCTGGGTGTTCTGGTTGTCCTGATTCAGCGAACGGATCTGGACGCGCATACGCTCGGAGATGGCATAGCCGGAAGCATCGTCGCCGGCATCGTTGATCTTCATGCCCGAGGAGACCTTCTGAAGGCTCTTCGCGAGCGAGGACTGGTTCTTGTTCAGGATGTTCAGAGTGTTGACTGCCGACATGTTGTTTTTGACTATCATAGCCATGGTGTAAATTCCTCCCTGGTATAGTTCCGGCTGTGCCGGAAGTTAAATGTATGTGCGGACATCCGTGCCCGCTGTAATAGGCAAGTGCGCGTCTATTCCGTCCGGCTGCTAGCTGACCGTCAAGAACAGCCGCACCGCTTGCTTATTAGCTTTACATAATGTATATCGTCACAAGGACGATATACTTAAGCATTATGCTGAAAATATTTTACTTTTTTTCCTGTGTTTTGTCAAGGTGCAGACCGGGTGTCGTCCGCACGCTCAGTAACGCTTGTTGAGTACGCTCCCGAGCGGGCTCGCCTCGGAGAGATCATAGCTGTGAACGGCGGCATTCTGCCGGCGCGATTTGTTCAGCCATGCGCGCGCCTTGTACCCGATCTGCATCTCGAGCGGACGAACCTCCGCATCGAAGGCTTCCCATGCCGCGCTCTCCTTATAGGGATCGGCGGGCAGCGCACGGATCAAATCAACGATTTGCTCCCGCTGATCAACAAGGTTGATGAAGGTGTCGATTTCCTCTCCGTCGATGAATTTGATCAACTCGTGAGTGAGGACGCGATATTTCTCCCAGAGTTCCGCGGCTGCCACATATTGTTCATCCGGCATAGACGCCGCTCCCCTCTGTGCCCTGCGAGCCTTTCTCCTCACGCGCTTTCTTCATGGCCTGTGCCCATGCGTCGCGAAGTTCCGTCATGATATCCGATGCCTCGGCAATGATCGCGGGATCGCTCTTCATATTCCCCTCGACGAGACGGTCGTAGGCGTAGTTATAAAGCGGCAGGAGCTGATGGGAGATCTCATAATCCATGTTGAGGGTTACGCGGAACTCGCTGATGATATTCTGTGCTTTTTGAAGAGACTCGTTCGCGGTTTCATAATGCTTCTCCGCGAGCGCCTCGACGCCCTCCTTGATGAACTTGAGGCACCCGTTGTAGAGCATGAGCGTGAGTGCCTCGGGTGTCGCCGTCATGACCTGCTGTCTCTTATAGGCGTCCGCAGCGGTATTTACCATGTGGGAATCCCCCTGTTACTTTGCGGCAAAGAAATTGAACTGTGCGGAGAGACGCGAAATCGCGACCTCCATCGCGTTGTACTTCTTGTAAAGATTGTTCTCAAAGGAGGTCATGAGCTGTTTGAAGTCGCTCATCTGTTTCTGATAGTTCTGGATGAGTTTGCCGAGCTCACTCGTAACGTCCGTCTTGTCCGCCGTTCTGCCCGCATGGTTCTCAAGCGATTTGAGCCGGCTCGTCACCTTGTTGTAAAGACGGTTTGCAACGCCGCTGTTGTTGTAGTCGTTGTCCGGATCGTCATACGACATCAAACGGTTCACGGCATCCGGTTCTGCGGCGATAGCGTTTTTGAGCTTCGTCTCGTCGATCTGCAGATGCCCCTTCTGATCCTTCGACGTGATGCCGATGGACGCGAGCGAATTGTAGCGCCCGGGAACGGATCCGACACGGTTGGTCACGGCATCGCGCATATCGCTGATAATGGAGCGAAGGTATTCATCACGGTACAGAAGCCCCGATTTCGCCTTCTCGTTCCACTTATCGACCTGCTCCTTGGTCATACCGTCCTCTTGGGTCTTTGTGAGCACGCCGTAGTCACGGTACTTGCCCTCGCTGTACTGCTTGTTGAGATCGTCAAGGAGCTTGTTGTACTCCTCCACGAACTTCTTTACATTCTCGAGCAGCTTGTCCTGATCCTGCGCGATTCCGACCTGAGCCGGTGCTGTCGTTTTCTGCTTAAAGGTATAGGTAACGCCGCCGACGGTGAGCTTGTTCTCCTGCAAATTATCGTATACACGCCCGTCGATCGTAGCCTTGCCGTTGACACCGGTCACCGTATTCGTCGTCCCCGCACTGTATGTCTGCGCGGTACCGGGGTTATTGTTCACATTGCCCAATTTAAGGTTTGTAAGCAGCTGTGCGGACGCATTCTGCATATCTCCCGTGCCGCTTTCAACGGAGAGTTCTATTTTGTTCTCCGCCCCCGTCTTGGTATTGACGATGGAAAAAGCATCCGATACCGTGTCATAGGATGCACTGAGGCTGCGCGCTGCGTTCTTCCCGGCGGTATCCTTATAGCGCGCATTATTGATTCGGGTCGCAAGGTCGTTCAGCGTGAGGTTCTTATCGAAAACCTCTTCGGCTGTGAACTCAACCGTCGTCGTATTGGTTCCGTCAGAGACCTTGAACCGAAGTGCGACATCCGTGTTTGCCATGCTCGCCGGTTTCGTTCCGCCTGCATAGGCAATGTCCTTGAGCATCATGCTCTTTGCAGCAGACGCCGCCGTATTGGCACGCTCCACGTGGGCGCCCGTCGCCGTCATCAGATAGGCGTTCTTCGCCGTCTCCGAAACCTCGACATTATGTGTCATGAGCCCCGCGCTTGCGTTTGCGACCGCCGTTACGGCGTCCGTATTCGAGCTCGTCGCCGTCATCGGCTTTGTCGTTGCGCTCAGCTTATAGTTTGAAAGCGTACTATTTTGGAACGTGCTGAGCTTTTCATACACATTCGCATAAGCTTCCTTGCGCCACTCCGCCTCGACTTCTTTCTTATAGATACGGTCATACTTCTTTTGCTGAGAGATCATTCCGACCTTGACGAGCGATTCGACGTCGATGCCGGATCCCGAGAGACCGTAGATTCCCTTTGACCCCGTGGCTCCTGTTGCTCCTGCCATAGTAACTCCTCCTTGCCTTTCCCTGCTGCCGGCTTAGGCGGTCTTATCCAAGAATGCGCCGATCCAGTCGTGTACCTTGATCATGTGCTCGACCATCGCCTCGGGCGGAACTTCGCGCAGCACTTCGCCTGTTTTCTTATCCAGCATACGCACGGACATCACGTTGACTTCCTTGTGGTACTGGAACTCAAGATTGACGTTGATGCTGCGCATGATTTCGTTGAGCTTTTTGGTGATGTATGCTGTCTGATCTTCGGTCAGTTTTTCATGATGCGCCGATTTCTCGTTCGCTTTCTGCGCCGCATCATACTGCACACTGTTCGCATTACTCGATGCGGGCACTGCGCTTTCCTGTGCCGGATCGCTTCCTGCGGTCTGCGGGGCACTCTGCCCGTCCTGCATACTGCTCACGGCAACCGCCGCGAGCATGACATCCTGAACGCTTCCTACTGCCATAGGTATCCCTCCATGTATACCGGGAAACGCTCCCTGCGTTTCCGCTGAATTCTTCCATGATAACTATATATTTTACCCTTTGGGCAAGCTGCTGAGGTCAAAGTTCTGCGGGGCTGCCGCGGCTCTTTGGTTCTCCTCCTGGATTGCCCGGTAGATTTCACCGCGGTAGATCTTGACGCTGCGCGGCGCGTCGATAGCGATGCGCACGTTGTCGCCCTGTACCTCCACGATGTTCACGACGATATTGTCGCCGATCATAATCTGCTGTCGGGGTTTGCGCGTAAGTACGAGCATTACTTGTCCTCCTTTGTATCCGGGAACAAGCGGTGCTTCGTCGTGTATGGGCTGCGATCCAGCACAATCTGCTTGGCGCGGCGCGTCTTGGCGTTGATAACGATCGGCGCCATGAGATTCGCCGTGAGATCGCAGATCTCTGTGCCTGAAAGAGTGAGAATCGTGTAGATCAGGACTTCATCGGGCGATGTCAGTCCGAGCGCGCGCTCCACGTCGTCGTCGATGACGACCTCGTATTCCGGAAAGAATACGAGCGGCATCGTCATGAGGAACGCAAGATCCGGCGTCTTGAGCGATTGGAGGAACACATAGGGACTCCCCTCCTCGTAGGGGATGATGAGGAATTCCCGTTCCTCCTCAAAGGCCGGAATACCCGATTCGAAAGTGATGATTGCGTCTTCGTCCGCTTCGATCTCGCCGAAACGGGTTGTCATGAATTTTTTCATCAAAAGCTCCTGTTATGCCAGTATATCATAGTGTCCCTCGCTGACCCAGCCGTGAATGTCCCCCTTGCGCTCGAGATAGGTCTCGATGCTGCCGCGGTTGTACTCAATGCGGGCGCGCGGCTCGATCTGCCACTGCGTTGAAACAGCGCCGACCTCGGTCTCGCCGACGACCTCGCCGATGTCGAAGCTGATCTCAGGTTTTGGAATCGCCGCCGCGACGAGCACGCGGTTCTGATCGGCGATACTCTGCACCTCGCTCTGCACCTGCTCGATGGGAACCATGCGTCCGGGTTTCGGCCCGTCCTCGGCGAGCGCCCATGCCATCTGCGTGTGCTTGGACGTTCCCTGCTGCACGCCCGAGAGTCCTTCCTGCTCGTTTTCGCGGGCAAAGTCGGTATGGTTTGTATAGCCGTAGCTGTGACGGCTCGGATAGCTGTCGATATCGATTTTGGGCTGTGTCTTTCCTTTGTTCGAGCGTGCCTGCTGCGACGTCTGATCGTAGCTCGGCTGATTGATGCCCGCGTCGAGGGTGTTCTTCTGCGACCGCATCCCGATCATCGGGAGTGTATGGCGCACGTTGAGATAAAGCATAGACATCGTGGGCATCCTTTCCCGTTATGAAAATGCTAGTAAAAATCAGCGCAGATAATCGACGAGCGAGAGCGGCAGGATGCGTGCCCCCATGGAGAGCGACATGCTCATGAGGGTCTGCTGCTGCATCATCTTGGTTGCAAGTGCCGCGACATCGGTCGAGGAGACATCGGTGATATCCTTTGTGATGTTTTCCTTGTGATTCGTCAAAATATCCGTCATATCGGTGTAGAGGCGCGAACGCGCGCCCGTCTCCGTATGTGCCTGCAGCGTCACCTGGTTCGCAGCATCCGCGAGCGTTACGCCGTCGGAGCTGATCCAGTGCGGGTTGGAGCGGTTCGTCTGCTCGTACACGGTGAGCATGTTGTTGAGCATCGCCGTGCCGGAAGCACTGTTGCCCGAGTTCCCATCGTCGAAGAGGTCGCGTCCGAAGAGGTCGCGCCCCGTCTTATTCACCGTATCCGCCGTTGGCTCGGTTGAACCGTTCTGCTTGACCATGGAGATGTAGCGCATATCGCCGTTATAGGTAGCGATCTGCTGTTTGATCGTGGCAAACTTCATATTGACGGTTGAACCGCCAACCGTTGCGGATGTCGTCCAGTTCGTCCCGGCGCCTGCATCCGTTTTGATTTCGCCCGTATTCTTGAAATGTTGGCTGATATTGAGCGCACCGCCGATGTTTCCGACGCGATCAGTCGCGGGATCTACCGTCGAGCGCCCTTTGGCGATGACGTCCTTATACCCTTCCTGCACAAATTCCTTCGTATAGATGTCGCCCGTGAGGGTATTCATATAGTAGTCTTTGCCGTCGTCCCCCTGAAGCGCAAGCATCTGATGCAGAAAATCGCCGCTTTTCTCATTGCTGACACCGTTGAAGAACGCTGTCTGCCGATCATCGAGCGTCTTGGTAAGACCGCGGTCAACCTTATGCGACGAATCCGTCATGGAGAAGGGCTGCGTAAGATCCGCCTGCCCGGAGAAAATATAGCGGTCACCGAGCTGCGTGTTGCCGAGGGAGACGATCTGCTGGATGCCTGCCATCATCTCGCGTGCGATGGCAGGCCAGTCGCCGCCCTTTTCATCCTTGTCGTCGTTTGCCGCTTGAATGGTCTTTGCCTTGAAGGTCTTTTGAATATCCTCCATACCGGAGAGTGCGTTCTGCGTGGCGTTCATCCACGAAAGCCCTGCCTTCACGCTGCTCTGATACCGCTCGTTCTCGCCCTCGGAGATGTCGTAGCGCAGGTAACGCGAATAGTCCACGGAGTTGTCGGAGGGACGGTGCAGTTTGCTGCCGTCGCCCTGCTCCATGAGTTTGGCTTTATTGTATTCCAGTTCGTTGAGATCTTTTTGATAGCGCTGTACCGAGTAATCGCTGCTGACGCGGATTGCCATGGGTCACACCTTACCTTCCAACCGTGCCGGTACTATTGATGAGCTTGTCAAGCATCTCGTCCATCGAGGTAAGGACGCGCGAGCATGCGCCGTATCCCGTTTGGAACTTCAGCATATTCGTCAGCTCCTCGTTCCAGTTGACGCCCGCGGTGGACTGCCGCCACTGGGTGATCTGTGTGATGAGATCGTCCTGCTGCTTGAGCTTTTTGTCCACGGTCTCGGCGTTCGCGCCGAGCTTGCTCATGATGCCGTTGTAATACTGATTGATGGAAATCGTGCTCACCGGACGCTCCGTTCCCGCGGGATTCATCGAGCTTCCCTGATCGGTGTTGAAGAGCTTGCTCAGTTCGACTGCCATCGTACCGTCGCCTGTTCCGTTGATCCAGCTGTTGTCGTAGGTGTAGGTCGAGGATCCCGCCGAGATGGTCGGCTTGACCATCCCCTTAGGCTTGCTGGTCAGCGGATCGACGGTCGGATCGTAGATCTGCCGTGCCGCGACAAGGTTCTGACCACCCGGCGCAGTCAGTTCGCTTGCGACCTTCAGGGCATTGATGATCTGCATGGATTTAAGTTTTTTCTTATCTGAAGCGACTACGGAATCTGTCATCGTAATCGTTGTCGTCGTGCCGGAAACCGTTTTGTTGACACTCGCGGCAGTCTGCTCCATCCAGCGCTCGCCCGTCGCCGCATCGACGTGCCATGTGTAGTGTGTACCTGTGTAGCTGCCGCCGGTCGCGGTGCTTTTATTGCCGTTGTCCCCAAAGAAATTAAGCCATGTCGTGGCGTCCTGATCAATGCCGGCTCCCTGCTTGTGTACGTCGTTAAACGTCGTGAGCAGGGTCGCTGCAATATCCGCGAGGTTGTCAATATATCCCTTGTCCTGCACGATGGTATCCTGTAGTGCCTTGAGGACGCCGCTCTGCGGGACATAGCCGATGCCGCCCGCCTCCTTGATGCGGATGGTGTAGTCGGTGATGCCGTACTCCTCGTTGTTCATCGGCTCACTCATCTCGAGCGTCAGCCGGCCTTCGCGATTGACGAGCGTCATGCCGTTCGAGACGACGGTATACATACCGTTCGCTTCCTCATAGACGTTGATGTTCGTGATCTCCGAGAGCTGGTCGACGAGGAGGTCGCGCTGATCGCGCAGGTCGTTTGCTTTTGCCCCGTTCGTCTCCGCGTACATGATGTTCTTGTTCAGTCGTGAGATCTGCTCCGTGATGCTGTTGACCTTCTGCACCTGAATGCGCATCTCGTCGTACTGCGACGCGATCTGATCCTGCAGCTGATTCGCATTCGTCCGGAGGCGGTCGACGAGGTTGTTGCCCTTTGTCAGAACGGCTGTGCGCGACGCCGCATCGCTTGCGTAGTTCGAGAGATTCACCCACGCGTCGTAGAACTGCTTCATCGCGTTGAGGATGCCCGTGTTCTTGGAGTCGTTGAAGATCGTCTCGACCTTGTCGTAGTTCGTCTTATTCGTCTTGTAAAAGTTCTGTGCCGACGTCTCCGACCAGAACTGCTTATCCGCGTAGATATTGCGTGCACGCGTGAGCGACAACGCGTCGACGCCGCCGCCGACGAGGACGTCCCCGTAGAGCGAGGAACGCTCCTGGTAGTTCGTCGCCGCCGAGTTGACGCTCTGACGCGAATAGCCGGGCGTCGAGGCGTTCGTAATGTTGTGCCCCGTAGTATCCAGCGAGAGCTGGTTGTTCTGAATGCCCTTGACCATCGTATTGAGGCCGGCAAATGTTGACCGCATATTCCCTCATTCCTTCTATTACTATACGTCCGCGTCAAACATGGCGATCTCGCGCCGCAGCCCCGCGCCGGGACCCGCGACGGGCTGCGAACACCCGTAGGTATCGTCGGCGGAGGTGCCGGAAACGACGTTGAGCTGATAATTGATAAAGTCCATATTCCGGTCGAGCAGTTCTTTACAGATCTGTACCTCTTCACGCAGGGCTCTTTGCTGTGCCGCCGCACTGCGGGCGGCACGATGCGCAGTCAGCCGCTCGCTGAGGTTCGGCTCTGCGTCGATGACTGCAGCGAGCGTGCCGCGCCCCGTACGCTCCAGGAACGCCGCAAGCGCTTTCTCCGCCGCCCGCAGCTCAGTAAGGCTGCGTTCCGCCGCAGCGGTCGCAGTGCTCACGCCCCCCGCAGCGCCCCCGTGTCGGAGCGCCTCTTTCAGCGCGGCGAAGCAGCGTGCAGCCGCCTCGCATGTGCCGAGCTGCTCTTTGAGCAGGAGCAGTACCTCACGGGTCTCATTTGTCATGACCGTTCACGCCTTAAAATCCAAATTTTTCTTCAAATGCCGCACCTGCTCTGTGCCGCCCTGCCCGTAGACGGGATCGACGACCGCGCCGCCGATACGACCGAGCGTGCGGTTGACCGCCATGAGCGCGCCCTCGATGAGAAGTGCGTTCGCTTCGCTCGCTTCCTTCGTCTCCTTGACGAGAAGGCTCAGCTTGCGGCTCGCACCGAGCACGGCACGGTGCACGGCGTCGCTCGGCGCGAGGAGCGCGAGCTCCTCCATCGTCGTATCGGCAGTCACTCCCGGCGTTTCCTTCGCAATCTGCGCAAGCAGCGTCAGACGCTCTTTCTCCAGACGCTCGACTGTGCGCGCGCAGGCGCTCTCTTCCGCCGTTAGTTTTTCGAGCGCAGCCATATCGAGCGCAACAAGAATACCGCGCTTCTTCTTCTGAAGCGCGCCGATTTTCTCATACTGCGCCGAAAGGGCATGCAGCGTCTCCGTCAGGGCATTCCACATGCTGCCGGTCTCTATATCAATAACGCATCGCGAGCATCTTCGCCGCGATTTCGTCGGGAGCGGGCGCATACGTCCCCGCATCCGTGCGCGCCGAAAGAGACGACACACGATCCGCACGCACACCGTCGCCCGCGCGCAGTTTTTGCAGGATGTCGCCAAAGCTCTGCGCCTCGCGCGAGAGTTCGAGCGCGTCCGGCTGCTGCACGGCACGTACCGCATCCACGCGGCGCGTGCTTGTTGTCTGGCTGCCGGCATAGAGCCTGCTCACTGCCGACACCGTATGATTGCTGATCAACATCTTCATTCACCACCTAATGTTCTGCTCCGACTTGAATGCACGGAGCTCCTTCATTTTCTTTATCGAAAAAAAAGACGCACACTTAAGGGCTTCCCCCTGCGTGCGTCCCGTATTTTTTAATTTTAGCCGAGTGTGACATATCCCTTGCGCCCGCCGGACTTGTCGCCCGTCGTACGCATCCCGGATGCGCTCTTCTGCGCGATGTGTGCGGTCAGTTCGTCCCGCATCTCCTTTTGGCACTTGTCGCAGTACTGTCCCTTTTGGATGGGCGAGCCGCATTTCTCACACGGATAGTAGAGATCTGCCCCCGAGGAAACAAAGCGCCCCTCGCGGATCATGCGGCGGATGACCGGTTCTTGTACGCCCGTCGCCTCGACGATCTCGCCGATCTGCGACTTCGGATGATCACGGACGAACTCGACAATCGCCTTTTCCCACTCTTCTTCCTTTGCGCGGCAATCCATACAAATGCGGGCATTATTAATTGAGACAAATACCTTCCCGCAGCTTGAGCAGTTCTTCATCTTCCCTGCCATCGACAAACGCTCCTCCCAAAATAGCGGATCGCCATACTCTCATGATCCGAATCTATCTTCATGTCATAATACTATCGTATTTTACAACAACAGGGGAGAAAAATCAATACTTCAACGCCGCCGTACGAAGAGTCCGCCCTCGCGTGTAAGAATGCGGCAGCTGTTGAGCACGACGATGAGCGTGGCCGAGTTGTGGATCGCCGCCGCCGCGAGCGGGCTGATGCGCCCGAGCGCGCCGAGGATCATTGCCGCCGAGTTGACGAGGATGGTCGCTTTGAAGTTCTGCCCCACGAGGTGCATCGTGCGCTGTCCGAGCCGCAGCGCCTCGACAAGCCGCGTCGGATCCTCGGAGTGGATCGTCACCGCCGAGGACTCCGCCGCGATGTCCGTCTGGCGCCCGCCGAGCGAGACGCCGACGTCCGCAAAGGCGAGCGCGGGCGCGTCGTTGATGCCGTCGCCGACCATCATGACCGTGCCGCGCTGTTTGAGTGTGTTGACATAGTACGACTTATCCTCGGGCAGAATCTCCGCATGGTACGAGTCGACGTCCATCTCGCGCGCCGCGTCCGCCGCGACCGCCTTCGCATCGCCCGTCAGCATAACGATCTCGTCCACGCCGCAGCGGCGGAGCTGGTTGAGCGTCTTCTTCATCTTGGGTCGGATCGGATCCTCGATGCCGATGATTCCTATGAGCCTCCGGTCGCGTGCGATATAGAGCAGGTTTTTCCGCGTAACGCCCGCGCCGAGATGCTCCGTATCCTCGATGCCGTTCTCGGCGAGAAACCGTTTGCTGCCGACACGCACTGTGCCGCCGGTATAGCTGTCAAAATCCGGCACCTCGGCGCACATGCCGCGCGCGACGATGGTCTCGGAGGAGCGGTGCTGCGGTGCTTTCCACCCCTTTGCATCGACATATTTTTGAATCGCGACGGCGAGCGGATGCACAGAGTGCTCCTCGGCAGACGCCGCGAGGAGGATCATCTCCTTCTCCGAGACCCCGTCCGCCGTGCGGATGAACGAGATCTCCGGCACGCCGATTGTGAGCGTCCCCGTCTTGTCAAAGACGACGGTATCGGTGCGCGCAAGCGCCTCGATGTAGTTGCCGCCCTTGACGAGGATGCCGCGTTTCGCCGCCGCCGCGATGGAGGCGGACATGGCGGTCGCTGTGGAGAGTTTCAGCCCGCAGGAGAAATCGATGAAGAGCAAATTCAGCACGCGCTGCCAGTCGCGTGTCGCCCCGTAGACGATCGCCGCGCCGAGGAAGGACACCGGCACGAGGTAGTTCGCCATCTGATCGGCGAAGTTCTGCACGGGCGCGCGGCGCGTCTGAGCCTCCTCGACGAGGTGGACGATGTGCGCGAGGGAGGTATCGCTGCCGACTTTCTCCACGGCGATCACGATCTCGCCCGCCTCGACGACGCTGCCCGCGTAGACGGGCGAGCCCGCCTGCTTCATCGCAGGGCTGGATTCGCCCGTGATGGACGCCTGCGTCACCGCCGCGTCGCCGCGCAGGACGTGACCGTCGATGACGATCTTCTCCCCCGCGTGCGCCGCGATGATGTTGCCGGGGCGTATCTCCTCCACGGGAACCTTGCGCTCAATCTCGCTTTCTCCCTCGCCCTCAACGAGCCAGACAAATCGCTGATCGAGCGAAAGCAGTCCCGAGATCTGCGCGCGTGCCTTCTCCGCCGCGTAGTTCGTCAGCATCTCCGCACCGTTGCTGAGGACGAGGAGCATGAGGCTCGACTCGGGCTTGCCCGCGAGCACAGAGGCAATGACGGCCGTCGTCGTGAGCGTGTCCGCGTTCGGTTCGCGGTCGCGGACGAGCCCCTCGACGCCGGTCTTGATGAATTTGCGCGAGATAGCGACAACGAGCAGAGCGCGCAGTACTTTCATTGAGGCGAACATCTCGGGCGCGGTGCGTTTCAATATCTCCATCGCGGCAAAGCTCGCGAGAGAAATCAGTGCATCCCGGCGGAACTCCGCGAGCCGCTGTGCGGGTGTCACGGATGCCTCCTCGGCGGCGCGCACGGCACGCGAAATTGCCGCGAGAACCCGCTCGGCGGGCAGCCGCCCCTCGTGCCACAGATTCACATGATCTTCGCGCACCTCTGCCGCCGCCACCGCGGGGAAGCGGCGCAGACGTGCCGCAAGGCGCGCCGCCTCTTCGCGCGTGAGGGCGCATTTCATACGGATCCGCGTATTCTTGAGTGCACTCATACCGTCCGCCATCCTCTCATCAGCGTCAGCCCCCACCACAGCATCTGGAAGCCCGAGGGCGACGTGCGCGTCGGACTTCCCGGCGCATTTGCAGCCGCATTCGAGAGCACAAGCTGCCGGATGCCGATGAGGAAGAACAGCCCCGCTGCAAGCGAGTTCAGATCGAGCGCGCCGCCCGAATGCGCCTGAATCCACCCGCTGAACGCGTGCACCGAGCTGCGGATGCTCTGCGCAAGTGTCCCGACATGCGGCGCCGCATGCCCTTTCGAGAAGATTTTCTCCAGTTCCTCCGCGAGCACGAGAATGTGCGCCTCATCCTCCGGATGATAGACGAACAGGATGCTCCCGGAGTCCGCGTTCACATCGATTTCGCGCACAAAGGAGAGCGTGCGGATGCCCGCCGTGAGGAGCTCTGCCGTCTCCTCCGTCAGGTACGGCGTCCGATACCGCCTCCGCCCCGCCGACGCATGTACGCAGGAAAACGGCAGGAGCAGATCGCCCGTGCGCGGCAGACGCCCGCGCGGCCGCTTGCCCCGCTTCCCCTGCCCAGCCACGACAAAGGAGGTCGGCGCCGTGCACCCCCCGCTCATATACTGCCGCAGATACTTCGCGAGCGACGCTCCCAGCATAAATCCCGAAACATATGACATTATGCCCGCCTCCTCGCGTGCTTTACAATATATTCCTCCGCGCGGCGCAGCTCCGCATTTGCGCGCAGCCGCTCCGGCAGATAAGTGATTAGGATCGATCCCGTCTCCGTATTCGTCGTCACGGACTCCAGCTCTGCGAGCGCACCGAGACGCCGCCGCACCTCTTCCTCCAGCGCCGGATTGCCGATCATCTGCCTGCTGTAGAGGCGCACGCGCCCCGGCATATAGGACGCAACCTCAGTTGAGCGCAGGAAGAGCTCGAGTGCGGATGCGGGAATCGCCGCCCGGACGGCTTCAAAAATATCCAAAGTCCGGCAGCCCCCTTTCCTTTTCAAAAAGGGCTGCGCGCGACACCCGCGCGACAGCCCCTCCGGAAAACACCGAGCCTTACTTATCGAGCGCAGACTGTGCCGCGATCAGATCCTCAAGCTCCTCCTTCTGCCGCTGCAGTTCCGCAACCGACAGCTCCGCCTGACCGGACTCAAGCGCCGCAAGCTGCTGCGAGCGCTCCTGCATGAAGCGATAGCCGAAAATACCCGCTACCGCACCGACCGCAAGCCCGATCCAAAAATCCGTCTTCGAGAACATACCAGTTCCTCCTTTGCCACTTCGCCCCTTGCATGAGGGCATGTTCGCTCCTTGGCGCCTTGACTCACCACTGAGTGAATCCCCCCACCGCAATCCCTACGACAAATAAAGGCTGCCTGTGTTGGCAGCCTTGAAGGATTCCCGTGAGCGGCAACGGTTCCTGCGCCGTGAGGCAGCGGCAGCGCCGCATCCCTCTCCGGAACCGTTCCATTGACCTGAGTATAAGGCACAAAGTCCCGCTTGTCAATAGAAAACGCGTAATTAGGAATCATACGCGTTTCCATTCTCACCCTGCACACGATCATCCTAAATCCATGGGGATGATATGCGACTCCTTCATGAACACGCTGAGTTTCCGAACATCGCGCATGAGGTCGCTGTAATGTTCGGGCGTCAGGGACTGCGGTCCATCGGAGAGTGCCTTTGCAGGGTTCGGATGCACCTCGATGATGAGACCATCCGCGCCTGCCGCGATGGAGGCAAGGGACATCGGTTTGATCATGCGCCACTTACCCGTGCCGTGACTTGGATCGGCAATGATCGGCAGATGCGAGAGGTGCTTTACCGCCGCGATCGCGCTGATGTCAAATGTGTTGCGTGTGTATGTCTCATAGGTACGGATACCGCGCTCGCAGAGGATGACGTTCGGATTCCCCTCGTTCATGATGTACTCCGCCGCATTCAGCCACTCGTCGATCGTCGCCGCAAGTCCGCGTTTCAGCATGACGGGTTTGCCCACACGCCCAACCGCCTTGAGGAGACCAAAGTTCTGCATGTTGCGCGCGCCGATTTGGAGCAGATCGGCATAGGCGGCGACCGTGTCCACCGCCTCGACGACCGTCACCTCCGTGACGACGCGCAGCCCCGTGCGCTCGCGCGCCTCGGCGAGATACTTCAGCCCCTCTTCCTCCAGCCCTTGGAACGCATAGGGAGAGGTGCGCGGCTTGTAGGCGCCGCCGCGGATGAACTGCGCCCCGCCCGCCTTGATAATGTCCGCCGTCTCGAGCAGCTGCGAACGCGACTCAACCGAGCAGGGTCCCGCCATCACCACAGGATTCCCGGAGCCGATCTGCACGCCCGCGACATCGATCACGCTCGGCGCGGGATGGAACTCACGGCTCGCAAGTTTGTAGCTCTTTGAGATCGCGACCGTCGTCTCCACGCCGGGCATCGCATCGATCGGCGTCGCAGCCAGCACCGTCTTGTCCCCGATGACGCCGACGATCTTCTGCCGCGCGCCCTCCATCACCTTCGCCTCGAGCCCCTTTTCCTCAATGGCGTGAATGACGCCCTCGATATCCTCCTGCGAAGCCTCCGCATTCATAATAACAACCATCGTATTTTCTCCTTTGTAAATTTATAAAATATGATGCCCCTAAGCGTGAAAATCCCGCCTCATACCGTATGTGTGATACTCCCCCCGGAGCTAACGCGCCACTTCGTACCGCGTCGGCGTCCGCCGCAGCCATTTTTAAGCCCCGCTTTTTTGGCAAGGCGGATGCCAAAGCGGTGCAGATAAATAAAATACCGTATAGTGAGTGACGCACAAGCTTGGATGCAGAGCAAGGAACTAGAAAAATTCAAGGGAAGGCGTAGTTAAAAGCTACGTCGACCGCAGGATTTTTCGCAGTGACACAGCTATGCGCCAAGATCGTGCGTCACGTCTCTATGAACAGGAAACGCCCCCGCTATTTTCAACCACACACTTTTTTCCGCAACCGCATCAATCGCATCCCGCAGCATATCGGGATCGCAGTGTGCGTCGAGATCAAAATAGAAAATATACGCCCCGAGCTCCGTCCGCGCCGGCCGCGACTCAATGCGCGTCAGATTTACCCCGCGGTGCGCGAACTCGCCGAGCACCTCATAGAGTGCCCCGGGGCGCGTACCGTCAATCCGACAGATAACGAGCACCGTATCGGGCGGTTCGGCAGGGGGCGGCATCATCCCTTCGCGGACGATCTCAAAGAACCGCGTACAGTTCGACCCGCGATCCTCTATTTTCCCCGCGCGTTCAACAAGCCCGTTCAGCTCTCCCGCGCGCCGCGTACAGATTGCCGCAAATCCCGAATCCGGCGGCGCCGCGCCGACGATCTCGGCCGCGCGCGCCGTACTTGACGTCTTGATGATCTCCGCGTGCGGACAGTACCGCAGGAGGAAATCGCGGCATTGGGCGATGGGCTGCGCGTGAGAGTAGACTGCACGGATCTCGCCCTCTGCTGTACGCGCCATGAGATAGTTATGCACCGGCCAGATTACCTCACGGCGCACGCGCAGCATATCCGCGTGGGCGAGCACGTCAAGCGTCACCGTGATCGCGCCCTCGAGCGAGTTCTCCACGGGCACGAACGCCGTATCCACCGCCCCCGTCTCCGCCGCATGAATGCACTCGCCGATGTCCGCGAAGCAGATGAGCTCCGCCGCGCGCCGCCGCCACGCCTTCAGATAGAGCGCCGCCGCCTCACTGTGCGTCCCCACGGGGCCAAGGATGCCCATTTTCCTGATCACACGCATTCCTCCTCGTCGCTCTCATCATACTATATGGACATACCGTTGACAAGGACGGCGGAAAGACTTTCATTTCATCCTCATTTATCTTGCCTCGCCGCTGTGTTATAATGAGAACGTTTTCTGAATAAATCAAACGAAAAGGACGCCCTATGACAATAGATGAATATCTCGGCATCATCCGCTGCATCGCGGGGCTAAAAGAACGTACGCGCCACGCATGGATGCGGGACGGACGGCAGGAGAGCGTCGCCGAGCACAGCTGGCGGCTCGCCCTCATGGCATATTTCCTCCGTGACCGCTTCCCGGGCACCGACCTCACGCGCGTCCTCCTCATGTGTCTCCTGCACGACATCGGCGAAGTCTTTACCGGCGACATCCCGACCTTTGAAAAAACCGACGCTGACCGCGCACGCGAGCACGCACTGCGCGACGATTGGATCAACGCGCTGCCGCCGCCCTATGCCGAGGAACTGCAGGGACTTTTTAGAGAGATGGACGCAAGAGAAACCGAAGAAGCCCGGCTCGTCCGCGCCCTCGACCGCATGGAGGCGGTGCTCACGCACAACGAGGGTGACCCGCGTACATGGCTGCCTCTCGAATATGACCTCCAGCGCACCTACGGCGTGCCCGAGGCGGCGTTCTCGGACGTCCTCGCAGACATCCGCGCTGCCGTGAACCGCGAGGTCGACGCCCTCATCGCAAGCCTCACCACATCGAACGAACAAAAGGAGCAAGATAAATGAAACCAAGCTACGGCAACTGGATCTCGAACTCCATGCTGAAAACCTTCTACGGCGTCGCCGTCGGACTTTTCGCCGTCTCGCAGGCGCTCGCCTTCACCCTCGGCAAGGAAAGCTATTACTATGTCGCCTGCATCCTCTGTACCTTTGCCACCGTTGCCGCACTCTACATGAGTTACTGCCACTATGTCTTTTCCTTCGGCGGCGGCGGACTCATGCGCCGCATCCACAATTATCTCCTCGAACACCTCGCGTGGAACGGCAAAGGCACGCTGCTCGACGTCGGCTGCGGCTCGGGCGCACTCTCCATCGCCGCCGCAAAACAATTTCCTGCGGCAAAGGTGCAGGGCATCGACGCGTGGGGCGCCATGTGGGACTACAGCAAAGATCAGTGCGACCGCAACGCAGAGATCGAGGGCGTCGGCGCGCGCTGCACATTCATGCCCGGAGACGCTGCAAAGATCGACTTTCCGAGCAAATCCTTTGACGCCGTCATCAGCAATTTTGTCTATCACGAAGTCCGCACGCAAAAGGATAAATTCATGCTCGTCGAAGAGACCCTGCGCACGCTGAAAAAGGGCGGCTCGTTCGCCCTGCAGGACACCTTCGGCGATAAAGACCGCTACGGCAAGATGGAGGAGTTCCTCGAGTACCTCAAAGAGCACGACAACATCGACGACATCACCTACGTCCCGAACATCGCGCGGCACATCCCCATGCCCTTCCTCTTGCGGTTCATGCTGCGCGACTGTGGACTCATCTACGGCAGGAAATAACCCCCTCGCACGAAAGGAAGATACTTATGCGCCTCGCCGCCCTCCTCGCACTCAGTCTCTCCCTCGCCGCCCCCGTTGCTGCGGCACCCCCTACGCCGCCCGCCTCGATTGAGCAGCCGCCCCTCGTTCGGCGTCCCGCATTCCCGGCAGAGTTCCCCGTGGGACGCATTGTCGATGAGAAATTGGTCGCGGGACTGCGCTTTGCCGTGCCGCAGCCCGCAGACGCACTCAAGATGCCCGTGCAAGAGCCGACGGAGATCTCCATCATGGGCGACGCGGCGGCAACCGAAGAGCAGATGCTCGCCTATCTCCTGCGGCGCAATCCACAGCCAAAACTCACCGGCACGCCCGCAGAGCTCGTTCACGCCTACTACGAGGAAGCCGAACGCGAGGGCATCCGCCCCGACGTCGCGCTCGCACAGGCGTTCAAGGAAACGGGCTTTTTCGCATACGGCGGCGACGTCTCATGGCAGCAGAACAACTTCTGCGGACTGGGCGCAACGGGCGGCGGGGTTAAGGGTCTCTCCTTCCCCGACATCCGCACGGGTGTCCGCGCGCACATCCAGCACCTCCTCGCCTACGCGAGCAAAGACCTCCCGACCGTCCCCATCGTCGACCCGCGCTACAGCCACATCCGAACGAACCGCCCCGACGTCTACGGACGGCTCACGCGCTGGACGGATCTGAACGGCGTATGGGCTGTCCCCGGCAAGACCTACGGACAGGAAATCCTCCTCATCCGCGACGCCGCACGCGCCCCCGACGGTTCCGACGCCGCCCTGCACGCCGCGAACCTCCGGCTCATGCAGGCGGCAGATGCCGACGCCTACATCTATCGCGGACTTGTGTACCTGCATCGGAGCGCCTACGATGACGCCCTCGCCGACTTCACCGCCGCGCAAAAACGCGATGTGAAGCGCCCTGCCCCCTACCTCGGCATCGCCCTCGTACATGCGGCGGCAGGACACAGCAAAGAGGCACACGCTGCCTACGAACGCTATCTGAAGCTCGCTCCCGACGATGCCACGGCACGCTATAACTACGGACTCGTCCTCCTCGAGACAGGCGCAGACGATAAAGCCGCCGCAGCCCTGCGTGGAGCGCTCGCGGCAAATCCACAGAACGCCGATGCCATGAACGCCCTCGGACTCGCGCAGCTCCGCAGCAAAGACTATCGGGGCGCATGGCACACATGGGCGGATGCCGCGCGCATCGCCCCCGAGAACGCGGACATCCTCATCAACCAAATCCTCCTCGCCGCCTCCTGCAAAGACGCGGCGGAAAAGAAGGAGAAAAAGAAGCGTAAATAAAAAAGCTGTCGCACATAGGTCAATACCTTCGTGCGGCAGCCTTTTTTGTTTTATAGATACTGTGGTCTATGATCCGTAATCCCTAGATACTGCTTGAGTGATTCCTGCAGGAGATGTGACAAATTCACCTTTTCCTTGCGTGCCGCAATGTCGAGCCAACGCGGAATCGTTACTGTTTTATTCGTAGATTTATTGAGCATCTTCTCACGAAACGGCGGCATCCATGCATCGATCATCGCAAGGGATGTCCCCTCTTTGGTACGAAGAGATGCGACCTTCGAGGGGATCGGAATGTCTTCGCCATCCTCCTCCATACCGTATAGATGCAGTTGGAGTGCTTCCTTCGCGTTCTTAAACGCTTCCTCCGGCGTATCTGCGCACGGGCAGCACCCCGGCAGATCCGGAAACACGATGGAAATTCCGCCTTCTTCCTCCGTAAAAACGGCAGGATATATATATCGGTCTTTCATATTCTACACCGCCTTGCAAATCAATCACGGACGTCAATTCCTGCCTGCCTCAAAATATTTCTTGCAGTCCCTTCCGGAACATCCTTCCTTGGATGCGTCAGTGTAACACGTCCCTTCTTAACAGGATGCTTGTACTGATGGTGATCGCCCGTGCAATGTACTTCATACCAACCGTCCTTTTTGAGTATTTGGAGCAGCTCTCTAGATGAATAGGATTTCATAAATATAGTCCCCTCAAGCATACTCACTCTAACACATGTTATAACATTTGTAAATAGTATGCACTGCCGACGCTTTCACACGTCGACACCGCCCCCCTTTTCCATGTTAAATATGTGCCAGCACGGCGCCCGTCATTTCCTCCGTTCCGACCTTTTTGAGGTCGTTGCCCTCGGTGTATAGGTCGCCCGTGCGCAGTCCGTCCGCGAGGGCGGCGTCGACGGCGGTCTCGATCGCTGCTGCGGCGGCTTCTTCATGCAATGCGTAGCGCAGGAGCATCGCCGTGGAGAGGATCGTGCCGAGCGGGTTGGCGATGCCGCGCCCGGCGATGTCGGGTGCGCTGCCGTGGATCGGTTCAAAGAGGCTCGTCCCCGTGCCGATGGACGCCGACGGCATGAGCCCGATCGAGCCGCCGATCACCGCCGCCTCATCCGATAAAATATCGCCGAAGAGGTTCCCTGTCACGATGACGTCAAACTGCGTCGGGCGCACGGCAAGCTGCATCGCGCAGTTGTCCACATAGAGATGCGAGAGCGCGACGTCGCCGTATTCCGATGCGAGCGCCGTCACCGTGCGCCGCCAAAGGCGCGAGGTCGCGAGCACATTTGCCTTGTCCACGGACGTGACCGCGCCGCGCCGCAGACGCGCCGTCTCGAACGCGAGCCGCGCGATGCGCTCCACCTCGGGGACGGAGTAGTTCTCCATGTCCCACGCGCGCTCCGCGCCGTCCACCTGCTCCGACTCGCATTTCTCGCCGAAATAGATACCGCCGATCAGTTCGCGCACGATCACGAGATCGACGCCGCGCACGAGCTCCGGCTTCAGCGGCGAGTGCTCTATGAGGGCATTCGCGACCTTCACGGGGCGCAGGTTCGCGTACAGTCCGAGCCCCTTCCGGAGGCCGAGGATCGCGCGCTCGGGGCGCAGTTCCGGAGATACGTCGTCCCATTTTGGGCCTCCGACCGCGCCGAAGAGCACGCCGTCCGCCGCTTTGCATACGGCGAGCGTCTCCTCCGGGAGCGGCGTGCCGTACTTATCGTATGCCGTTCCGCCCGCGTCGCGCACTTCGTAGGAGAGACCGAGCGCGAACTTCGCGTCGACGGCCTTCAATACCTCGACCGCCGCCGCCGTGATCTCGGCGCCGATACCGTCGCCCGGCACAACCGCAATTTTATACGCCATGACGGAATCCTCCGTTCTCCTTGATATAGTTCAGCAGTCCGCCCGCCGCCGCAATCTCCTGTACGAATCCGGGCAAGGGATGCGCGCGGAACGTGTCGCCCGTCGTGAGATCCCGGATCTCGCCCGTCGCCGTGTCGACGCTCAGGCGGTCGCCCGCATGAATCTTCTCCACGTCGTCGCCGATCTCAAGGAGCGGCAGTCCGATGTTGATGCCGTTGCGGTAGAAGATGCGCGCAAAGCTCGCCGCAATGACGACGGGAACGCCCGATGCCGCAATCGCAATCGGCGCGTGCTCGCGCGAGGAGCCGCAGCCAAAATTCCGCCCGCCGACGATGATGTCCCCCGCCGCGACGTTTTTCGCAAACGTCGTGTCGATGTCCTCCATGCAGTGCGCCGCGAGCGCCTTCGGTTCGAACGTGTTGAGATAGCGCGCGGGGATGATGACATCCGTGTCAATGTTGTCGCCGTAGCGCCAGACCTTTCCCTCCTGCATCAGACCACCTCCTCGGGCGCGGCAATCCGCCCCAATATTGCGCTTGCCGCCGCGACATGCGGGCCCGCGAGATAGACCTCACTGTCCACATGCCCCATGCGCCCGCGGAAATTCCGATTCGTCGTCGAGACGCAGCGCTCGCCCGCCGCGAGGATGCCCATGTATCCGCCAAGGCAGGGTCCGCAGGTCGGCGTCGAGACCGCCGCGCCCGCATCCATAAAAATATCAAGATAGCCGCGCCGCATTGACTCTTGATAGACCCACGGCGACCCGGGGATGACAATGCATCGCACATGCGGATGCACCGTATGCCCCTTTAGAATCTCAGCCGCGATCTCCATGTCCTCGAGCCGTCCGTTCGTGCACGAGCCGATGACGACCTGATCGATCGCGACCGGTTCTGTGAGATCCATGACGCGCCGCGTATTCTCCGGCAGGTGCGGGAACGCGACCACGGGGCGCAGCGCGCTGAGATCGATCTCCACCGTCTGCGCATACGACGCGTCGGGATCGGCTTCGGCAGGCGTGAAGTCCGCCGTCATGCGTCCCGCCACATAGTCCCTGCACACATCGTCATACGGGAAAATGCCGTTCTTTGCGCCCGCCTCGATCGCCATATTTGCAATCGTCAGGCGGTCGGTCATCGTAAGCTCTGCGACGCCCTCACCCGTGAATTCAAGACTCCGATAGAGCGCGCCGTCGACGCCGATCATCCCGATGAGCGTCAAAATCACGTCTTTGCCGCTGATGTCCGCAGGTTTTTTGCCCGTCAGATGCACATTGATCGCCTCGGGCACCTTGAACCACGCCTCGCCCGTCGCCATGCCGACTGCGAGATCGGTTGTGCCGACGCCCGTCGAGAACCCGTTCACCGCGCCGTAGGTGCAGGTATGCGAGTCCGCACCGATCGTCAGCATCCCGGGGCCAACGATCCCCTTTTCCGGCAGGAGCACATGCTCGATGCCGACGCGTCCCTGCTCGTAGTAGTGCAGGATGTTGTGCCTGCGCGCAAAGTCACGCATGATCTTCGCCAGCTCCGAGGACTTGATGTCCTTTGCGGGCTGGAAATGATCGGGAATCAGTGCGATTTTCTCCCGGTCAAAGACGGGGCGTCCCGTCTTTTCAAACTCCTTGATGGACGGCGGCCCCGTCACATCGTTTGCGAGCACCATGTCAAGCTCACAGGTGACGAGCTGTCCCGCCTCCACCGCATCGAGTCCTGCATGGCGTGCGAGAATTTTCTCGCTCATATTCATCCCCATGGATTACCCCCCAAAAATAATACAGAAAGAGGGGCGCGGCACCAGCCGCCCCCTCTGATATGACCGTATCGCCTCGCAGAAGAGGTTCGGTGGATTTCCTTAGTCCTTGCGCAGATCGGCGCCGTCCTTCAGCCACGACATCATGCCGCGCAGCTCCTTGCCGACCGTCTCGATCGGGTGCTCCGCGTGGATACGGCGCTCCGCAAGGAAGTTCGCACGCCCCGCAGCGTTGTTCTCCGTGAGCCATTGACGCGCGAACGTGCCGTCCTGAATCTCGCCGAGCACGCGCTTCATCTCCGCCTTCGTCTCATCCGTGATGATGCGCGGCCCTCGCGTGTAGTCGCCGTACTCCGCCGTGTCGGAGATGGACTTGCGCATCTTCGCCATGCCGCCCTCATACATGAGGTCGACGATGAGTTTCATCTCGTGGAAACACTCGAAATACGCAATCTCCGGCTGATAGCCTGCCTCGCAGAGCGTCTCAAAGCCCTTTTGGATGAGATGCGTCACACCGCCGCAGAGGACGACCTGCTCGCCAAAGAGATCGGTCTCCGTCTCCTCCTTGAACGTCGTTTGAATAACGCCCGCACGCGTGCCGCCGATGCCGCGCGCATACGCGAGCGCGAGGTCAAAGCAGCGTCCCGTCGCGTCCTGCCCCACAGCGAACACATCCGGCACGCCGCCGCCCTCGCGGAACGTGCGGCGGACAAGATGTCCCGGTCCCTTCGGCGCAACCATGAACACGTCGATGTCGTCCGCGGGGACAATCTGATTGAAATGGATGTTGAAGCCGTGCGCAAACGCGAGCGCGCTGCCGGACTTCAGATTCGGCGCGATCTCGCTGCGGTAGAGCGCCGCCTGCTTTTCATCCGGAATGAGGATCATCGTGACATCCGCCGACTTTACCGCATCCGCCACGGGGAGTACCTTCAGCCCGTCCTCTTCGGCGATCTTCGCCGATTTTGACCCGGCGTAGAGACCGACGACGACATTCACGCCGCTGTCCTTCAGGTTCAGCGCGTGCGCGTGCCCCTGGCTGCCGTAGCCGATGATCGCGACCGTCTTCCCCTCAAGTACGCTCCAGTTGACATCCTGATCATAGTAAGTTTTTGCCATAGTACTCACGCTCCTCACAGTGTTCGTAAATTGTGTGTTCCCCGCGCTCGAGCGCAATCAGGCCCGTGCGGATGATCTCGACGATGCCGTAGGGACGGAGCACCTTCAAGAATGCCGTCACCTTGTCGTCGCCGCCCGTGATCTCAAAGATGATCGAGCCCGCGTCCACATCCACGACGTGCGCGCGGAAGAGTTCCCCCATCTTCAGCACGTCGAGACGGTTCGTATCGTCCGCGTGCACCTTGATCATCGTCATGCCGCGGCACGCCGCGCTCTTTTCATCGAGCCGCTGCACCGCCCGCACCACGGGCATCTTCTCGAGCTGCTTAATCATCTGCTCCACGAGATTCTCATCCCCGTGCACCACCACCGTGATGCGCGAGAACTCCGGCGACTCCGTGACCCCCACCGACAGACTGTCGATGTTGAACTCGCGCCGCGAGAACATGCTCGCCACGCGCACGAGAACGCCCGTCTGATTCTCTACAAAAACAGACAGAATATGCTTCATCACACCGGACTCCTCTCTGCCTGCCGCATCGCCCTTCACACTCGGGAAAACTCCTTCATTATCGCCCCGCCGCCGCCGTTTGTCAATGATTTTTTAGACGGGATATAGATTCGGATATCACCAAATTTTCTTTCATATTCTCAATCACAGCACGAATCAAATAAAAGCGTGCGGTGATCCAGCCCATAGCGAATGATAACGCCCGTATCCGCCGCGTAGTCCACACACTGCGAGGAAATATCCTCTTTGGTCGTAACGAATACGTCTGCCTCCCGCAACACAGGAATCGAAAACGCCTCCTCGGCATCGTAGGCAAGGAGGAGCGGTGTCTCCTCCCCCTGCTCCTCAAGCCGCGCTGCAATCGCCGCCCACGCCGTCCCCTGTGACATTGATGCCGCGCGATGGAGCAGCAGCGCCGTTTTATCCGCAGCGCAGTACGTCTCAATATACGAATCAATCACATGCTGCCAAACGGCTTCCTCCGCGTCAAAATCCGGAACAAAATAATAGATCTTGTATCCGTCTGCCCGGAGCGCCCGCATCATAGCGACCGTCTCATCCGCCGGCTCGTCTTCGCGCGGTGCAGCAAATTCCGCAATAAAACGCACCGGATCTTTCAGCAGCGGCAGATTCGCCTTGATCTTCTCCTCCTGCCAGTTCCACCACTTGATCCTTTGCAATGCAGCAATCGTTTCCTCGTCAAAGCGGTATTTGACGACGCGCGCCGGATTCCCCACCACAACGGCATAGGGCGGCACGTCCTTCGCAACGACGGAGCGCGCGCCGATCACCGCACCGTTGCCGATACGCACACCGCCGAGGATCATCACGTCACATCCGATCCACACATCGTTGCCGATGATGATCTGCTTGCGATTCACATGATCGTAATGATTTATCTGCGGCTCTTTCCTGTCCGTCAAATCTTCAAACGGATAGGTTGTCACCCGGTGGTAGTCATGGTTGAGCCCCAGCTCAAAGGTCAGCCGATGTCCCAGAGCACAGTAACGTCCCACGAGTACATGCCCTTCCCATAATACGCCACACTCGAAGCGTCCGTTCACCATATAGGAACCGGGGGCCGAACGTCATCGCCGTGTAGCGCCTGCTCTCATCCAAAGGAATTTTTCGCACCTGTGCCGAAAACTCCGTAAAATTAATCTCCTTGAACAAGGCTCTTCTCCCCTTCTATCCGCATTTCAAATATTCTCCGGATAATTGTATCACATATACTTCGGAGAAACTACCGTCGCCCCTTTTTCTCCCTAACATTTTTCAGTCCCCTATGCTAGAATAAACGAAAAGGAGAGTAAAACGAATGAACATACCGGCTTGGGAGGGGAGCTCCATCTTCCCCGCCCTCTGTGATACACTGCTGACATGGCGGCGATCCGCGCCCGACACCCGCGAGCTGCCGTGGCGCGACGAGCCGACGCCGTACCATGTGTGGATCTCGGAGATCATGCTCCAGCAGACGCGCGCAAACGTGGTACGCGGCTACTATCTGAGATTTCTCGCGGCACTTCCAACCGTCCGCGATCTTGCAGACGTGGACGAGGACGTGCTCATGAAGCTCTGGCAGGGGCTCGGCTACTACAGCCGCGCGCGCAATTTGAGACGCGCCGCGCAGGCGATTGTCGAAACGCACGGCGGCGAGCTCCCCAACGATTTCGACGCGCTCCTCACGCTCCCCGGCATCGGGCGTTATACAGCAAGCGCAATTTCATCATTTGCCTACGGTCGTCCATGCCCCGCCGTTGACGGCAACTTCCTCCGCGTCGCCGCGCGCGTGACGGCAAACCCCATCGACATCGCAAAGGACGCGAGCAAACGCGCCCTTGAGGAGTCGCTCCGCCCTTGCTATCCGACCGGCAAAGACGCGGGTCTGCTCAACGAAGCGTTCATGGATCTCGGCGCGACCGTCTGCCTGCCGAACGGTGCGCCGCTCTGCCGCCTCTGTCCCGCCGCGCGTCTTTGCCTCGCCCACGACCGCAGCACACAGCTCGACTATCCCATCAAGACAGCACTCAAGGCGCGGCGCAAAGAGCATCACACCGTCCTCCTCCTGCGCTGCGGTAATCTCTGTGCCATACGAAAAAGACCCGCAAGGGGACTCCTCGCAGGTCTTTGGGAATATCCGAATCTCGAAGGAACCCGGAGCAAGCGCAAGCTGCTCGAATACCTCGCCGCGGCGGGCTTCACCGTCCGCTCTATCGCCCCGCTCCCGCCCGCGCGCCATGTGTTCACACATATCGAATGGAACCTCACGGGCTGGGAAATATATGTCGCGGATACGAACGACGCGCCGCTCTGCGCCGCCGAGGACAACGACGCCTCCTCCCTCCTCTGGGTGCGCCGCGAGGAGCTCGTCGATACCTACGGCATCCCCGCCGCGTTCGGGTACTTTACGCCGCGTTAGAAGGTCATGTTGATCCCGCCGCGCCAAATGCGTCCGTCATAATAGAGCGTCGTATTTTCCTCGTTGAGCAGATTGTTCACGCCGAAGTAGGCACTCAAGTGATCGTTGATCTTCTTGTTGATGACCAGGTTGAGCACCGTCGCGGAGGTATTCTTCTTCACCGCAGCGTTGCCGCGCCCCTCCGCCGCATAGTAGTAGTCGCTCAGCCAGTCGTTCCAGAGAACGCCGCTCCACCCGTGCTTAAAGTCATCGTAAATGATCTGCAGTGAGAGTTTGTGCCGCGCTCGTCCGATCAGCCGATCCCCCGTCATATCGTTCTTGGCATCGAGATAGGTATAGGTGGAACGAAGCGTAAATTGATCGCCAAGGCGTTGTTTGCCTTCAAACTCAATCCCCTGCAGCGTTGCCTTATCGACATTTTCATAATGTCCGATGTTGCGTATTGCGATCGGATGCGGCGGCGGCGGTGTGGACGACATAATCGTCCTGCTTATGGTATTGAGATTGATCAGGTCGTCTACTTTATTGTGGAAGTAGGTTATTTTCCCCGCGCTGCGTTTTCCTTCCGCTTCGAAGCTGAGGTCGAAGTTCACCGCCTTCTCGGGCTTCAGGTTCGGGTTCCCGTCGATATGTACCTGCGTTGGCACGAGCCACGACCTTATGCGCGCAACTGCGGGCACATGATCCCAATGCATATAGAGTTCGCTCGCCGTGGGCGCGCGGTACGCCGATCCGACATTCATCTTGACACGGCTGCGGTCACTGATCCGGTAGGTCGTCCCGAGCTGTGCCGTTACCTTATTTCCGAATTTATTATTGTGATCCCAACGCACGGACGGCACGATGTAAAGGCGCTTGTTCGCGCGCCATTCATCCTGCAGATACAGCGCGGCGTAATCAAGGTCTGCCTTCGATTCAGTTTTCGAAATACCGTTCCTCGTGACGATATGCCCGCCGCCCACATCGATACGTGTACTCTCGTACTCCTCCTTCCGGTACTCCCCGCCAAACGTGAGTTTATGATCCGCACCGACGTTCCATGTGCGTTTTCCGTCCGCGATATAGGATCGGAAGACCATATCGTCAAAGTCCGAGAGTATGCCGTTTGATCGCAGATGTGTCTTTTGTTTTTTATCAAAGCGCGTATAGTAGACCTGCATCTCGTAGGCGCCCCTGCGATCCTCCCCCGCATAGCGCAGCCCTGTCGAATACCGTTTATGATTATAGTCCACGGTTCCCGGATTGGATCTGTAGTTGCCGCCCGTCTGCGTCACGGCCTCGGACTTCTGATCCAGATCTTCGTTCATGTAGTCGAAGAAGAAATCCAAATGCTTACGCTGCGCAATATCCATCCGTCCGTCTAGGTTGAAATAGTATTTTCTCCCATATTGATTGGAGGCCGTTTCCGCACCGCGTTCGCGGACATCACTCACCTTGAAACTCGTGCGCCATGCCCATTTCCCCGTCTTGCCGAAGTCGACGGATACGCCGCCGTCCTTTTGCCGGCTCGTCCAATCCGCGGAAACGCCGACCTGTTTTTTCTCAGGATGTTTGCGGATGATATTAATGACGCCGCCCAGCGCCTCCGAGCCCTACAGAGAGCTGACCGAACCGCGGACGATCTCAATGCGCTCCACATCGTCCATATTGATGCGCTGCAGCTCATAGTAATTCGCCGTCTGGCTCGTATCCTCCGTGCGTATGCGCCGACCGTCGATGAGGATCAGCGTCTGATTGGTACTCATGCCGCGCAGTGCCGCCTGATTCCCGACCATGCCGTTTTCCGTCACATCCAGCCCGACGGTGAGTGCAAGCGCCTGTGCCAACGTCTCCGCGCCGAGGCGGTCGATATCCTCACGCGTCACGATCTCAACCGAAGCGGGGGCTTCTTTCACACTCTGCTCTGTACGCGATGCCGTGACAACAACATCATCGAGCGTATAGACGGGCATCTCCCGGTCTGCGGCAGCCGCCTGTACCGAATGAAACGACGTGCCGTCAATGCGCCTAAAACAGCAGCGGTCAAGGCCGTTCGGTGATGCCTTACATGAAAACTCCTCATAAGGAGAACACCTCTTTTCTGTTATAGAGTTAACGATTTGCTTTCTCAATTATAACATCAATAGAGAAATAATGAAATATATTTTCATTATCTTCTGATCTAATGTGTGGATTCACAGCTATGATTTCCTCGACAAATACAAAACTGCCCGTCTGCGCTGCATCTCTGCAGCCGCAAACGGGCAGTTTTTTATATAAAATACACTACACAGCTTTTCCAAGGTCACGCGCGGAGGTGCGCATGACGGTGTTGAGGTCGGGGGCGGATGCCGCTGCGGCGGCACGCTCTTTCTCCCGGCTCTTTTCGATGAGGTTCTTCAGCATTTGCATATGCGGATGGTTCTCGAGCTCCGGCGAGGGCTTGCCTTGGAGCGCCGCCGCCATCTGCGGGGGCATCCCGTCGGGGAACATCGCCTCGAGCATGGAACGGACATCCTTGGGGATCATGTCCTGCAAAGCGACGTTCTCCTTGCGCAGCTTCACCTCGTCCTCCTGCGTGAGCGCATACGCTTCGAGGAATCCCTGGATGAGGTTGTCGTGCCAGAACTCTCCCGCCTGCGTCAGACGGAATCCCGTCTCCGTGCGCGTGACGAGTCCGTTCTCCGCCCACACGGCGAGGAGCGGTTCCATCGTGTCGAGAAGACGTACGCCGTATTTTTTCTCAAAAAAGGGCGCGTAGAAATATCCGTGCTCGATCTGATCGCCGATCTCGCTGTGCATCCGGTGCTCGTCTGCCTGCTCGCCCATGAACTGAAAGGGCTTTTTCCCCTCTTCGACCATCTTTTCATATGCGGCAAGTCCGCCGTGATTGCGCCACATGATTTGACCGATGAACCCGCCCGCGCCCGAGCCGAACGCGAGGATGTCGTCGCCGCGCTTGGCGAGCGTGTTGTAAAGGCTGCGTTCGCGGTGATCCGTCGCCCAGTGCGTTGTGTCGATGCGCCGCGCCATCGGGTTCGTGTCAACGATCGCGATGCCGCGTGCGAAGTATTCAGACTGTTCCTCCGTCGTCGGGAGCATCGGGAGATCGCCCGACTTGATGCGCGCCGCGAGCTCGCTCGCCGGGAACACATTCAACTGGTAGAGGTCGCCGCCCGCGATGCCGATCTCGAACTGCGTGCGCACGTCGTTCTCCCAGACCTCCGGGGACTGATAGGGCAGCCCATAGATGAGGTCGGCGATGACGACCGCGCCCTGCTTCTCCACCATGCGGCGCAGTGTCGCGACAACGGTATCATGATCGTCGATGCGCCCGATCGACTGCCGCACGCGCGTGTCAAAGGACTGTACGCCGAGCGAGAATCGGTTGACGCCCGCACGCATCGCCGCCTCAACCTTGCTCTCCGTGAGGTCATGGATGCGTCCCTCGAGCGTGATCTCGGCGTCGCTCGTCAGCGGCAGACGCTCCCGCACTGCACGCACGAGTCGTGTGAGGTCGGCGTCCGAGAGCGCGGTCGGCGTGCCGCCGCCGAAGAACACCGCCTGAAACGGCGCGCCCTGCACATAGGGCGTCTCCGCCGCCGCGTCGAGCTCCTGCAGGAGCACGTCGACATAACGGTGCGCCGCTTCTTCCTTCGTATAGTTCTGGAAAAATCCGCAGTAGCTGCATTTCTTATCGCAGAACGGGATGTGGATATACGCCGCGCGCTCGTCGGCGGGATCTGGTGTCTGCGCCATGAGCTCCGCCCACACCTGCGCCTGCTCCGCCTTGTCCATGATCATGCGCTTGCCGCCCGCACCGGGATGCACGACACGTTTCTTCGTAAAGGCGCAGCCGAGCGGATTCTCCGACTTCGTGCCGAGCAGCCAGCCGCGCGCCTCCGCGGAGAGCTCCGCGAGTTTTGTCTCTAGGCTGTTCATGCGAGCGCCTCCTTTGCTGCGCCGATGACCTTTTCAAAATCCGCCGCATCCGGATGGGATGCCGCCGCCGCGTACCGTTCCGCGTTCTCCTCGGTGTAGGCGTGAACATTGTCGAGCGGCATACTCTTGAACATCTCGATGATCATCGGATCAATGGCACCCTGCACGAGGATCGCGCCGAGGATCTCGTTCGACGGATCAAAGAGCGCCTTGATATTCGCGATGCACTTTGCGCAGTGCTCCGAGTTCGGATCGGCGCCGAGCGTACCATAGATGAACACGCGGCGTCCGCGCACGGTCTCGATGTATTTGCGTGCGGCGGCATCCGCCGTGCCGCGGTCAATCCAAGTGCCGATGCAGAGATCGGCGGTGTCCGAAATCCCCGCCGCATCCTTTACGCTGTGGCAGGATGCGCCGAGCGCCTGTGCCAGATGCTCCGCGACCTTCTTCGTGTTCCCCGTGCGCGATGAGTAGACGACCGCGATATCTTGATTCTGCATGATTGATTCTCCTAATATCTCAATATGAATATCTTGCATTCATGATTCACCCGTATCATAGCGCAAGGCATCAAAAAAATCAAGTGCTTTTATCGTTTTTCATAAATAAAAATTATGAATCAAGTTCATCTTTTTCAACAGGGTTTCTCTGTACAGAATATATAGATACTCTCTATCAAATAGAATTCCCATATCAAAAGATAAAGAGAAGAGCCTCTTTCAAAAATCATCCCATCCCTTCTGTCTACAAAAAACGAATTCATCAATTTCATATTCTATTCTATATATAAATCGATAAATATTAATTATATTATTGCAGGTATTTTTCAGGGAGAATAACCTCTCACATCCCGTTCTTCTTGACAGTCGTGATAGAATAAAGGAAAACAACATGACAAGGAGGAAAAACACATATGAAGAAAATACTCTCCGCACTCACCGCCACACTCATTCTCGGAGCGGGCGCACAGGCACTTGCCGCCGGATGCGAAGACGGCGCGTGCGAGCTGCCGCAAAAACAGGATCAAGCCTACTGTATTGGCAGCGCGAACGCATATTGCAGCGGCGATACCGTACAAAGCACGCGCAGCGAACGGCGTGGAACCTGCGGATGCTATAACGGACGCTAAGACAAAATAGGATTGTTGCACGAATCCACATTAGTGTGTTCTGCAACAATCCTATTTTTATGGAACAGTGATCTAAACACAATTTTCTCTATGCAAAAATCCCCCTCCCGAAGGAGGGGGATTTGCTATGCGGCATATGCCGCTCTGTGTACCGAGAATCGATTAGAAGAAGAACTCGACGCGGCCGAAGAGCTGCGAAACTTTGTCATCGGTCGTCTTCTCAAGATCCTTGCCCTTGAAGTACTTCGCGGAGAGGATGACGTTCTTGAACAGTGCGTAGTTCGTGCCAAACTCAACGCCCTTGGTGCCCTGCCAAGCTCCGTCATGCGTCGGCTCGACAGAAGTGCCGCCGAGGTAGCGGTAGGCAACGTATGCGCCCCACGAGCCCTTGTCCTCAGCCTGTGCACCCTTGTACTCATAAGCAATCTGATAGGACTTCTTGAACTTGCTCTCAGCGATATCCGAGCTGGTTGCATAAGCACCGTTGAGGAAGCTGTTCTTGTCGAAGCGGTAGCCGAGGTTGACGCCCCAGACATTGAGACGCTTCTTATCAGCCTTGATCGTGTTGAAGGTGAACGTCTGAAGCGTATTGTAGTCCGCACCGAAACGATAGTAGTCAACGCCTGCGGTGAGACGGCCATTGTACTGGAGGCCGATACGCTGGTAGTTCGGCGTGTCTGATGCGCCGTCAACGTTCAAACGGCCTGCCTGCAGAAGAACCTGCACGTCCTTGCCAAAGGAGACCTCTGCGCCCGAGAACTCGGTGTCGAGAACAATTGCGCCTGGAGCGGCATAAGCCTCGCTGGAGAGGAGCTCCATCTTGCCGAGCTTCACCTGGAAGTTCTCATAGTCGCCCTGTGCCCATGCACGCTTGAGCGTGACCTTGCCGTCCGTGCCGGCATCGGTCTTCATGTTGGTCTCTGCATCGAGACGTGCATTGACGTGCCAGTGGCTGTTGACCTCAGCAGACGGCTCGAGACGGAACAGAAGGTTGTCCTTGTTCTCGCGCTTCTGCCCCTCTTCACGGATGCTCGTGTAGGTGTACTCGAGCTTGCCGTTCCACTTCACCATGTCAGCGTTGCGCTCGAGGTTCGAGACGCGGACGCCGAGGTTGTTGAGCTCATCCGCGAACTCAGCAGCCAGGCGGTCGACGAGAGCGCGGTCCGATGCGGACATGTCGCCCTTTGCCATTGCCTTTGCAACCATCTGTGCCATCTCATAGCGCGTGATGTTGCGGTCACCGCGGAACGTGCCGTCGCCGTAGCCCTCAACAACGCCGTCGGCGGCGAGCTGGGTCACAGCATCGTATGCCCAGTGATCACGGGGCACATCGGAGAACGGATTTGCAGCAGCGAACGTCGTGCTTGCTGCGCCGACAACGAGAGCCGTTGCCAGTGCGGATACGAGAGTCTTCTTCATGAGAAACTCCTCCTTCTGATAAATAGAAACATCTGATTCCCAAGAAGGAGCGAGAGACCGCTGAAGTGTCCATGTTTCCTTTTCGCGAGACATTCTCATCCTCTTGAAATGGTTTCATCATAGCACGTGAATTAATAAATTGCAAGCATTTCCATGTAAAAAATTTTATACCAGACTATAATTTTCACCTTATTTTCAGTGTTTTATATACCGTACTCATCTCTGTTAAAGCGGCATTCGGCACAACGCCCTCTAAAACCTTGAAAAATATCTGCATCTATTGCAGCGGACAGTAAAAATCCCCCTCCAACGATGAAGGGGGATTTTGTTTTGAGGCGGATGCCGCAAGTATTTTTAGAAGAAGAACTCGACGCGACCGAAGAGCTTCTCCGCCTTGTCGTCAGCCGTCGGTCCGACATAGATCTCCTTGCCGCGGAAATATTTCGCCGAGAGCACCACGTTTTTGAAAAGCGTGTAGTCCGTACCAACTTCTACGCCCTTCGTATCCCACATAGCACCGTCGCTTGTCGGGAACGGGGAAGCGAATCCGCCGAGTTTGCGGTAGGCAACATAAGCGCCCCACGATCCCTTATCCTCCGGGTCAGCCCCCTTGTACTCATAGGTGACCTGCCAGGAACTCTTTGCGTTGTCCGCCTTTGTGTTCTCTGCGTAAGCGCCGGAGAGCATTGCTGCGTCGCCGAATCGGACGCCGCCGTTCACAGCCCAGATATCCGCCTTCGTGTTTCTAAGATTCTCGTCGCGGTTGTTAAGATACCGAACCGTATTTCTCCTGTGGAAATGCATCCCTCTGAAATAATTGGAGCCCATATGGTAGTAGCCCGCCCCCAGCAGGACATTATTCTTGTCATACTGCAGTTCGACGCCCTGATAGTTCGCCACGTCTTCATCACCCGGCAGGTTGTGCGCACCATGGCCGCCGCCCGGCGCACCGAACGCATCGTCCAGATCAATGCGGCCGGCCTGCAGTTTGAACTTCAAATCCTTGCCAAAGCTGACCTCGGCACCCGAGAACTCATCGTCGAACACGAGGGCGCCGGGTTTCGCATACGCCTCGGCAGAGAGCAGTTCCATCTTACCGAGTTTCACCTGGAAGTTGCCGTAGTCTCCCTGTGCATAGAGACGTTTAAGCGTGACCTTGTCCCCGTTGTCATCTCCCGCGTCCGTGTTCATCTTGGTCTCCGCATCAAGACGTGCGTTCACGTGCCAGTGGCTGTTGATCTCAGCCGACGGCTCGAGACGGAACAAAAGGTTGTTGTCGTTCGTCTTTGTGTGATTAAACTTCTTGCGCTGACTTGTATATGTATACTCAAGTTTGCCGTTCCACTTCACCATGTCGGCATTGCGCTCGAGGTTGGAGACACGGACGCCTAGGTTGTTGAGCTCATCCGCGAACTCAGCGGCAAGGCGGTCGACGAGCGCGCGGTCCGAAGCGGACATGTCGCCCTTTGCCATTGCCTTTGCGACCATCTGCGCCATCTCATAACGCGTGATGTTGCGGTCGCCGCGGAACGTGCCGTCGCCGTAGCCCTCAACAACGCCGTCGGCGGCGAGCTGGGTCACAGCATCGTATGCCCAGTGATCACGGGGCACATCGGAGAACGGGTTTGCAGCAGCGAACGTCGTGCTTGCTGCGCCGACAACGAGAGCCGTTGCCAGGGCGGATACGAGAGTCTTCTTCATGAGAAACTCCTCCTTCTGATAAATAGAAACATCTGATTTCCAAGAAGGAGCGAAACGCCGCTGAAGTGTCCATGTTTCCTTTTCGCGAGACATTCTCATCCTCTTGGAATGGTTTCATCATAGCACGTGAATTAATAAATTGCAAGCATTTCTATGTAAAAATTTTATACCAGACTATAATTTTCACCTTATTTTCAGTTGAATGTGACTCTGTGTCCGTCAACAGACAGCAAAAATCCCCCTCCCTAAGGAGGGGGATGGATTTTGCGATATCCGCTCCGACCGGTGCCGGATGCGGGTTAGAACATGAACTGTACGCGGCCGAAAAGCTTCTGCACCTTGTCGTTCTGCTGTGCTTCAATGGTCTTGCCGTTGAAGTACTTCGCAGAAAGTACAACATTCTTGAACGGCGTATAGTTCGTACCGATCTCAAGCCCCTTCGAACCGATGAGTGCGCCGTCGTCCGTTGCAAAGATTGACGCGCCGCCGAGGTAACGATACGCTGCATATGCGCCCCACGAGCCTTTATCCGCAGCATCGGCACCCTTATACTCATAGCCGAACTGATAGGACTTCTTGTTCTTGCTG
Organism: Selenomonas sp. oral taxon 137 str. F0430; assembly: GCF_000183625.1. Lineage (NCBI taxonomy): Bacteria > Bacillati > Bacillota > Negativicutes > Selenomonadales > Selenomonadaceae > Selenomonas > Selenomonas sp. oral taxon 137. The sequence continues at coordinate 84,647 of NZ_AENV01000015.1, forward strand.
CCGTCAATATCGTTGTTGTTGGCATATGCACCGGAGAGCATACTGTTCTTGTCAAAGCGATAGCCGAGGTTCGCCGCCCAGATATTCATCTTGTCCTTGCCGTTCTTCGTCATGGCAGTGAGGTTGTCCGATCCGAGACGGTAGTACGCGGCACCCGCCATGAGACCGCCCTTGTTGTACTGGAGCTCCGCGCCCTGGTAGTTCGCGGTGTCGCTGCTCCCGAGCTGGTTCGTCTTAACGCCGTCATACGCGCCGTCGAGGTTCAGGCGGCCTGCCTGGAGTTTCAGCTTGACATCCCCGCCAAAGCTCGCCTCTGCACCGGAGAATTCCTTATCGAATACGAGAGCGCCGGGGGCTGCATAGCCTTCTGCAGAATAGAGCTCCATTTTACCGAGCTTGACGTCGAAGTTGTCATAGGCGCCCTCTGCCCACGCGCGCTTGAGTTTGACATTGCTGTCGCTGTTGTTGCCGGACGCGTCGTCCTTCATATTCGTAGAGGCATCGAGACGCGCGTTCACGTGCCAGTGGTCATTGATCTCAGCGGACGGGTCGAGACGGAACAAGAGGTTGTTGTCGTTCTTGCGATCCTGTCCCTCAAGGCGATTGCTGGTGTAGGTATAGCGGAGCTGTCCTCTCCACTGCACCATGTCGGCATTGCGCTCGAGGTTGGAGACACGGACGCCGAGGTTGTTGAGTTCATCGGCGAACTCAGCGGCAAGGCGGTCAACGAGCGCGCGATCCGACGCGGACATATCGCTCTTTGCCATCGCCTTTGCGACCATCTGTGCCATCTCGTAACGGGTGATGTTGCGGTCACCGCGGAATGTACCGTCGCCGTACCCCTCGACAACGCCGTCAGCGGCAAGTTTGGTTACGGCATCGTATGCCCAGTGGTCACGGGGAACATCGGAGAACGGATTGGACGCGGCGAACGTTGTGCTTGCTGCACCGACAACAAGTGCCGTCGCCAGTGCAGATACGAGAGTCTTTTTCATGATAAACTCCTCCTTTTGATCCATAGAACTGATCGTGTTCCAAAAGGATTGCCGGCCGCGAAAGTGTCCTTGTTTCCTTTTCGCACCTTGTGCTTTCCTCTTGGATTGTCTTTATCATACCCCGTGATGTTTGGAAATACAATGTTAATCGGATTAGATTTTTAGTACTAGGTAATAATTTTTCTGTTATTTTCAAGAGAAGATGCTCACGCCTGTTTTATATGAACAAATGTTTTTCAAACCACAAAAAGTAAAAACCTCCGCCGTACCTTGTATTCTCTAGGTGCAGCAGAGGTTAAAAGCGGATGCGCGCGGTCAGAAGGCAGTGGTTATCCGCGGAGGCATATTAGGTGAACGCACTATCATGCGAGCAGCACAACAGGAGGCATCTTCTACGCAGAAGTTCTGAACTTCGCACTAGTCTTGCAGCATTGCGGCATACTTCGACCGGTCACCGGCAGGAATTTTCAACACGTCCATAGCTTTTTCCAAGGTCAGGTTTAGTCCCTCCATGATATTGCGAAGTGCATTTATCTGCCCTTCTTCACGCCCTTCAGCAATTCCCTCTGTGCGCTCTCTTTTCATTTCTTTTTTCAGTTCCAAGAAGAATGACATATACTCTTGCCTCATTTCTTTGGTTGCACACGCATAGATTGAAGGAGGACACGAAGGAAGTCGTAGTTAAGAGCTACGGTCCTTCGCAGTGTCCGACGATATGACACGGCAATGCGCGTCCCCCCCCCGCATCCTCCTAAAGCCGTAACCTGAGTGACGCGGAAGTTTCGATGCATAGCTAGGAATTACGGCAAACGTGAGGAAGGCGTAGCCAAAAACCTACGTCGACGAAGCGTTCGCCGAAAATGACGACGCTAGGCGCGAAAATCCCGCGTCACACTAAAGACACGGGGGACGGCACACGCACTCCTAGGCTGTTCGTAAATATCTCCACCCGCACGCCGAATACGTCCGCGATCCGCTCCTCTGTGAGGACGTCGGCGGGCGCCCCTGTAGCGACGATCTCACCTTTGCGCATGAGCACGATGTCGTCGGCGTACTGCATGGCATGCGCCATGTCGTGCAGTACCATGAGGATGGTGATGCCGCTGTCGCGGTTGAGGTTCGTGATGATCTCCATGACGCGCAGCTGATGCGCGACGTCGAGATAGGTGGTCGGCTCGTCGAGCAGGAGCAGGCGCGGCCGCTGACTGAGCGCCATGGCGAGGTAGACGCGCTGCCGCTCGCCGCCCGAGAGGGTATGCACCTCGCGCTCTGCAAAGGCATCAACATGTGCGGTCTCCATCGCCCACGCGACCGCCGCGCGGTCTTCCGCGCCGTCACGCGCCTGAAAAACACTGCGATGAGAGAACCGTCCATAGGAGACGAGCTGCTCTACCGTCAGCCCCTGCGCCGCCCCGCGCTCCTGCGGCAGGATGGCGCGCACGCGTGCGAGTTCTTTTTCCGCGTAGCTCCCCAGCTCTTTGCCGCCCAGCATGATCTCTCCGGTATAGCGTGCGTTCAGCCCCGAGAGGGCGCGCAGGAGCGTCGTTTTCCCCGCGCCGTTGGGGCCGATGATGGCGGTGCGCCGTCCCGGTGCGACGGAGACATTCAGTCCGTGCAGGATCTCTTTGCCCGCGATCCTAACGGAGAGGCTGCGCGCCGTAACCCCCGCGCTCATAGCTGCCTCCGGAGGAGATACAGGAAGAACGGCGCGCCAAGCGCCGCCATGATGATGCCGACAGGCAGCTCCATGGGCGAAAAGAGCAGCCGTGCCACGGTGTCGCTGAGGGTCAGCGTCGTCACGCCGAGCAGCGCCGCCGCAGGCAGGAGGAACCGATAGTCCGAGCCAATCATGAGACGCGCGGCGTGCGGAACGATGAGCCCGACAAAGCCGAGCAGTCCGACGACCGAGACCGCGCTCGCGGCAAGCAGGGCGGCAAGGGCGGTCAGGAGGATGCGCGTGCGCTCCACGGCAAGCCCGATGCCGCGCGCCATATCATCCCCGAGCTGGAGGATGTTCAGACGCTGTGCGGCACAGAGGGTGAGCAGTCCCGCCCCAATGGTATACGGCAGAAGCATGTCGACATGCGGCCATGTGCGCGCGGAGAGCCCGCCGACCATCCACATGAGTGCGCCCTGCACGCGGTCGCTGTAGAGGATCATCATCGCCGAGATGCCCGCGCCGAGGAACGCCGACACCGCAACGCCTGCGAGGATGATGCGGGTCGGGCGAATCCCGTCCTTCCACGCAAGGATATAGATGAGCGCGGCGGCGATCATCGCCCCCACGAATGCGCCCGGCGTGATGAGCAGCGCCGCCCCCGGCAGGACGAGCATGATAAAGATGCCCGCAAGTCCCGCCCCCGAGGAGATGCCGATGATGTGCGGATCGGCGAGCGGGTTGCGCAGGATCGCCTGCAGGATCGCGCCCGAGAGCGAGAGGTTGATGCCGACGAGCGCGGCGACGATCGTGCGCGGCAGGCGGATGTTCCAGAGGATCTGCGCGTGCGCCGTATCGCGCGTGCCGCCGAGGATGGCAAAGATTTCCTCAAAGGGAATATCCGCCGTCCCCTTTGCCGTCGAGATCAGGATCGAGACTCCCGCGAGCACGGCAAAGAGGACGAGGAGTGCGAGACGCTTCTTCATGGGTAAACGAGATGCGCCATGTAGCGCACTGCCGCGGGGAAGTCAATGCCGGGGCTGAAGAGGAAGAGCGCCTGCGGCAGGTAGTACACCTTATTCTCGCGCACGGCGGCGACGCTCTGCCACGCAGGGCTTTCATTGAACATCGCCTCCATCGACGCGCGGATCTCCGCCTCTTCGCCCATGCTCGTGACGAAGATGATGTCGGGGTTCTGCGCGACCAGCGCCTCCATGCTGTAGGGGGCGGCATCGGGGTTCTTGTCGAGCGCCGTCATCCCGCTCGCCGTGTTCTCCCACCCGAGCATGTTCGCGATCGAGCCCGCGATGCTGCCGTCGAGCTGGACGGAAAGCCCCTGTCCCGTGCTGTGGATGATGGTGATGCGCTTCTTCTCGTGCGGGATGCTGTTCTTGACGTCCTCAATATCCGCATCCATCTTTGCGATGAGTTCCGCGCCTTTATCCGGATGGCCTGTAAGCGCGGCAAACGTAGTCAGTGTGCGCTTCACGTCGTCGTAGCTCTTCATGTCGACGACGATGCTCTTGATCCCGTTCGCATCGAGCGTGTCGATGAGCTTTTCATTGATGCCCTTGATGATCATGACGAGATCAGGTTTGAGCGAAATGACCTTTTCCATGTCGATCTGATAGACGGGGCCGATCTCTGCAGCATTTGCCGCCTCAGCAAGTACCTTCGCCTTCGTCGTGGGGCGCCCGACCACCTCGCCGCCGACGGCATAGAACGGCGCGAGATAGGAGGCGGACGTAACGACGACGCGCTGCGGTTTCTCCGCAAAGGTCACCGTCCGCCCATTATCGTCCGTGATGGTCGCAAATGCGGCGTTTTCCGCCGCCGTTGCCGCCGGTTTCTCGTTCGGTGCGCCGCACGCGGAGAAGAGAAGAGTGGATGCCGCGAGGAATGCGGCTGCGCATTGTTTGAACATGATTTAACTCCTTCGTGTCAAGATAGTGGAAAGGTAGTTCAGTTTCTCATCTGCATGTTCTTCCAGGTTCTCAATGATGCGTTCGTCGTCCAGCCCCGCACGGCTGACGAGCACCGCCTGCTCTGTCATGTTGTTGCGGTGCAGGAGATCGACGATCTCGGGGTAGTTGCGGTAGACCTTCATAATGACGGCGCTGGATGCGACCTTCATAATCTCCTCGAGCCGCTCCTTCGGCGCGGTCGCCGGGATGATGGCGAGCACGTCGTTGCCCTCGACGATGGGGCGCCCGATGCGGCTGCCGATCGCCGCGAACGCCGGCACGCCCGGGATGGTCACGATGTCGATGTCCTCATGCTCGAGCAGACGGAACACATAGATATAGGTGCTGAAAAACATCGGATCGCCGAGTGTCAGGAACGCGACGTTCTTGCCTGCATTCAGGAGCGCCAGGATTTCCTCCTTGTTCGCCTCCCACGCGTCCGTGTTCTCGGCGAAATCCTTGACCATCGGAAACACCTGATAGACGATCTCTATGTGTTCCTTGAGGTAGGGGCCTGCGATCTCGAGCGCGACGCTCCCCTCCTTCTTCTCCGTCTTGGGCGCGATGAGGACGTCCACCTTCTCGATCGCCTTGATCGCCTTGACCGTTAAAAGTTCCGGATCCCCCGGTCCGACGCCAATGCCAAAAAAAGTTCCGCGCATATATTTCCTTCCTTCCAAAACAATCATATATTGGATGCGCTGCTCCGCGGTGGAAGAACGCCGGAGCAATCGGAAAATCCTACTCCATATTAGCCGTGACAACAGTTTTTGTCAAATGGTGTGACGCAGGATTTTCGTACTCAGCTTTGTCACTTACAACAATGCGGGATACTATTACGACACAACATCAAAAAAGGGACTCCGTACCTTCGTACGAAATCCCTTAATAAGCAAGGTATACCAAATTACATCAGCATTGCAAGCATCGTGCCCGCTGCAACGGCGGTACCGATAACACCGGCAACGTTCGGTCCCATGGCGTGCATGAGGAGGTAGTTGCCCGGCTTTGCCTTAATGCCGACGATCTGGCTGACGCGCGCCGCCATCGGAACGGCGGAAACACCGGCGGAGCCGATGAGCGGGTTGACCTTCCAGCCCGTCACGCGGCACATGATCTTGCCGAGCCAGACACCTGCGGCGGTACCGAAGATGAACGCAACAAGACCAAGGCAGATGATCATAATCGTCTCTTTGACGAGGAAGCTCTCGGCGCTCATCGTGAGACCGGTGCCGAGCGCGAGGAAGATCGTGACCGTGTTGATCAGCGAGTTCTGCGCGGTATCAGAGAGACGATCCGTCACACCGCTCTCACGGAAGAGGTTGCCCAGCATGAGCATACCGAGCAGGGCAGCGATGGACGGGAGGAGAAGGCTGATGAAGATCGTCGAAACGATCGGGAACGCAATGCGCTCGAACTTCGTGACTTCACGTGCCTGCTCCATCACGACTTCGCGCTCTTTCTTGCTCGTGAAGAGCTTCATGACCGGCGGCTGGATCAGCGGAACGAGCGCCATGTAGGTGTACGCGGCAACGGCGATCGCGCCGAGCAGCTCGGGCGCCATCTTCGAAGCAAGGTAGATGGAGGTCGGGCCGTCCGCACCGCCGATGATGCCGATTGCGCCCGCCTGCTGTGCGGTGAATCCGAGCAACATCGCGCCGAGCAGCGCTACGAACACGCCGAACTGTGCGGCAGCGCCCATGAGCAGGCTCGAGGGACGGGCAATCAGCGGACCGAAGTCCGTCATCGCGCCGACGCCAAGGAAGATGAGCGGCGGGAAGATTTCATACTTGATACCGAATCCGATGGCGGACATGACGCCCATCTCATCGTAGAATCCCGTGAGAGGGATGTTTGCGAGAATACAGCCGAATGCGATCGGGCTGAGAAGCAGCGGCTCGAAGTCCCTTGCAAATGCGAGATAAAGGAGCACGAGACCGACAATGATCATGATCAGATTTCCGCCGGTGAACGCCGAGAATCCACTGCTCTCAGCGATCGCCTGCAGCGAGACAGAAAACGCGCTAAAAAAGTCCATTGTGTCAATACCTCCCCGTCATCACGAGCGCATGCCGCTGACGCGACCAAAGCCCGTCCATGCAGGCTGCTCAGCGGGACGAATCGCCTGAATCTGATCTGCGCTGCATCCGCACGCGCTGACAGCTGCCGCAATGACGGCGACCGTTTCTGCGTTCAAACCGCCGGTCTTAGCAGCAGGGGCAGCCGGAGCGGCGGGAGCCGCACCGCCTACGGGCTGTGCCGCAGGAGGATCCGCCTTCTTCTTCGTCGGATCAATCCTATGCGTGATCTCGATCAGCGCCCATACTGCAGTGAGTACGGCGAAGACGATGACCATGTTGATGATCATGATGACGAATGGGTCGTTGGTTACAGGTTGATGCATAAACTCACCTCATCCTTAGATTTTAGGAACTCTCAGATTTATTTGATAGTTCCTCCTATACATGCTCTCTCCACGGAGCAATATGCTTAATATTATGCTTTATTTCAGACGATTTTACAAGTAGTTTTTCATTTTTCTTTCATGAAAAATATGCATAATTTCTATGCATAAAAGTTTTAACTCTTTGTTATGGCGTCAAAAGCAACACGTACCGCCGCGAGAATCGTCTCATAGTCGTGTCCCGGTTGGGCTTCGTAGTATTTCTCGCCGCCGACGAAGAGGCTCGGGACGTAGTAGTACATGCCGGCGTACGGCTTCGTGCGCTCGGGCTCGGCGTTCTCGTCAATGTATTCGACAGGGACATCCGCATAGGCGCCGCCCTCCGCCTGCAGCGCCTGTATGGCGCGCCGGGCGTTCGCGCAGTACGGACAGCCCGCCATCTCGATCATGGTTAGTGTTTTCATATGGATACCTCTTTCTAGTATAACCTTGTTTGAAATAAAGCGGCACGTTGCAAAGCGCGCATAACTCGTTCAAGGGCACGGCAGCGCCGTGCCCCTACAGGACGCGCGATCATCGCGGGACTTCCCCACGATGCAAGCTGCATCGCAATCACACGTGAATATATACGATGATTCCGCCAAACCGTCGTCTTTAACAAATACAATCAAGCTATGCCGCCCCGGTAGGGGCACGGCGCTGCCGTGCCCTCCGTCTCGCCATGGCGGCGTAACTTATCGCCGTACGAAATAACGACGCTAGGCGCGAAAATCCTGCGACACTGTGACGCAGAAGTTTCGATGCATAGCTAGGAATTGCGGCAAACGCGAGGAAGGCGTAGCCAAGACCTACGTCGACGAAGCGTTTGCCAAAAATGACGACGCTAGGCGCCAAGATCGTGCGTCCCAATCATAGCATATTTTTTTATGCTACGACAACAAAAATTCCGCAAACACCTCGTTCCCATATTTCATACCAAGAGGTGTGAGCGCGGTAAACCCGTCTGTGCGTTTCAGCAATCCCTTTTCAATAAGGCGCGGCAGGACTGCGCCGTAGACTTCCTCGAACGGCACACCCCATGTGCGGTGAAAATCCGCCTCGTCGATTCCCTCAGCGGTGCGCAGGGCGAGGAACGCATACTCCTCCATCGCAGCCGTCCGCGTGCGCGCTCCATTCTCGGCGCGGCGCACATCCTCACCCGCCATCACCCTGCGGATATAGGCGGCGGTGTCGCGCTCGTTCTCCCAACGGACGTTATCGACGTATCCGTGCGCCGCCGCGCCGACGCCGAGATACGGAACGCTTCGCCAGTAACCGAGGTTGTGCCGGCTCTCAAAGCCCCGCCGCGCAAAATTTGAAATCTCATAGCGCAGATAGCCGCGCGCGGGCAGCTCCGCCATGAGATAGTCGTACATCTCCTCCGCCGTCTCCTCCGGCGGCAGGTCGAGCCGTCCCGCCGCCTGTGCCGCGGCAAAGGGCGTCCCCTCCTCGACGGTCAGCCCGTAGACCGATATGTGTTCGGGTGCGAGCGCAATCACAGCGTGGACACTCTCCTGCAGATCGTGCAGCGTCTGCCCCGGCAGTCCGTACATAAGGTCAATGCTGATATTCGTAAAGCCCGCGGCGCGCGCCGCACGAAACGCCGCGCGTGCTTCCTCCGCCGTATGGACGCGCCCGATGCGGCGAAGGAGCGCGTCGTCAAAGCTCTGCACGCCGAGACTGATGCGGTTCACGCCTGCCGCACGAAGCTGCGCAAAACATTCCTCGTCCACCGTCCCCGGGTTCGCCTCCGGTCAGCTCTGCGGGCGTTCCTGCCGCCGCCTGCACCGCACGGATGATGCCGGTGAGCAGATGCGCGGGGAGCGCGGTCGGCGTGCCGCCGCCGAAGTAAACGGTCACCACGTCGCCAAAACGCGCGAAAAGCGGCGGCGCCGTGCGCATGATCTCCGCGCGCAGCGCCGCCGCATATTGTTCCTGTTCGCGCGCTGTGTCCCCCCCCATCGACGCGGAGGCGAAGTCACAATACGCGCATTTTTTCACACAATAGGGAATGTGGACGTAGACGCCCCACGCCCTTTTTTTATTCGTCAATTTTCAGCACCGCCATGAACGCTTCCTGCGGGAGCTCGACGCTGCCGACCGCCTTCATGCGCTTCTTGCCCTCTTTTTGCTTTTCGAGGAGCTTGCGCTTACGCGTGATGTCGCCGCCGTAGCATTTTGCAAGGACGTCCTTGCGGCGGGCGCGCACGTTCTCGCGCGCAATGATCTTGCTCCCGATCGCGGCTTGGATGGGGATCTCGAACATCTGCTGCGGGATGATGCCCTTGAGCTTCACGGCGAGCTGACGACCGCGCGCTACGGCGCGGTCGCGGTGGACAATGGTCGAGAGCGCGTCTACGGGGTCGCCGTTGAGGAGAATGTCGAGCTTCACGAGACTGCCCGCCCGATAGTCGATGAGTTCGTAGTCGAGCGAGGCATAGCCGCGCGTGGCGGATTTCAGCCGGTCGAAATAGTCGTAAAGGATCTCGTTGAGCGGGATTTCGTAGATGATCATGACGCGCGTCGCGTCGAGGTAGTCCATGGTCTTAAAGATGCCGCGCTTTTCCTGCGAAATCTCCATGACCGCGCCGACGTAGTCCTTCGGCACGATGACAGTCGCCTTGACATACGGCTCCTCAATGTGATCAATCTCGGTCTGCGGCGGCAGGTCTGCGGGGTTGCTGACGGCGCGCATGGTGCCGTCCGTGCGGTAGACGTGGTAGACGACGGACGGCGCGGTCATGATGAGTCCGAGGTTGTACTCGCGCTCAAGCCGCTCCTGTATGACGTCCATGTGCAGGAGTCCGAGGAAGCCGCAGCGGAAGCCGAAACCAAGCGCGATGGAGGTCTCGGGTTCAAAGACGAGCGCGGCGTCATTGAGTTGGAGCTTTTCGAGCGCTTCGCGCAGATTGTCGTAGTCCTTGCTGTCCTCGGGATAAAGCCCGCAGAATACCATCGGCGTTACGCCGCGATAGCCCGGCAGTGCCTCGGCGGCGGGGCGCTCCGCACTCGTCACAGTGTCGCCGACGCGCACGTCGCGCACGTCCTTGAGCGCCCCCGCGATGAACCCGACCTCGCCTGTGCCAAGTGCGCCCGTATCCACGGGCTGCGGGCGGAAACAGCCGACGTCCGTCACCTCAAAGGTCTTGCCCGTCGCCATGAGCTTTAGCTTCATGCCCTTTTTGATGGCGCCCTCCTTCACGCGCACGTTTGCGATGACGCCCTTGTACGGGTCGAAATAGGAGTCGAAGATGAGCGCACGCAGGGGCGCGTCCGCATCTCCCTCGGGTGCGGGAACATAGGCGACGATGGCGTCGAGGATCTCCTTGATGCCGATGCCGGTCTTTGCCGAGGCGAGCACCGCCGCGCTCGTATCGAGCCCGATGGTGTCCTCGATCTCGTGGGCGACGCGCTCGGGTTCTGCGCTCGGCAGGTCGATTTTGTTGATGACGGGGAGGATTTCGAGGTCGTGTTCGAGCGCGAGATAGACGTTCGCGAGCGTCTGCGCTTCCACGCCTTGCGCCGCATCCACGACGAGGAGCGCACCCTCGCATGCGGCAAGGCTGCGCGAGACCTCGTAGTTAAAATCGACATGCCCCGGCGTGTCGATAAGGTTCAGCTCGTACATCTCGCCGTCGGCGCCGCGGTAGTCGAGACGGACGGTCTGCGCCTTGATGGTGATGCCGCGCTCGCGCTCGAGATCCATGCTGTCGAGCACCTGTGCCTCCATCTCGCGCTTGCTGAGCGTCCCCGTATACTCGATGAGGCGGTCGGCGATGGTCGATTTGCCGTGATCGATATGAGCGATGATGGAAAAATTACGAATATGCGACTGCTCCATGAAGCTCCCCTTCTCCTCTGCGATAGCTTTTCGTGATCGTTTGCTACTATATTATATGATGACTTGAAAAACGTCCTGCTGTCTGTTTGTGATAAAAATCTCAATCTCCCCGTGCTCGTTTTCGAGTTCCGCGCGCAGATGCCCCGCGAGGACGGAGACGACAGGGAACTCCGTGCCGAAATGTCCGGCATCGATGATGTGCATCCCCTGCTCAACGGCGCGCTGGGCGTCGTGGTATTTCACATCGCCCGTAACGTAGACGTCCGCGCCGCGGATCGCCGCCTTGTCGATGAACTCCGCGCCCGCGCCGCCGCAGACCGCGACGCTCCGCACGGGGCGGTCGGGAACGGCGGCAAGGCGCACATGGGAGACATGGAGCGCATTTTTTACATGGTCGGCAAATTCCTCGATGGAGACGGGCGCGGGCAGTGTGCCGATGCGTCCGAGGCTGTCCACCTCGCCGTCCGATTCCCCCGTCACGACGAACGCGGCGAGTTTTTCGAGTCCGAGGTGCGCGGCGAGGACGTCGTTGACCCCGCCACGCGTGATGTCGAGGTTCGTATGCGCGGCGGCGACGGCGACGTTATGCGTCACGAGTTTTGCGAGACGCCGCCCGAGCGGGAGATCGGTGCGCAGATGCTTCATGCCGCGGAAAATCGCGGGATGGTGCGCGATGATCATGTCCGCCCGGCGTTCGATCGCCTCATCCACGACGGCATCGTCCACGTCGAGCGCGACCATGAGGCGGTGTACTTTCTGGGCAAAGCTCCCGACGAGAAGCCCCGGGTTGTCCCAGTCCTCGGCGAGGCGGCGGGGGGCGATGCGTTCGAGGGCGGACATGATGGTTTGGCAGCTTAACATATTTTCTCCTTTATAGTGACGCGGGATTTTCGCGCCTAGCGTTGTCATTCGTCGAATGCTTCGCTAGGAGTAGCTTTTTTACTACGCCGTCGCTCGCATTCTCCTCATTCCTAGCTATGCATCGAAACTTCCGCGTCACTCAGGTTTCGGCGTTAGGCGGCGGGATTTTCGCGCATCGCTGTGTCATTTTGTGCAGCGTAGGACGGTATGTTTTCCGTTGAACGGATATGACGTTACACATGGTCGTTGCCGTGTGCCGCGCGGCGTTTGCCGCAGCGATTTTTAAGCCCCGCTTTTTTCGCAAGGCAAATGCCAAGCGGCAATCATATGGTTGTCATTTTGTACGGCGTAGGACGGTATGTTTCCCGTTGAACGGATATGACGTTACATATCGTGCGGCGAAGGGGATGCGTTCTCACGCCGCTTAGCACTCCCCGCAGGGGCGGCGCGCATCGGATACATACGGGAACATGCGGTGTCGCCGCGCCGCGGAACTGCCCGGCGCATGATCGACCGCCGGGCGGTGCGGCGCAGTCGCGTTCACGGCATATCTCACGCGCGCGTCGTTTGCGCCGCGGCATGAAATGCGCCCCTGAACCGCAATCATACCAATCAGATATGCCGCCGTCAATCGCCAGTGGGCGGCATAGGGCGGTATGTTTCCCGTTGAACGGATATGACGTTACATATCATCTTGCTGCGAGCCGCGCGGCATTTGCCGCAGCGATTTTTAAGCCCCGCTTTTTTCGCAAGGCAAATGCCAAGCGGCAATGCTGCCTCACAATATTTTCAAAATCCCTTCAAGCGCCGCGATCCGCTCCGTGACCGCGCGGTATGCGCCGCTCGTGCGCGCCGACGCACCGCGCTCCATGCCGGATGCCGCGCGGCGGAGCTTTGCGATCTTCTCCGTGACAAACGCTCTGAGCAGCGGATCGCGGCGCGCGAGGAGTTTTTCCCCCACATGTAGGAACACGTCCGCGGGCATCGCCGCGTGCCCCCGCTCGGCGCGGATCACCTCGTAGATGCGCCCGCCCGCGCGTGCCAGCGTCTCGTCCGCTGTATGCCACCCGTTCTCGTAGAGCCACGCGCGGAGCTTTGCCCCCGCATTCATTGGCTGCAGGACGAGCGCCTTTACATGCGCGAGCACATCGGGACTTTGCGCCAAAATCTGCACGATGAGCGCGCCGCCCATCCCCGCAATCACGACCGACTCCGCCTCGCCCGGCACGAGCACCGAAAGCCCGTCGCCCTGCCGCACGGCGATGCGGTCAGCGAGCACGCGCGCCTCCACCGTCCGCCGCGCCGCCGCACACGCACCCGCGCTCAGATCGCCGACGACCGCGCGCGGCGCACGACCCTCCTTGATGAGTGCCGCCGCAAGATAGGCATGATCCCCGCCAATATCCGCAAACGACATCCCCGCGGGAACGAACGCCGCAATCGCCGCAAGACGCGCATCCAGTTGCATCATAGTCCCTCAAAAATATAACAACAGATAAAAAGAAAGGGTGTAACGCTGCGTTACACCCTCGCATATACAAATGGCTCCTCGAACAGGACTCGAACCTGTGACATTCTGATTAACAGTCAGACGCTCTACCGACTGAGCTATCGAGGAATGTGTCAGACGCGCTTATTATAAAGGCAATGCGCCGTCCTGTCAAGGAAAATTATAAGGAAGCCCCTTTACTTCACTCCGGCGCCGTCGAGTGCGCTGCGGACACTCTTTTGCGCGCGGCGCAGCTTCTCCATCTCCTCCTCGGGCAGGCGCACCTCAAAGGAGCGCACGACGCCCTCCCGCGTGAGCATCCGCGGAATGGAAAGCGCGACGTCGCTGATGCCATACTCCCCCTTCATCGCGGCGGCGCATGGCAGAATCGTATGCTCGTTGAAGAGGATCGCCTTGATAAAGCGGCAGACGACCATCGCGATGCCCGTATTCGTATAGCCTTTGAGATTGATGACGTCGTACGCGGTCTGAATCAGCCCTTTTTCGACGTCCTCGCGGCGCAGTTTCTCCTTTGCATGGAAATATTCGTCGAGATGCTCGATGCCAAAGCCCGCGCAATTGACCGTCGACCACGCGACAAAGGCGTCGTTGCCGTGCTCGCCGAGGACATAGCCGTGGATGTTCTTCGGATCCATGTCGTAGTGCTCGGCGAGGATGTAGCGGAACCGATAGGTCTCAAGCATCGTGCCCGTGCCGAGAATCTTTTCGCGCGGATAGTCAAACTCGGTCGAGACGACATAGGTCGCCACATCGAGCGGATTCGTGACCATGATGACCATGGCTTCCTTCGTATACTTTGTGATCTCGCTGAAGATGGAGCGCATGATCTTCGTGTTCGTGCTTGCGAGCTTCAGCCGATCGGGCGTCTGCCCCGGCAGGATGGACGGCCCCGCCGTGATGACGATGAACGCCGCGTCTTTGCAGTCCTCATAACTGCCCGGATGAATCTTGATATTCGTGCTGTAGGGCGAGGACATCGCGTGACTCGTGTCGAGTGCCTCACCGCGCGCACGATCCATGTCGAGATCGATGAGCGCAATCTCGGATGCGAGCTGAAAATCCGCAATCTTGTTGAGCACGGCAGAGCCGACATTGCTCGTCCCGATGATGACGATCTTCCCCTGATTGACCGGCATAAAATTACCCCCTTAAAAAATAATAAAACCCGACCGCACACAGTCCTGTGGAGTCGGGTGTCGTAAACGAATATCAATGGTGAAAAGCATCGCGCAGCACTTCTTTCCGGCAGACGCCGCAGGATCCCCTGCATGGTCATCGTAACACCTTGGTGCGCGCTTGTCAATGGATTTTTATTCTAAGAAATCCCGGAGTACTTTACTGCGGCTCGGATGGCGCAGCTTGCGCAGTGCCTTTGCCTCGATCTGGCGGATACGCTCGCGCGTGACGCCAAAGCTCTGTCCGACCTCTTCGAGGGTGCGCGATCGCCCGTCCTCGAGTCCGAAGCGCAGGCGCAGGACATTCTTTTCACGGTCGGTGAGCGTTTCGAGCACCTCTTCGAGCTGCTCTCTGAGGAGCATAAACGAGGCGGCTTCGGCGGGCGCGGGCGCTGCCTCATCCTCGATGAAGTCGCCGAGGTGGGAGTCCTCCTCCTCACCGATCGGCGTCTCGAGGGAGACGGGTTCCTGCGCGATCTTCATGATCTCATGGACACGGGCGACACTGATGCCCATCTCCTTTGCGATTTCCTCGGGGCGCGGGTCGCGTCCGAGCTCCTGCAGCAGCTGCCGCGAAATGCGGACGAGTTTGTTGATCGTCTCGACCATGTGGACCGGGATGCGGATCGTGCGTGCCTGGTCGGCAATTGCGCGCGTAATCGCCTGGCGAATCCACCACGTCGCATAGGTGCTGAACTTGTAGCCCTTGCTGTAATCGAATTTCTCGACCGCCTTGAGGAGTCCGAGGTTTCCCTCCTGGATGAGATCGAGAAAGAGCATTCCGCGCCCGACGTAGCGTTTTGCAATGCTGACGACGAGACGCAAATTTGCCTCCTCAAGGCGATGGCGCGCCTCCTCGTCCCCCGCCTCCATGAGCTGCGCGAGCTCAACTTCCTCCTCCGCCGTGAGGAGGGGAACATGCCCGATTTCCTTGAGGTACATGCGGACGGGGTCGTCGAGGCTGACGCCCTCGGGAATGGAGAGGTCGATCTCGACCTCTTCTTCTTTTTCAGCCGGCTCTTCAGGTGCGGGTTCATCCGCCGCCGAGGCCTCGTCTACGATGTCGACACCCTCGTCGGCAAACCGTTGGTACATATCGTCCATTTCGTCGGGGGACATATCCTGTTTTTGGAGTGCGTCGATCAACTCGCCGTATGTCAGCGAGCCGCCGTTCTTTTTGCCCTTTGTAAGCAGGCGTTCAATGATTTCGGTGCTCGGCGCCTTTTTTTGCTCCGTCCCCTCTGCCATAACGCTGTCCTCCTACCGTAAATTGGTTCCGTGTAAAATCGCTCTATTGCCGATCCAATGTCAAAATTCAAAATTTCCCTGCAGTTTTCGCAGACGCACAGGATGGCGCAGTTTGCGCAGCGCCTTTGCCTCGATCTGGCGAATACGCTCACGCGTGACGCCGAAGCTCTGTCCGACCTCCTCAAGAGTACGGGAGCGTCCGTCCTCGAGACCGAAGCGCAGACGCAGCACCTCCGCTTCCCGCGGAGCAAGCGTCTTTAATACCTCAGAGATCTGCTCTTTCAGCAGCATCATCGACGCCGCGTCTGCGGGATCGAGCGCCGCTTCGTCCTCGATGAAATCGCCAAGATGGGAATCCTCCTCCTCGCCGACCGGCGTCTCGAGAGACACGGGTTCCTGTGCGATCTTCATGATTTCGCGTACGCGCACGACGCTGAGACCCATTTCCTTGGCGATCTCCTCCGCTGTCGCGTCGCGCCCGAGTTCCTGCAGCAGGCTGCGCGAAACACGTACGAGTTTATTGATGGTCTCGACCATATGCACGGGGATGCGGATCGTCCGCGCCTGATCGGCAAGTGCGCGCGTGATTGCCTGACGGATCCACCATGTCGCATAGGTGCTGAATTTATAGCCTTTGCTGTAGTCGAATTTCTCGACTGCTTTGAGGAGCCCCAAATTCCCCTCCTGGATGAGATCGAGAAAGAGCATCCCGCGCCCGACGTAACGCTTTGCAATGCTCACAACGAGACGCAGATTCGCCTCCTCGAGCCGGTGCCGCGCACTCGCGTCGCCCGCCTCCATGCGCCGCGCGAGCTCGACTTCCTCCTCCGCCGTGAGAAGCGGCACACGCCCGATCTCCTTGAGGTACATGCGGACGGGATCATCAAGCGCAACGCCCTCAGGGACGGAGAGATCAATCTCGACCGCTTCCTCCTGCTCCATATCCGCATCGTCCGCCGCGAGACTCTCGGCATCCTCCGCCGCCATTGCTTCCATATCCGTATCGTCGACAATCTCGACGCCGAACTCCCGGAAGCGCCCGTACAAATCATCCATCTCATCGGGGGACATATCGCTTTTTTCCAATTCTTCGATGAGTTCGCTGAACGTCAGTGTACCGCCGTTCTCTTTGCCTCTCTTGAGCAGTTCGTCAATGCGCCCGATAGCGCGGTCTTCTTCCGGCACGCGCTGTGCTGCTGCCTGCATTTTGTCCCCTCCTTTCGGTTCTCTCTTGCCGTATGATCAGCGTATATTGTCTATCGTCTATGTGCCCGGATCCCTAAAGGGCGGAAAGTTCGTCTTGTATCTTCTTCACTTCGTTTAATTCGTCAATATATGCCTGTTTTCCTTCTTGCATCATTTCTTCCGCGCGCCTCGTATGCAGGGCGAGCCGCGCCGTAAGATGCATCCGGTGAAATGTCCGGAGGGCGTCTTGAAAACTTTCTTCGGATCGTCCCTCCTCAACGAGTGCGCGTGAAATTGCCGCTCCCGCCGCCGCAGGGAGTTCCGCGATAAAATCTGCATCGAGCGCGCCGCCCGCCGCCGTATGCTCCGCCGCCGCCCGCAAAATATCTCCGAAAAAGGCATCGGGAAATTCCGTCAGCGGGACTGCAGCATCGATCTCCGCGAGCGTCGTCACATCCCGCCAGACGGCGGCAAGCAGTTCACGCCCTGCGCGCTCCGCCGCAGTGCCGCGCTCCCGCCGCACGGGACGCTGCGGGACTGCGCCGCTCTGCGCCCGCGGCGCCGGCTCCTCCGTACCGCCGTGCATCCGGAACCGACGCAAGGCATCTCCGATCACGCCCTCGTCGAGAAAGAGTTCCGCCGCCGTGCGGCGCACATAGGCGGGGCGCGTTACATCATCAAGCTCTGCGAGCACGGGCAGCATCTCCCGGAGTGCCGCGCGCTGTCCCTCCGCCCCCGGCGCCATCCGGGCGGCGATGTGGCGCAGCCGGTACTCGGGCACAGGCAGCGCCGCGTCGATGAGCGCGCGGAACGCATCGGCACCGTGTGTGCGGATATATTCGTCGGGATCCTTGCCGTCCGGGAGCAGCAGGACGCGCAGCTCCGCCGCACGTCCGCGCACCGCGGTGAGCGCGCGCAGCGTCGCCTCCTGCCCCGCCGCATCACTGTCATAGCAGAACACAATGCGCGGCGCGCGGCGCAGGAGGAGCGCCGCATGATCCTCCGTGAACGCCGTGCCAAGCGTCGCAACGACGTTCGCCACGCCCGCCTCGGCAACCGCGATGGCGTCCATGTACCCCTCGACCACAACGGCATAGCCCTCATGCGCGATGGCACGGTGCGCGCGGTCGAGTCCAAAGAGGAGCTTCCGCTTGTTAAACACGGGCGTCTCCGCCGTGTTCAGATATTTCGGCGTCCCGTCCCCGAGCACGCGCCCGCCAAACCCGACGATGCGCCCGCGCTCGTCCGCGATCGGGATCATCACGCGATTGCGAAACCTGTCGTAGATGCCGCCGCTGCGCTCGCGTGCGGAGCAAAGCCCCGCCTCAAGGAGCAATTTTTCCGGGATGCCGCGTTTTTGAAAGGCGTCGGCGAGCTTTGACCACGCGCCGGGCGCAAAGCCGATGCCCCAGCGTTCGATCGTCTCCTCCGTCATGCCGCGCCCTGCGAGATACGCTTTACCCGGCGCACCGTAACGCGTCATCGTAAGGCAGTTGTGGAAGAAATCGCGCGCGAGCGCATTCACGCGGCGCAGATCATCAAGCGCGCGCAGACGTGCCTCTTCGCGTGCGTCGCGTTTTCGCTCGGGGACAGGGATGCCCAGCTGCTCCGCCTGCCGTTTGATCGCCTCGAACGGCGTGATGTGCTCCATGAGCGATATGAACTTGAATGCGTCGCCCCCCGCGTGACAGCCGAAGCAGTAGAAAAATCCCTCGGCGGGCACGACGGAGAACGACGGCGTCTTTTCGCTGTGGAACGGGCAGCAGCCCCAGTAGCGTCCACCCTTGCGCCGGAGCGGCACATAGCTCTGCACGACGGCGAGGATGTCGGTCGCTGCGCGCACCTGCTGCACGAACGCCTCCATCCTCGGATCTTTCATGCGGTACTCCTCTATATTGGCTGTATACTCATCTCGCCGACGGGCGGCACAAAAATCTCGTGAAAGAGCGCGACTGCATAGCTGTCCGTCAGCCCCGCCACATAGTCGACGACGCTCTGCTCCTTGCCCCAGCGCTCGGCGCGCACAATGAAGGCGCGCGGAAGCGCATCAAAATGCTCCATAAAATGTGTCACCAGCGCCCGCAGGACAAATCCCGCCTGTTCGCGCTCGTGGGCAAGCGTTTTGGAGTGATAGATGCGCTCAAACATAAAGCTGCGGAACAGATCCATCACACGCTGCATCTCCTCCGACAGCCCCGCGTCGCCGCGCTGCTCGGAGGTCACAATCATATCCGATACCATGCGCGTGATCATCGCGGACGTATCCGCGCCAAAGCACTCGATCACCTCGCGCGGCAGGTCGCTCGCATGGAGGAGTCCCGCGCGCAGGCTGTCGTCATAGTCGTGGCAGAGGTAGGCAATGCGGTCGGCGATGCGCACGATGCGTCCCTCGAACGTCGACGGCATCCCTTTCCCGTATGGTTGAGGATGCCGTCGCGCACCGCGCCGGTCAGGTTCAGGCCGCGCCCGCCGCGCTCCAAGATCTCGACCATGCGCAGGCTCTGCTCGTTGTGGGCAAAATGCCCGATGATCTCCGCCATCACCGCCTCGCCCGCATGACCGAAAGGCGTATGCCCCACATCATGCCCGAGCGCGATCGCCTCCGTCAGATCCTCGTTGAGCCTGAGCCCGCGCGCAATCGTGCGTGAGATCTGCGCCACCTCGAGGCTGTGCGTCATGCGCGTACGGTAATGATCCCCTGCGACGATGTAGACCTGCGTCTTGTGCTTGAGCCGACGAAACGATTTGGAATGCAGGATGCGGTCACGGTCGCGTTGGAACTTCGTGCGGAACGGACACTCCTCCATCGCGTGGCTGCGCTTTGCATCACGGCTGCGCGCCGCCAGCGGCGAGAGAAGTTCGTCCTCCTGCGCCTCAAGACGCTCCCGGACGGTCACGGCGTCACCTACTTAATCACCATGACGGGAATCTTCGATTCCTCAATGACCTTTTGGCTGACGCTGCCGATAAAGACCCCTTTGAGGAGACCGAGCCCGCGGCTGCCCATGATGATGATGTCGCTGTGCTCCTCCTCCGCAACGGCGAGGATGGTCTTAGCGATATTACCCGTCTTGACGTGCTTGCGCGCGGCGCGTCCCGCGGGAATCTTCTCCCAGATGCGGTCAAATACGATATGGCTCGGAATATCCTTGTTGATGTTGCTCGCAACGTAGACGAAATCAAGCTCTGCATCGCATTTCTCCGCAAAGAACAGCGCCTCGTCAACCGCCTTGCATCCGCTCACGGAGCCGTCCACGGGCACGAGGATCTTTTTGATCTCGCTCATCATAATCCCTCCTAATCGTTTCTTCATCTGCATTGATAAATAGGGTTTATCAGTATATTTCGATGATTAGGGCGTGAAATCCTCTCTCCTCAAAAAAAAACTGTACTTAAATCAAACCGTGCTCGGCAAAGCTGTAATATCCCTCGCTTCCGAGCACAATGTGGTCGACCACAGGGATCGAAAGCAGCCGCCCCGCTTCCACGAGAATACGCGTGATGCGGTGATCCTCGGCGCTCGGCATCGGATCGCCGCTCGGGTGGTTATGCACGAGGATAACGCGTGCGGCGGCGCATCGGATCGCGGGAACGAACACTTCGCGCGGGTGGACAAGCGTCCGTGTGAGCGTCCCTCTTGATACCTCCGCCTCCATAATAATGTCGTTCTTCGACGTCAGCGGGAGCACGAGAAAATGCTCGTGAATCTCCGTACGATACCGCGGCAGGAGGAGATCGGCAACAACCTGCGCCTCGTCCACGCGGATGCGCGCGCCTGCACGCCGCTGCGCCCTGCTGCCGAGCTCGAGCGCGGCGAGCACCGTCGCCGCCTTGGCTAGACCGAGCCCGTCGATGCGCGCAAGCTCCTGCGCGGGCATGTAAAGCAGCGCCGATATGCGCTGCTCAGGCAGCTCGCTGATGATGCGGCGCGCCATGTCGAGCACATTCTCACCCCGCCGCCCCGTCCGAAGGAGGATCGCCAGCAGCTCCGCATCGGTGAGCTCTTGCGCTCCCTTTTTGATCAGCCGCTCACGCGGCATCTCTCCCGCCGGGAGCTCACGCATCTGCATGATCGTCATAGAGGCTGATGCCCGCCTCCCGCGCCAGCGCCGCAACATTTTGCAGCGGCAGGCCGACCACATTGGAATACGATCCGTGAATCTCCTCGATATACATTGCCGCACGTCCCTGGATCGCATAGCCGCCCGCCTTGCCCATCGGCTCGCCCGATCTGACATAGCGTTCGATCTCTGCGGGGGGCATCGGTGCGAACTGTACTATGGTCTTCATCACATCCGTATACGCGCGCCCGCGATAGACCCACGCCACGCCCGTATAGACCTCATGCCGCCGCCCCGCGAGAAGCCCGATGATGCGGCGCGCATCGGCGAGATCGTGCGGTTTGCCGAACGCACGGCCGTCCACAACGACCGCCGTGTCCGCACCGAGCACCGCGTGCTCCGGATACTCAGCCGCAACCGCGCGCGCCTTCGCGAGCGCATTGCGCACAACCGCCTCATGCGGCACGGCCTCCTCCAGCGACTCCTCGGCACCGCTCGTCACAGCGGCAAAGTCAGCCCCGATTTGAAGCAGCAGATCCCGCCTGCGCGGCGAAGCAGATGCAAGAATAAACATGAGCCCCTCCTGAACTCTGAAAAAAATAAAGCTGCCGAAATTCGGCAGCTTGGCAAATTTCTATATTTTCTATTCGCCTTCCGGAATATTTTTCCTGCAAGGAAGTTCATCCCTTTTTTTACAGAAGATATCGCAGATAGACGTATACGGTCGAGAGCACGATTGTCAGCAGCATCAGTGGGAAACCGATCTTAAAGTAACGCACGAACGAAATGCGCACGCCGCGCTCGGACGCCATGCCCGCGACAATGAGATTTGCCGACGCGCCGACGAGCGTGCCGTTGCCGCCGAGACATGCGCCGAGGGCGAGCGACCACCAGAGCGGCTCGAGATGCTCGATGCCCATCGCGCCCATGCCTTGAATGAGCGGGATCATCGTCGCCACGAACGGAATGTTGTCCAGCACGGAGGAAACGATCGCGCTCATCCAGAGGATCAACATTGACGTCGCCGTGAGATCGCCGCCCGTCGCCGCCACCGCGTGCTCGGCGAGCTCTGCGATGATGCCCGTCTCAATCAGACCGCCGACCGCGATGAACAGCCCGATGAAGAAGAAAATCGTCGGCCATTCCACCGCGTGCATCGCCTTTTCAACCAGCTGCTCGCTCCCGCCCGCAAGTAGAAGGAGGAGGAATCCGCCCGTGAGCGCGATCAGAGAGGACTCGATGTGCGTGAAGGAGTGCGTGAAAAATCCGAGGATCGTCAGCCCGAGCACGAAGAGCGCGCGTTTGAGGAGGGCGTGATCGCGGATCGCCGTCTTTTCGTCCATGCGCATGAGTTTTTCCCGGCGCTCCGGCGTCGTCACAAGATCTTTATGATAGATGCGCTCCATGATAAAGAGTACGGCGAGCATACAGATGACTGCAATCGGCGCGAGGTGCTCGATGAACATGACGAACGTCAGCTCCTTCACCGCACTGCCGATCATGATGTTCGGCGGGTCGCCGATGAGCGTCGCCGTGCCGCCGATGTTCGACGCGATGATCTGCGTCAGGAGGTATGGCATCGGATCGAGCCGCAGGATGCTCGTGATGCTGAACGTCACCGGCACCATGAGAAGTACCGTCGTCACATTGTCGAGGAACGCCGAGAACAGCGCCGTGATGAGACAGAGATAGACGAGGATGCGGCGCGGCTCCGCCTTTGCCGACTTTGCCGCCTTGATCGCCACGTAATCAAAGAGCCCCGTCTCCTTCGTCACGCCGACGAGCACCATCATGCCGACGAGCAGTCCGAGCGTCTCAAAGTCCACATGATGCAGCGCCGTCTCCTGCGAGAGAATGCCGAGCAGCATCATGAGTACCGCGCCGATCATTGCCGCGACCGTTCGGTGAATCTTCTCCGAGACGATCACCATATACATGACGACGAAAATAATGCCTGCAATTGTTGCCATCAAAACGCCTCCTTTGGCAGGGGGTGTGATATGCACGGAACCGGCGGTATATCGCCCGAACCTGCATGCGACTTCGTTCATTTTATCACATGGAAAGAAAGTATGACAAGTTTTTTATAATGTACAATTTGCTCATTCGTATTTTGCAGGCAAGCAAAAAGCGCTCCCACGACGGCATCTGCCGCACATAAGAGCGCATTCTCTCTTTTTCTCTATCCGGTAGTTCGTCGAGCCGCAGCTCACTTCGTCTTCTTCGCATCGGCATGGTTCAGCTCGACCGCATACGGATCGCCGAAGATCGCGCGCGACGCCGCCTTGTGGATGTCCTCGTCCAGCGAGTCCAGCGAACGCGCAAGATTTTCGATGTCGACCCGATACGCCTCGCTGTCCATACGATCCAGACGGCGAATCTGCTCCCGATACGAAAAATGCTCCGCGCGCATGTTCTCGAAGAGCGCGTCGTCCTTCGCAGGAGACACCGCCGCAGCACGCACCATCGCATAGATCGGAATCTGTTTTGCCGGATCGTCGAGCACCGACGCAAGTGATAATACCGACATCACTGCCACCTCATTTCCTTATGAGTATGTGTGAAGGGCGTCCGCCCTTCGGATGAGACACTTCCCTTGTCTCCCATGTATTATAAAGTGTTTCTCCGTTCTTGAACATAGTTCATTTTTCCTATTTTTTTGTATTTCGGCATTTTCTCCTGAAATTTTTATGAAAATATTTTTATTAGGGTATTGATTTTCATTCTCTTAAGTGCTATAGTATCCATAGGCTTTCGTTAGAGATCGTATCCTGCGGATAGGATGCGGTTTTCCAAAGCTCTCCTAAAATATAATACACAGCAAAAATAACCCGCATCTGCTCATTGCGGGTTATTTTTGTGGCGTGACGCGGGATTCTCGCGCACGGCGTTGTCATATCGTCGAACGCTTCGTCGACGTAGGTTTCATCTACGCCTTTCTCGCATTCTCCTTATTCCTAGCTGTGCATCAAAGCTTGCGCCTCACTCAGATTATGGTGTGACGCGGGATTCTCGCGCATCGCAGTGACACAGTTATGCGCCAAAATCGCACGTCACATCGGTTCATCCAAAGCCCTAAGGTTCAGTACATAACTAAACGGACGCACGGTTCTGTTCTCCCTGAGCACGCCGCTTGGCATCGCCTTCATGCGCGCGGTAATCGTGTTCTCGGACTTGTCGAGCATCCGCATGAGTTCCTTTTTACTGACGCCCGCACCGGAGAAGATCGTTGCTTGGAGCAATACATCGTACAGCTCCTTGAGCGTGCGGTCGACCTCTAATTTTTGGATGCGGCTATAATAAACGTCATAGCGGTCTTTCTTTTCTCTCAGATTTTTTTCCGTACCGCTGACGGCGGCATTCACAAATTCGAGCGTTCCCAATATAAACGGCGTGAGGTCGCCGCAGTTGATCGAGGCGTTTGTCATGGCGAAGAGGTCGTAGTACCTCTTTTTATTTTGCTTAAGCAGGATAGAAAGCCGCAGTGCAACCGTCGGATGCAGTGTGCGCGCGAGCATGTACGAGGTAATGAAGCGCGACATGCGCCCGTTGCCGTCATAAAACGGATGAATATAGCCGAACAGATAGTGAAACACGGCGATCCGGACGAGTGCGGGCATCGACGCGTCATGCAGTATGAGGAGCGCCGCATCCATCGCATGTATGATTTGGGGTTCCGGATAGATACCGCGATGGATCACCTTCTGCGTACCCGTGATAATGTCCACGCTTTCTTTGCGAAAGAGCATACCGTCCGGAAGGTTCTTCGGATCGCTGCGCCCAATTTCTTCGGCGAGGAAGGAATCGAATAGAACGCGCATATCACGGCTGTTTTCCATCGCAATATGCGCCCCGTCTATGATGCGCGCATATTTATCGACGATACCGCCGAGACGCATCCGCACACGCGCGGCATCTCCGGCAGTAAGCGCGCTGCGGATCTCTCTGCGCGTACTTCGAACTCCCTCAATATCGTTGCTTGCCTTGATTTCATCAACAAGGCAGTCGTGAAGATATTGATCAATCCCCGCCTGAGGAATGTTCAGCAGCGTTTTTTGCAGAGCGGCGAAATCGATCATAATACGCTCCTGCCGGAGCGACATATCTTCACAGTAACAGAAAAAGCCGTCGTAACCGTTCGAGCGATTGTACTCTTTGATACGAATCCCGAGATGCTTTGTAAACGGACTGCCACAGCGCGCGCGATAGACTTCCTCCCATACCGCGGGATTTTTACGATAAAGACGAAAAAGGCTCTCGTAGGACATCGTTACCTCCTTTCCAAAGATTATTAAGACCTCAAAAAACGCCAATTTTGAGGTGCCCGAAAATTCAAACCTCAAAAAACGCAATTTTTGAGGTCTTGAGGTGGGGGCGCCAAAGTCCCGCGTCTCCTAAAGCCGCAACCTGAGTGACGTGCAAGTTTGGATGCAGAACAAGGAACAAGAAAAATACAAGCGAAGTCGTAGAAAAGCTACTACGAGCGCAGTATTTTTCGCAGTGACACAGTTATGCGCCAAAATCGCACGTCACGCCGCCCACTCATCGCCGTGCAGTAAGCAAGGCGTCAGCTTTGATGCACGGCTAGGAATGAGGAGAACGCGAGGAAGTCGTAGATGAAACCTACGCCCTCCGCAGGATTTTTCGCAGTGACACAGCGATACGCCAAAATCCCGCGTTATGCCGTAACGTGAGTGACGTGCAAGCTTGGATGTATAGCTAGGCATGAGGAGAATACAAGCGAAGGCGTAGATGAAACCTACGTCGAGCGCAGGATTCGACGAATAACGACGCTAGACGCCAAGATCGCATGTCACGCCTTAGGGATTCTACAATCCATATTCTTTATATGCCCCGACAACCACCGCGCCAGGAAATCCAATATCTTCAACAGTTCTTCCTGCTGGTTCTCGTCGATGGCATCGAGATCGAGGCTGTCGACTTTTTGTATGAAGCGCAGGTGCTGATACCGCTCGCTGAAACGCTTGTCGTAGTTGATCTTCTCCATGTACGCTTCTTCGTTCGCGAAATGGGTCGCGGCGTAGTCGCGCAGCTCGCCGAGCAGTGCGACGATTTGGTCGTATTTATCCTCGGCGGCGCTCTCCATGACGAGCTCGTAGCATTCGTTCGTGAGGTCAAAGAGTTTTTGATGCTCGGCGTCAATCTCGTCAATCCCGGTCAGATAGTCTTTCGTAAATTCGTATTTCATCTTTCGTTTCTCTCCTTTTTCGCAATTAGTCCCAGCCCTGCAATGCCCAGTAACGCTCCGCGCCGTCGACGAATGCGTAAAAGCCGTTGTCCGAGCGGTCACTTGTTTCAATTTGAACGAGTTTCCAATGCCCCGTGTCCTGCTTCTCCAGCACGAGCCGGACATTGCCCTCGGGCATCAGGCGTCCGTAAGTACTCTCATCCCCCCGAACGCTGCACAGATAGACGGCGTGCGCTTCGTCCGCGGCAGTCAGCGCGATCGATGCGGCGGTATAATGCGCGGCAAACACGCGCATCTCGTCCGCGCCCCAGCGTGCGGCACCGTCTTCACGCGTGACGGGGACGCGTTTCTCATCGAAATAATAGTCCAGCATGGCGCGCGCCGACGCGACATCGCGTGTGCGCCGCTCCGCCATATAGCGTGTCATAAAGGCGGCGTCGTGGCGGAAAAACCAATCGTCCGGGTACCGCTCGTGCAGTGCGTCAATATGCGCGGCAAGGAGTTCCGACGCGTTCTCGTGCATCCCGTAAAGAACGCGCTCCACGTCGACGTACTCTGCAAAACCCGCGGCGTCCTTTTTCTCGATCGCCGCACGAATCTGCATCAGTGCATATTCGTGTGTGTGCTCCTTCCAATAGCTCTTCGCGCAGACAAAACCGCCCACGGCAATCACCACGAGCAGGAGTGCCGCACACAGATATTGTTTCTTCATAAAGTCCCTCCGGAGGACACGCCGTTATTTGCCGTCCTCCGCTGCGGCGGCTGCCTTTCCCCGCTGCGCATGATGCAGCGCCTCATAACTTGCCCACTCGAAGTGCTCGCGCAGATAGAGATCAACCTGCTCGCCGATGTATTTTTTCCCCATGAGATCGGGATGCAGTCCGTCCGTTGTGTACGCCTCCTCGAGCTGCCCGTTCGCATCGGAGAGCGCGGTCGCGACGTCGATGCAGTATTCCTGCTGCATGACCCAGTTGTTGATGTAGTCGCGGTGTGCCCACCAGTCGGACGGCGGCGCCATGATGTCCATGCGCGCGCGCATGAGCGCGGGGCGAATGGGGGGTGCGGTGAGAAAAATCGGCGTGATGCCGTGCGCCGCGCACCGGTCGCGCAGGGCGGCGAGATTGCGGACGCTCTCCGCACCGTAGACACCCGATCGATAGTCGTTCACCCCTGCCATGATGATGAGCACATGCGGGGCAAAGGGGAGCACATCGCTGTCAAACCGTGCAAGGAGATCAGCAGTCGTGTCGCCGCTTCTGCCAAGATTTTTCACTGGCACGGCGCAGTAGGTCTCCCAGTCATATAGTGTATAGGACGGCGGCAGGGTAATCGCGCCGCCGCCGTGCGTGATGCTGTCGCCGAGGGCGGCAATCGGCGTGTTGCCCGCAACGTCAAAGGAGCCCTCCTCCGACCAGTCCGAGAGCGGCGCGCCCGCAGCTGTCACGCCGCGTACGCGGTAAACGTAATGCCCCGGCGTGCGGTAGGCGCGATCGTCGTAGACGTCATATTCCCCCGCGCGCAGTGTGCTCACATGGACGCTCCGCGCACCGTCCCGCCGCTCAACCTCCACCTCGTGATGCTGCATCCCGGGCAGGGGGATCCACGAGTACACCGGGTAGAGCGGTGCGTATGCCATCGCATCAAACTCTGTGGTTAGAAGCGGCGCGGTCGGATTCTTCTCCTCCTGCGAGAGTGCACGCGGCTCGCTCTCACGCCCGATCGGCGTGCCGTCGTAGGAGAGCGGCTGCACCGTCCAGTACAGCTCCGCCGCATCGCCATACGCCGCAAGAGGTACGGCAACGCCCGTCGTATAGACGCGGCTGAGCAGAGCGACCTCTTTCATCCCCGCGCTCGGACTGCCGCGCAGGATGCGCACAGCGTAGCGGACTGCCCCCGCAAAGGGCTTCCAGTGCAGCCGCACGGATGTTATTTTTTTCTCCGCCACAGGATTCACCTGCGCTGCTCCGCGCGGCACCTGCCTTGCCGCGGCGTCTGTATGCACTGCGCCGCATAAAACAAGAACGGCAAGGAGCAGATAGGTGCCCCGCCGCAATATCTCAAATCGCATTTAGTCCTCTTCCACATATTTGATATACTCTGCGCCAATCGCTTCTTTCGCGGCGGCAACGGTCGGCGCCATGAGGGCGCGCCCCTCCTCGTGCGTGGGGGCGGCGGCGGTCACGCGCACGAGCACGCCGTCCTCCTTCGCATAAGTCGCAACGGTCGGGTTCGCTCCGTCCACGAGTGCGCCGAGCCGGTCGGCGACAGGCGACTCTCCGACGGGCAATCCCTTTTCCGCCATTGTGAAGAGTTTGATATTCATGGATACGAATACCTTGTCGCTCTTTGACCGGAGAAAGACGCTGCACGCCTCGTCGAACATCGGGATCATCTCTTTCGGCGGTCCCGGGAGCATGATGCACGCGCGCCCGTCCTTCTCGATGATGACGCCGGGGGCGGTACCGTTGTTGTTCTGGAGGACGATCGCGCCCGCGGGCACGGTCGCCTGTTTGCGCATACTCTCCGTGAGCGGGACGCCCCGGCGCGCAGCACGCTCCTCGAGACGGCGCAGGGCTTCGGGGTCTTCTGCAGGCGTACAGCCGAAATAGGAGATCAGCATCTCCTTGGTCAGGTCGTCCTTCGTAGGGCCAAGACCGCCTGTCGTGATCACGCAGTCACAACGCGTAAAAGCCACGTCAAGAGCGGCGCGCAGACGCTCAGGGTTGTCCCCGACAACCGTCTGATAGTACGCGTCGAGTCCCATGTGCGCGAGCCGCCGCGCGATATGGCGCGCATTCGTATTCACGATGCTGCCCATCAGGAGCTCCGTTCCTACACTGACGATTTCAACGACCATATCGTTCCCTCCGTGCATTTTAATTCCACGTTATTTTACTATATCGGGCGCAGGGATACAAGAGGGACAGGACGTTAGAAACGGGCTGCTGCACACATTTGTGCAACAGCCCTGTTTCATAAATTCTCTATTCCTCGAGTTTAATCAGGCCCGGCTGCTCGATGTTCCACTTGTCATTTTTCTGCGAGAAGAGCGCGGGCATATCCACCGTGAGTTTTTCGTAGGTCTTGCCGTCCTCGTAGCGCGCGGCGAACGTCTCCTTCATGCCGCCTTCGTCATGCATATGCTTGTCATACGGAACCATGGGACTCGGCACGACGGCAAAATCCCCCGGCTGTCCCGGGATGTCGTACGCCCAGAACGTCGCCGCGTCGATGTCCTCAACCGTCTCGAATTTCGGCATATTCTTGCCGTTCTCCACCGCCGCATGGTCGCTGCACATGAGCAGCTGCAATCCATATTTGGCAATGAGCGGCAGGCAGAGCTCCGCACCGCGCTCGGCGGAAAATGTCTCACGCAGCGCGTGATAGTCGTCGAGAAATTCCTGCCAAATCGGCTTGCTCTCAAGGAGCGCATCGAGATCGATCTCCTCCTCCGGCTCCGGGTCGGGGGCGGGCGGCGGGGCAGGCTCCGGTTCGGGTTCCGGCTCCGGTGCGAGCGCCGCAGCGGGACGCTCCTTCAATTCCGCAACGTCCGTATCAATCTGCGCGATGCGTGCGCCAAGGCTTTCAATTTCATCTCTGAGCGACTGCACCTTTGCCGCGGTTTCCGAATCCTTTTGCACGGACGCCTGTATCTCCGCCGAAAGGCGCTCTGCCTCCGTGCGCAGCCACGAGACATGTCCCTCAATCGTATCCACCGTGCCGCCCGTCTGCCGCCACGCGTAGTATGTCGCGACGGAGGCGATCCCAACACTCGCCACGACAAGGACAAACGACAGTATCGTCATCACATCCGCCATGACGGGGTGAATGAACCCAACCGCCTGCACAGCGCTTGATGCTGCCTCAGTCTCCATAGATGTTCCCCTTCCCGATTCCCTCATATCTCTCATATGTGATCAGCCGCAGCAAGGCACTGCGGCAAAATGCACAAAATACTTGGTATATATTTCGCCGCCCTCCTTGAAAAATCCTCCACAGATGAGACACAAAAAAGAGCCGCTCCGCGCGAAGCGACTCTTTTCCCTATGTGCGTCTATGGCTTAGAGTGCGCCGGCAAGGGCAGCGCCGAGGTTCTTGCACCCCTCCATACCCTCGTCATCCGGCTCGTTCTCTACAATGAACGTATCGACGAGTTTTGCGCCGGCATCCGTCGTGCGCTCTTTCCACGTCTCCATCCAAGCGCCTGCGCCCCAGCCCCACGAGCCGAAGAGCACGACCGGCTTGCCGGAGAGCTTTCCGCTGTCGACGGCGCCTGCGAAGAACGGCTCAAACGAACCTTCCTCGAGCTCCTCGGCACCCATCGAGGGGCATCCGAGCGCGAGACCGTCAAAGCCGTCAATCTGGTCGACGGAGAAGCTGTCCACTTCGAAGAGCTCAACCTCCGCGCCTGCACCTTCGATACCTGCGCGAACGCCCTCCGCCATCTTTTCCGTGTTGCCCGTGCCCGACCAATACACAACCGCTGCTTTTGCCATGTGAAATCCTCCTCAAAAGAACTGCGAAGCGCGATGCGCTCCTGCTAAACCGCCTGCACCAGCTCTGCGAGCGGACGTCCCGCCTCGAGCCGCGTACAGAACTCCTGCGTGCAGGCAGAGTACCGCTCAAAGAGCGCACGCGCCTCTGCCTCGTTCGTATAGACCTTCCAATATCCGCTGTAGACAAAATCCTGTCCCCGCCGCGCAATAAAAGCCTGCACATCCTCCGGCGGATAGCCGAGGAACAGCCCCACCTCCGGCGGCAGCGTCTTGCGCACACGCATCCGCAGGCGCAGGAACTCCAGTCGGTCTTCCATGCTGTCCGTATCGCGGTAGCCCGCGCCCGCAAGGATCTCCTTTGCCCCGGAAGTGGTGAGCGCACGCTCGACGAGCTCCGCCCGGTAAAAGAGAATGAGGACGTACTCCGTCCCCTCCGCAACGCGGAACGTCGAGATACCTTTGCAGGAAAAACAGGGCTCATAAGAGGCGAGCAGCCCCTCAAAATCCTCAAACCGGCTCTTTTGGAACGACAAGAGACTCCCTGACGTCAGCCCTGCGAGCAGGGGTGCGGCATGATAGCCAAGCAAATGCTCAAAGTCCGGGCAGCGCACGAATATCTCCCCCTTTTGCTAAGTGCGCGCTGCAAAGCAGCACACATCGATAAAATCCCAGTCTCTCGCTATTATAGCCGAAGTGATTCTCATTAGCAATAGGTCAATTCGTCACAGGAGTGTCCGAATATTGGTCTTTCCCTATTATAGCGAAGTTTTTTTACCATGACAACAGGTCACAGTATAATCTTTTCCTATATGAAATGAAATCCCTTTCAATACCGCACTCATCGCTTGCAGGAGGGCTGCTTCTGATTCCTGCTCGAATTACCCGCATAGGGAAGGAGGGGAGCCGTGAGTTCGAACTCGTACGTCTCGCGGTTGACGCGCCCGAGAATCTTGTCGCTGTCATAAAGCCGCAGGAGGAAGTCCGCCATCTGCTCCGCCGTGTGATACGTCCCGAACCGCGCGTCGTAGTCGTACTCCGCCGCGTCGTTGGCGACCTTGCCGAACTCGGTGCGCGTCGCCGCGGGTGCAAGTACCTTCGCGCGCAGTTTTGCGCCGGATGCGATGAGTTCCTGTGCCAGCCCCTCTGTGAACGCGCTCACATAGAACTTCGTCGCGCAGTAGGTGACCGCCGTCGGCACGATCGTATAGCCGCCGCAGGAGGAGATGTTGATGAGCTGCGCGCCCGCCGCATCGCGGTAGTCGTGCACAAAGAGGGTCGAGAGAATCGTCAGCGCCTCGATGTTGAGCCGCAGAATGGATTCGATTTTTGTGAGATTCTGCTCCGCGACGCTCCCGTAGCTGCCGAATCCCGCGTTGTTCACCCACGTCTCGATCTCATAAGCGCGCAGCTCGTCATAGAGCCGGTGCGCATTCTCCGGCACGGACAGATCCGCCGTCCGGATCACGACGTCCACATCGGGATGCGCCGCCGTGATCTCATCGCGCAGTCGTGCGAGCTGTGCCTCACGCCGTGCAGTGACGATGAGGTTCTTGCCGCGTGCCGCGAACGCCTTTGCCGCCGCATAGCCGATGCCGGAGCTTGCGCCCGTGATGACCGTATATTTTTTATTGCTCATTTGAAAAACCTCCTTTGATTTATTTTTATCATATACCTTAGTGTGTACTTCATGTCAAGCGTCTCATGCGCCGATGCCCGCGGCTTCGGGCGCGTGCAGTGCGAATGTCGGCGGGGCGGTGCGGACGGGCGCGCCGCAGTCCGCCCAGCCAAGTGCCGCGCGCGCGGCGTCAATGTCCTCGATGATCTTTGCCGCGAGTGCCTTCGGGTCGGTGTTGACGGTCATGACCGCGCCGAGCGTCTCTGCCGTGTCGCGCTTAAGAAAGTTCTCGACGTTGGTTGATCCCTGTACGGGCGGTTCGACACAGTGATAGGAGTTGATGCCGAACAGGCGGAACGCGAGCGATGCGTCGAGCCCCTTTTCATTCGCCCACTCGGGGCTCGTGAACGCATACGGCATGTCCTTGATGTCGATGCCCGCGGCTGCCGCCGTCGCGCCCAGGATCGTCGAGGCGCGCGTGTTGTCCACGCACTCGCCCATGTGCCAGACGGGCGGTTGATCGGCGCCGAGGAAGGCGCGCAGTCCCGCACCCGTCTTGTCGAGCGCAGAGAGGCTGCAATAGCCGAGTTTCAGCAGGGGGAAGGAGGCGCATCCGTTGGTAAAGATGAGGATGTCGTTCTTGATGAGCTCCTCGGCGATGTCAACGATGGCGCGCTCGTAAACGACGCGCGGATTGTTGCAGCCGACCATGTTGACGATGCCGCGAATCTGCCCGGACTTGAGTGCCTTTGCAAGCGCGCCGAACCCGCGGTAGCGTTCCTGCACGGACTCCACGCTGAACCCGATCTCCGCCGTCACCTCGTACGCGGGGATAAAGACGGGGACGTCGCGCCGCGCGGCAAAGCTCTCGACGGCGCGCGTGACAATCTTCTTCGCGATGTTCTCCGTCTCGCCGATGTTCGAATGGTGATGGTCGTAGGCGTAGTGCTCCGCGCCCGGCAGGCGCGCGGCGTCGCTCGTCGTGACGACCGTGGTCTTAAAGCAGCGCGCGACATCCATAATCGACGGGAATACGTCCTGCACGTCCGCAACCCACAGATCGAGCGCGCCCGTGCCGAGGACAAGCTCCGCGCCGACCGCGTTCGAGAGCGGAATGACGCCCTCGTAGCGGTACATCGCCGCAAGGCAGGAGCAGCAGATGCCGTAGAACTGTATGCCCTCCGCGCCGTGCTCCTTCGCGAGCGCAGTCATCTCCGCGGAGCGTCCGATACGGACGATCTCGCTGACGAGCGTCGGCAGATGCCCGTGGACGGCGATGTTGACCCAGCCCTTTTTGAGCGCGCCGACGTTGACCTTCGAGGTGGCGCGGTGTCCGACGCCAAAGAGCGCGTCCGTCGCAATGTTTGCTGCGACGACGCCCGTATAGCAAAACGCGAGCCCGCAGCGCAGGAACTGTTTCATAACGCTCTCCCAGTCGCCGTCCGTGCCGCAGCCCGTGCGGTGAAAGGCGTCGAACACCTCGTTGTACGCGCTGATGGGGAGGATGTCGAGCTTCTTCCAAACCTTTTTCCGCTCGGCGGGCGCGAGCGCGGCGATGGAGCGGTACTCCTCGGGGAGAGCGCGCGAAAGATCCGCGAGGAGGACGTCGGCGAGTTTGCCCGCGAGCCGCTTTGTGCTCTGTCCGCGCGTCGTGATGCCGAATGCGTGCGCGACCTCGCGGATGCGCTTTGCGCCGAGGAGCGGCAGTTTCAGTTTGCCCTCGGCGGCAAATTTCAGCAAGAGGAGCACCTCGCGCGCGTGTGCGCCGTGCTGTGCGACGCCGCCCGCCGCGCTGCGCAGGAGGTTGCGCGCGACGATGAGGTCGGCATCCGCGCCGCAGACGCCGCGCGGGCTCTTCGGCGTGATCTTGCAGGGGCCCATGTTGCAGTTTTTGCAGCAGACCCCCGCCATGCCGAATGCGCACTGCGGCTGCTGCTTATCGAAGCGGTCGAACGCCGTATCGCAGCCGATCTGCTCCATGTAGAGCAGCATCTCGCGCACCGCAGGGTCGGGCGTCTGCTCGAGCACCTGCTGGCGCGACGGGAACGTCTTGCGGTATGCCGAGATCGCCTGCATGTAGTCGTTCACGCCGCCGTGCGTATGCGGATGCGCCGCATCATGCGTATGCGCGTGCCACTTCCCCGGTGCATGGTCATGATCGTGGTCGTGCGTGCGGTTATGTCCGTGATCGTGCACATGGGTGTGGTCATGCCCATGCGTGTGGATGTGCTCATGTCCTGCTTCTCGTTTCGCAGCCATCGTCATCTCTCCTAACATTTTCAAACATATAGTTTTACTATGTATCATGTACTTTATAACATATATGTTTTTCTGTCAACTGTGTTGACAAAGAAAATAACGGTTCTAAATGTACACCTTGCCAAAGTATTTGCGCTCTGCTAGAATACAAACGGAAGCAACGGTGAACCGATGGGAGGCAATCATGGTACGGAAGAACTACGCACAGTGCGTGCGCACGGCGTTTGCCGCGCTGCTCTTCGGACTGCTCGCAGTGACGAGCGGCTGTTTCAGCGGCGACGTGAACCTCGTCGTCAACGACGACGGCAGCGCGGATCTGAAGACGACGCTCGTCAGCGTGCCGATGCTCGCGGAGATCGTAGAGCAGAGCAAGGCGGCGGCGGTGGAGAAAAATCCGGATGCGCAGGTGACGCCCGTGACGAAGGACAACAATATGTCGGGCTACGAGATCTCGGAGCATTACGCGACACTCGATAAGCTCTCCGACGTGGACTTTTTCGCCGCACACGAGGGGAAAAACGCGGGGATTACGGCGGCAAAGTCGTTTTTCTACGACGACTGGAATTTTGATCTCATCTTCAGCGGGACGGAGAGCGGCGGCGGCGCGGGTGCGTTCGCGAGCAACATCACGTTCACCTATGAGATGACGCTGCCGGTCACGCCGACCTCCTCGAACTCCGACCGCATTTCCGATGACGGCAAGACGCTGACGTGGAACCTCGGCAAGACGCTCACCACGGGCGAATCCACAAAGATCGAGGTCGCGTTCCGCATGTGGCACAAGCCCGCCCTCATCGGCACCGCCGCCCTCCTCTTTCTCCTCGTCGCCGGCACGGCATACGCCGTCCTGCGCCGGAAGAAATCGCCGGCGGATGCGGCAGACGGCGCATCACAAAACGCATGAGAACGCAAAAAGAGTCGGAGTGAGATTGTGTAAAATACAGTCTCGCTCCGGCTTTTTTATTGCCGTCATCCCCTCTTGGAGATACGCGCGCATTATTTGCAAGAGGGCACGGCACGCCGTGCCCCTACAAGGCGCGCATATGTCGATAGTTTTCCCACGATGTAATGACAGGGCGATGCGCAAAAATCGCACGCCAAACCGTAACCTGAGTGATGCGGAAGTTTCGATGCATAGTTAGGAACTCCAGTGAACGCGAGGAAGGCGCCCTCTTTACGAAATCCGATCAACCCATGCCGCCCCCGTAGGGGCACGGCGTGCCGTGCCCTCAAACGATTTAGGGCGGCGTAACGTATCGCCCCGTACGAATAACGACGCTAGGCACAAAAGCCCGCGTCACTCAAACCTCCGTGTGATACCAACTTCATGCACGAACGGAACTAACGTCTATGATGGCGCACAGTTCATATTCTATCAACATTATCTGCTTGTAAAAAAATCCCCCGGCGATGCATCGCATCGCCGGGGGGCAGGTGTTACCGCGCTTCGTTTTTCAGGATACCGCTTGCCTGCGGCGCGCGTCGGAAGGACTTCATGTCTTTGAGCGGCAAGGGGTTCTTTCGACTCTGTCCCACTTGCCTGATGTCCATCTCCGCATGTACTGCGTTCTCCGTGCTGTAAAATGGAACCGTCGCCGACGAAGCCCCCTTCACGTCACCGGTTTTCCCCTTCCCAATGACCGTCTGTGCATGTGCCACTCCCCTCACCCCTTTCATGCATCATATGCACATATCATAGCACACAAATGCCGGTGTGGCAAATCATTTGTTTCAAAACAACGATTTTCTCCCATAATAAAAAAACAAGCGCTGCCGCGGGTCGGATGCGCCTGTTTTCATATTTATTCGCGATTTTTTCTCTTTTTCCGCAGATTCTGTATCACAAGTATCGCGGCAAAGAGAACAAGTCCGATCATATCGGTCGTACTGCCGGGCTTGATCATCAGCAGCCCCGCCATGACGAGCAGAACGCGCTCATAAAGCTTGCAGTCGTCCGCAAGGAATCCGCAAAGCGCGGAGCTGACGGCGATCATGCCGACGAGCGCGGTGAGCGTCGCCGTGACGAGTGCGAACGGCGTCGCATCCACCATGAGAATGACGGGCGAGAGCACGAAGATGTACGGGATGATGAACGCCGCAACGGCGAGTTTCGACGCGTGGACGCCTGTTTTCAGAGGATTGCCGCCGCTGATCCCCGCGCCTGCATAAGCAGCAAGTGCGACGGGCGGCGTGACATCCGCGATGATGCCGAAGTAGAACACAAACATGTGCGCGGCGAGGATCGGAACGCCCATCTGCACGAGTGCGGGTGCGGCGATGGTCGAGGTAATGACGTAGTTCGCCGTCGTCGGCACGCCCATGCCGAGCACGATGGCGGTGATCATCGTGAAGAACATCGCGGGGAGCAGCATCCCGCCCGCCGCGTCAATGAGCCCCGAGGCGAGGCGCAGCCCGACGCCCGTCTTGGTCACAACACCGATGATGATGCCTGCCGCTGCGCACGCGATGAGGACGCCGAGGACAGCCTTTGCCCCGCGCTCGAGGCCATAGACAATCTCCATCGGCTTCATCCGTGTGGAACTCCGCAGCATGGCGCAGATGATGGAGAGCACGATCGCGACGAGCGCCGCGCGCATCGGCGTATAGCCGGAGACGAGGAGGTAGACGATGACGACGAGGGGAATAGCGAGGTGTCCGCGTTCCTTGAGCAGGGTCAAGGGATTCGGCAGCTCGCTGCGCGGGATTCCCTTGAGGTTCTTGCGCTTTGCTTCAAAGTGGACGCCGAGCCAAACTCCTGTGAAATAGAGGAGTGCGGGGATCGCCGCCGCCTTGACCACCTCGATGTAGGGTACGCCGACGAACTCCGCCATGAGGAACGCCGCCGCCCCCATGACGGGCGGCATGAGCTGTCCGCCCGTGGAGGCAGCCGCCTCGACAGCGCCCGCGAAGTTCGCATCGTAGCCGAGTTTTTTCATCATCGGAATCGTGAGCGAGCCCGTCCCGACGACGTTGGCGACCGAGCTGCCGGAGACCGTTCCCATAAGACCGCTCGAGAGGACGGCCACTTTCGCGGGGCCGCCGCTCGCCCAGCCCGCGACGGCATTGGCAAGGTCGATGAAGAATTTCCCCAGCCCCGTACTCTCAAGGTACGCACCGAAGAGGATGAAAAGGAAGATGAACGTCGAGGAGACGCCGAGCGGGATGCCGAAGATCCCCTCCGTCGTGAAGTAGAGATGCCCGACGAGCTGTTCGAGCGTCAGCCCGCGGTGTGCGAGGACGCCCGGCATATAGGGGCCGAGGAACGCGTACGCGAGGAAGAGGAGGACGACCGTGACCATCGGCAGCCCCACAACGCGGCGCGCCGCCTCGATGACAAGCAAGATCCCAAGCACGCCGACGACTGTATCCACCCCCGAGACAGAGCCCGCACGCGTTACGAGTTCGCGGTACTGGATGACGATGTACGCGGGTGCCGCCGCACCAAGGACGGCAAAGAGGACATCGATCGGGTGAAAGAACGCATCGCGCGTCCATTTTCTCCGGAACGGATAGAGCAGATACGCGAGCGCAAGTCCAAAACCGAGATGCACCGCGCGCTGGAGCTGTGCGTCGAGTACGCCGAACGTCGCCGTATAAAGCTGGAATACGGAGAACGTGATCGCAATCGCGGCGATGATCTTCTTCGGAATCCCTTCGTAATGCACGGTATCCGACTCGCGGTCGTATTTTTTCAGGATCTCATCCGTGTTCACTGTATTCTTATCGTTCATACGGCATCATTCACTTCCTTTGTGTATTTTTTAGCGCAGCAAATAATCATGAAATCACGGGATACCAGACGCCCCTGTTATCGGTGCGCATGGAGAGCTGCATTTACCCACGATGTAAGGCGCGCGTTGATCGATCAAGGGCACGGCGTGCCGTGCCCTGTAACGATATACGGCGGCGTAACGTGTCATTGTGACACAGCTAGGCGCCAAAATCCCGCGTCACGCCTAAATCATGCTGCATCTGCTCCGAGATTAAAATATCCCCCGATACAGAGGCGCAACAAACAGATCAATCTTCGTCCCCGGCGCATACATTTCATAGAGCGGAATCTCGCGCCCCGCCGCCTCGATGCGCAGCTCCGTACCGACGCCCGTCCGAAGGCTCAGCGACGGATAATCGCGCTCCATATCGAGGACAAAATAGTCGCCTTCGCGGCGAAACTGCCCCTCCTCGGGGAGGAAGGGCAGCCCGACGCCATGCGATTGATAGCACGTCCCCGTCAGGTGAAACCGGCCGTCCGCGTGCACGGTCAGGAACTCCTCGACGGGCGTTTTCTGCACCGAGTGGATGAAGCGGATTGTGAGCGGTACCTCATCCTTCACCTGCGCCGCGAGCACATCCCGATGCCCGTCCGCCTCCATGATGAGCGCGGGCGCCGAAAGGATGTCAAACGCAACCAGCCCCGCCGCAGCAAGGAGCGCGATCAGATAGGCTCTCATTTACTCGCCGAAATACTTCTCCGCGCCCGCGTTCATTGGGAGCGACATGCCCGCTTTTGCAGTTTCTTTCGTAATCTGCTTGCCGACGGCGTGCGCGCCCTGCAGGCGGTCGAGATGGGTGAAGATCGCTTTCGTGATGTCGTACCCCATCGCCGCATCGACCGAAGGTCCCGCCACGAGCATCGCCATCACGGAGACGCTCGGCACCGCCTCGTCAAAGCCCGCGTATGTCCCTGCAGGGATGACGGTCTTGGTATAGAACGGATACTTGGCGATGAGCCCGTCCGCGACGTTCTCCTCCACGGGGAGCAGGCGCACCGGGTTTTGCGATGCAATATCCTGCACCGACGCCGTTGGGTAGCCGGCCGTCAGGACGGCAACATCCACGTTGCCGTCCTTGAGGGCGCTCGCACCCTCGGCGAACGAGAGGAACTGCTCGTCGATATCGTCATAGGTGATGCCGTACGCAGCGAGGATCTGACGCGCATTCGCCTCGACGCCCGAGCCCGCCGCGCCGACCGCAACGCGCTTGCCCTTCAGCTCGCCGAGACTCTTGATGCTGGACGATTGGAGCGTCACGAACTGGCAGGTCTCAGGGTAAAGGGATGCAATCCCCTGCAGCCCCTCCACCTTTTTCCCCTCGAACATCTCCGTGCCGTTCACGGCGTAAAAGGTGATGTCGTTCTGCACTGTCGCGAGATCGATGGACTTATCTCGCAGCATATTGATGTTCGCGACAGATGCGCCCGTGCTCTGCGCACTCGCATTCATGCCCGGGATCTCCTTGTTCAGGATCTCGGCGATCGCGCCCCCGATGGGGTAGTACGTCCCCGCCGTTCCGCCCGTGCCGATGTTGAGGAACTTCTTTTCTCCGCCGGCAGAGTCCCCGCCGCCGCAGCCGACGAGCAGCGCTGTGGAGAGTGCGGCAATCGCACCCGCCGCAAGGATTTTCTTTACGGTAGAAATGTTCATGGTCTCTTCCTCCTATACGCAATACCAACATCATCGAAAGCCCCGCTCCCCGCGCGGAATAATGTGGATATTCTAACACAAAGCGTCCCATGCCCGCAAGACAAGGAACGCTTAGTATACAAATATACATGAAGTACGTTTAATTTTTCACAAAATCCGTGGACGCGCCGTCCGCTTTTGCGCGGGCAATGAGTTCCTTCAGCCGCACAATGTTCTTTTTATGCAGATCCATGGCAAAGCGGATGCGCTTCTTCTCCTCCTCGGTGAACTCCGGCTTTTGGTACGCTTCACTGATGCGCACGAGCCGCGCCTCCACGTCGCGCAGCTCGTCCTCCATCGGACGCACGTGCATGAGCGCAAGACCGTAGACGGCGCGCATCTGCTCCTCGATGTAGGCGGCATAGCCCGGCTCTCCGGAGGTATGCTCGAGCCACTGTGCGACATGATAGATGATGTCGTACGGCGACTCGCCGCCGTGGATCATGCCGGCGATCTCCATCTTGACCTGCTGTTCACCGCCATGCGGGAGTTTGCGCGCGGGCTCCGTGTCCGCCATCAGATGATCTTCTCTCCGTGGTAGCGTTCGCCGCCGATCTCGGGATAGACGCCGTACTCGACCGACCACTCGCATTTATATTTCAGCGCCTGCGCGTGGATCGTTGCGATGCGGTCCATGTTCTCGCGCACGATCTTGCCCGGGACGCCCGCCACGAGCGAGTTCGGCGGGATCACCGCGTTCTCCTTGACGACCGCGCCCGCAGCGATGATCGAGCCGCGCCCGATCTTTGCGCCCGTCAGCACCGTCGCGCCCATGCCGATGAGGACGTGATCCTCGATCTCACAGCCGTGGATGCACGCGCAGTGTCCGACCGTCACATAGTCGCCGATGATGCAGGGCTTGTTGTCCGCCACATGCAGGCAGGTCAGATCTTGAATATTGGAGCACTCTCCGACCGAGATATAGTCCACATCGCCGCGCGCCACGACCCCCGGCCAGAGACTCGCGTATTTTGCAAGGCGCACATCGCCCGAGAGAAAAACCTGCGGGGCGACGAACGCCTCTTCGTCAATCTGCGGCGTGATGCCGTGAAAGCTTGGAAATTGATCACCTTTGAATGTATACATAGCAGTTCCCTTCCATAATAACAATCTGTCGCTACCCGCGCATACTGAAAAATTCCTTAACCTGCGCCGTGTGGTAGTACCGCTGCGCCGCCATGAGAATCTCAGCGGGCGTGGGTGCGGGACGCAGTGCAGGGGCATTTTCGCTGTGCGGATATTTTTTGCGCTTTTTGTCGAGCTCCTTCTTTGCCGCGTCGAGCGGCGTGTCGGGCAGCTCCTTGTACGCCTTCGAGTTCGAATACTCCATCCACTCGCGCTGATAGGCGCGCAGTTGATAGACGTGCTCCGTATCGAGCGGCGTGAGCTTTGTCCCCGTCAGCGCGGAGCGGCGCAGCTCATCCTTTTCCGCAGGCGTGAGCGCGCGGTGTCCGCCAAACGCCTGTGTCGCCTGCGGCATTTCCTTGCGCGGGGATTCCTCCGTGCCCGGCGCATCCGTGTCCGCACGCTGCGCCGCGGCATCCGGCGCGGCATCCTTGCCGATCGCGTCGCCCGCGATCGCGGCGTTCATCTCCGCGCTGCTCGGCTCTGCCGGCATATCCAGAGCAGCGGCTTCTCCGCCCGTATCCGGCACGCCGTCAGCTCCTGCGGTAGACGCAACAGATGTCCCCGCCGCAGCTGCACCGCCTCCGCCGCCCTGCACCGCACTCCGGAGACTCGGTGCCTCTGCACCGCCCGTCGCGCGCATCTCCGCGAGCACCGCGATGTTCGCAAGCGTGACTGCACGCAGTGCCTCCTCCTTCGTCTTGGCACGCTTTAAGGCGCGGGCGAGTTCCTCGCGGCGTTCCTCAATACGCGATACCTTCTCATAGAGATCGGGATCATGATCCTTGAGGTACTGCTTATCCGCGCCCGAGAGCTTTTGCCCCTGCCGCAGCTTCTGCCGGATGCGCATAGAGCGCAGCTCATCGCTCTCCTGCACCTGTGGGAGGAGCGCGGCGGACTGCGTTTTCTTCATGTCCTGCGGCATCCCGAGCGCCTGCGCCAAACTCTGTCCCGTACGCAGACGGTAGTTCATATCACGCCGCAGGTTTTTCATCCGTGTGTAGTCGCCGATGCGGCCGATCGTTTCAAACATATGCATATGCTTACCTCCGTGTAATGCAAAAACGCAATATTTCTCTATGATATTATCGGCGCAAGCGCCTAATAGATAAAGCATCTCAGCGCTGTATCCCCTATTTTACCCCATTTTGGGCAAAAAGAAAAGCCGGTCGCCCGGCTCGTACTCCCTGCGTCTCCCTTTGGTCGTCCATGCACTCTATTCTTTCTTAATAAAAAATTGCAGTGTGCAGACACTAATCCCCCCGCCAAGTCCCGAATGCGCGCATTCACCAAGGCGGACAAATCGTTCCGAAGGCATATGATTCATCCACGAACCATATGACAGACAGGAAATTTACGGGTGTTAATGTAACACATTTATCATTCTAATGCAAGTGATATTGTGAACAAAATTTCATTTTTTTCATTGCAGGTGAAATTTCAATGAAAAATATATTGACAAAACATCTTAAAAGGTACAGAATAACCTAGTATCATGGATTGTATTTTAGGGATTACGGAAAGTGGATCGTACCTCTGGGAAAGGTATTAAGGGGGATTTTTTATGGGAAAACGGCTTCCAATCGGTGCACAACTCAGCGGTCTTTTGGGCAGCGTTATTGCGCTGATGGTTTTGCTTCTCGGCGTCGTTCTATACGAATTTGATACGACGAGCGGTGCTTATCAGCACTTGCTCTCCGTAACGGTAGACAACTCCATCACCTTGCTGCGTGCGGAAGAC
This sequence comes from Selenomonas sp. oral taxon 137 str. F0430, assembly GCF_000183625.1. Lineage (NCBI taxonomy): Bacteria > Bacillati > Bacillota > Negativicutes > Selenomonadales > Selenomonadaceae > Selenomonas > Selenomonas sp. oral taxon 137. The sequence continues at coordinate 127,494 of NZ_AENV01000015.1, forward strand.
GACTTCCATCAAGGGCTCAGCGAGCTCCGCTCTTACGTAGTGACAAAAGACAGTGCCGCTGCAAGCCGTACAGAGGACGCATTAAAGAAAGCGGAGGATCAAATCACTCGTTTCTCTGAGAACGCCGTCAATCCGGACAGCAAGCAGCTCGGCCAGCAGCTGCGTACGGGCATACATGAATACAACGAACATACCAAGCGTGTCATTGCGGCGTATCAGAGCGGTGATGCCAACGCCTACGAAGCTGCGCGGAGCGAGCTCTATAAGCAGACAGAGGATGTAAACAGTCTCTTTGAAAAGACCGCCGACGTCCAAAAGCAGGTACGCACCGGTCAGATGGAGGATCTGAACGATAACGCGCACCATATCTTTATCATTGCTCTTGCCGCAAGCCTCGTCGGCATCATCGCCATCATCGCATGCGCGACATGGTACGCGCGCAAACTGGCGCGGCGTCTCATGAACCTGCGCAACGATGTCGGGAAACTCGGCAAGCTCGACCTCTCCTTCCCCGGCACGCGCGCCACATGGAACGATGAGATCGGCGATATGGCGAATGAGCTGATCGATATGAAGAACGCCCTGCATGACATCGTCCGCTCCATTCAAAGCGAGGCGGACGGTCTCTCGAAGGAGAGCGAAGCGCTCTCCGGCTCTGTCCAGTCGCAGATGCAGGTCTCCGAGAGCATCGCGCACACGATCACCGAGGTGGCAGCCGACGCGACGCACAACAACGACAGCATCGGCGAGATCTCGACCGCCATCGAGCAGGTCAGCGCACGAACACAGGAGATGAGCGCGAGCGGCGCCTATGTCACGCAGACTGCGGACGACGCCGTCGCCGATGCCAAGGGCGGCATGAAGTACATTCACGAGCTCGTCCAGCAGAACGAGACGGTCGCCGACTCCATGACGGAAATCTCCCGTGTGTCCGAACAGCTCGTCACAGGATCGGATGCCATCAAGAATGTCGTCACAACCATCCGCGAGATCGCCGGGCAGACCAACCTCCTCGCACTCAACGCCGCCATCGAAGCGGCACGCGCGGGCGAAGCAGGACGCGGCTTTGCCGTGGTCGCCGAGGAAGTGCGCAAGCTCGCCGAGCAGAGTTCCGCCGCGACAAACGAAATCGAGCAGACCATCGGGCGCATGATTGAGAGCATTCAGGTTGCCGCCGGCGCCATCTCGAACGCCGAGGAAAAAGTGGACGCGAGCAAAGAGGTCACTGTCGAAACGGAGAAGAGTTTCAACTCGATTCAAAAGCGTCTCGAGGATGTCCGCGCCAGCATCACGCAGATCAGCAAAGCCGTCGACGAAACGGCGGGCGATATGCAGGCTGTCGTCGGCAATGTCCAAAGCATCGGCACCGTCGCCGAAAAGACAGGGGCGAACGCCGAAAACGTCGCCGCCGCCTCCGAAGAGCAGAGCGCAAGCCTGCACGACGTGAGCGACAGCGCCGAATCCCTTTCGCACACCGCCTCAAAACTCAACGACATCACATCAAAATTCAAACTCTAACAAGAAAAGGTACATCGTATGCCGGGCATCTCCCCGTGCACGATGTACCTTTTTGATATTTATGCCCCTTTATCTCCCTACCTACATGGGCAGTCCCGGCCATTGCCTTATGCGAAAAATAAAATAGGGATTTTTATTTTTCTATGATTTGACGCTTGACATTTCACGCAGCAGGTCTTATAATCAATACAAATGAACATCTATTCATATGTAGCATATGAAGGAAGGGGAAATTACCATGAAAAAGGCATTCAAACTGAGCGAGCTCGACTGCGGACACTGCGCACAGGAGATCGAGGAAGCCGTGGCAAAGCTCGAGGGCGTGAACAAGGTTCGCGTGAACTTTCTCAGCGAGCGTATGACACTCGATGCCGACGACGCGCGTTTTGACGAGATCCTTGGTGAAATCAGGAAGATCATCAAGACGATCGAGCCGGGCGCCACGTTCGAAGGCTGATCTTTTAGTTTAGAAGGAGAAGCAAGATGTCGAAAAAACAGAAGCAGATGCTCTATCGCATCGGCGGTGCGGCGGCACTCTTCATCCCCGGCATGATCCTCGAACACTCCGGGATCGGCATGGCGCTGCTCCTTGCCGCCTATGCACTCATTGGCTGGGACATTCTCTGGCGTGCCGCCGTCAACATCCGGCACGGGCGCGTCTTTGACGAGAACTTCCTCATGTCGATCGCGACCATCGGCGCAATTCTCCTCGGCGACTACTCCGAGGGCGTCGCGGTCATGCTGCTCTATCAGATCGGCGAGTGGTTCCAAGCCTACGCCGTGCAGCGCTCCCGCCGCTCCATCTCCTCGCTCATGGACATTCGTCCCGACACTGCGCGTGTGCTGCGCGGCGGCGAGGAGGAGGAGGTATTCCCGGATGAGGTCGAGGTCGGCGATACGATCCTCGTGCGCCCGGGCGAACGCGTCCCGCTCGACGGCATCATCCGCAAGGGCGAGGGACTGCTTGACACCTCCGCGCTCACAGGCGAATCCATGCCGCGTGAGGCGCATGAGGGCGACGAGATCATCAGCGGCTGCATCAATCAGACGGGCGTCCTCGAGATCGAGGTCACAACGCCGTACGAAGAATCCACCGTCGAGCGCATCCTGTCGCTCGTCGAGGAGGCAACGGACAAAAAGGCCACGACCGAGGCGTTCATCACACGCTTTGCCCGTTGGTACACGCCCGCCGTCGTCATCGGCGCGCTGCTGCTCGCCATCGTCCCGCCGCTCGTGACAGGCGATCCGTTCGCGGGCTGGATCTACCGCGCGCTGACCTTCCTCGTCATCTCGTGCCCGTGCGCACTCGTCATCTCCGTCCCGCTCTCCTTCTTTGCGGGCATCGGCGGCGCGAGCCGCGCCGGCATCCTCATCAAGGGCGGCAACTACCTCGAAGCGCTCGCCAAGGCAGACACTGTCGTCTTTGATAAGACCGGCACGCTCACAAAGGGCAGCTTCAGCGTCACGGACGTTCTGCCCGCGAACGGGTTCTCAAAGGACGAGGTACTCTTTTACGCAGCGAACGCGGAACGCTACTCCACACATCCCATCGGCGTCTCCATCGTGCGCGCCTTCACCTCGGGCGGGCACTCGACGGAGGGGACGGACGTGCACGCCCTCGAGGAAAAGGCGGGGCGCGGCATCTCCGCACACATCAACGGACGCATCATCCTCCTCGGGACGGTGGACTTCCTCAAGGCAAAGAACACCAAGGATATGCCCGCCATCCCGCACGTCGGTGCGGTTTGCCTTGCCATCAACGGACGCTATGCAGGCGTCGTCCACATCGCCGACGAGGTGAAGGATGATGCAAAGGTCGCGGTCAGCGCCCTCAAGGAGCGCGGCATCGGCGAGACCGTCATGCTGACGGGCGACTCGAAGTGGATCGGCACATCGGTCGGCAAATCGCTCGGCATCGACACCATCCACGCCGAACTCCTCCCGCAGGACAAGGTCGCACAGGTCGAAGAACGCCTTGCGGGTCGTAAGGAGGGCGCAACGCTCGCCTACGTTGGCGACGGCATCAACGACGCCCCCGTGCTCGCGCGCGCGGACGTCGGCATCGCGATGGGCGCGCTCGGCTCGGATGCCGCGATTGAGGCGGCGGACGTCGTACTCATGACCGACGAGCCGAAGAAGATCGCAACCGCGATCGACATCGCACGCAAGACCATGCGCATCGCTTGGCAGAACATCATCTTTGCCATCGGCATCAAGGGCATCGTCCTCGTCCTCGGCGCACTCGGCATGGCGGGTCTCTGGGCGGCAATCTTCGCCGACGTCGGCGTCACCGTCCTCGCCATCCTCAACGCCATGCGCGCACTGCATGTGAAAGAATAAATCCAAAAACGAACCCGGCAGCATCGACACCGAATCGTCGATACTGCCGGGTTTTTTCTATCACATTAAAATAAATCAGTATGTGATCCTGTTCTTGTTAGATACAAAATCAGTTCTTTCTCAAGAATCTCATAGACTAAAAGCCAGTCGGGTGTAATATGACATTCCCTACATGACGCATAGTTACCGGTAAGCGCATGGTCTCTGTTCTTTGGTGGAAGCCCCTCACCGTTCGCAAGCTTTTTAATAATCTCAGTCAGGAGATCTATATTGTAACCTCGCTTTTGTATACGTTTCAGATCCTTTTGAAATTTTGTCGTTGGCCGTACGGTATATTTCACGCCAACAGCTCCCGCATCATCTCATCGACATCCGTATACGTTTTTCCGAGAGAGGGATTCTCCTTCATACGTCGAACTTCCTCAATCGCCTCTAGGGTTTCCGCATTCGGCAGAGAATCTCCCACATCGAAGGGGATGCGATACTCGCTCACCGTCTTCCACGCAAAAAGATTAAACGCTGTCGTCATGCTGATACCCATATCGCTGCAAAAATCATTAAACGCCGTTTTCAGATCTCTATCCATGCGAATGCTCACACTCGTCTGCGACACCATGATCACTCCTTCCTTATCATCAGTGTAAAACAGCTTGAAGATACTGTCAACATACAGCTAAAAGCCGCATATTATCCCCTTCGTCCGGAGGACAAACGATGCGGAAGCAGCACGAAACTCCAGCATCATCATCTTTATACGGATAGTAAGTGACGCGGAAGTTTGAAGGCAGAACAAGGAACAAGAAAAATCCAAGGGCAGGCGTAGTTAAGACCTACGTCAACTGCAGGATTTTTCGCAGTGACACAGCTATGCGCCAAAATCCCGCGTCACGCCTCCCCCTCTATAAGCAACGCTAAGTGACGTGCAAGCTTGGATGTATAGCTAGGCATGAGGAGAATACAAGCGAAGGCGTAGTTAAAAGCTACGTCGAGCGCAGTATTCGACAAATAACGACGCTAGACGCCAAGATCGGACGTCACGCCTCTCCGCGGCGACCATGGTACAGACACCACGGCTCCTCCGCCATATAATCCCCGCCGTGATAATACGCGGCGCGGGCGCGGCAGCCGCCGCATGACTTCTTATAGCTGCAGGAGCCGCATCCGCCGCCGTAGTCGAGTGTGCGGAGCTTTTGGAACACTTCGTTCTTTGCCCAGATCTCATCGAACGGGGTCTCGCGCACGTCGCCGAGTTCACGGTTGAGATAGGCACAGGGCTGCACCTTGCCGCGCGGACTGATGATGCAGTACGTCAGTCCCGCCAGACACCCGCGCGTGAAGCGCGTCGGCGTGCCGATCTGATCCGCGATGCGCAGGAACTGCGGCGCGCAGGTCGGTTTCAACTCGATGTCCACAGTTTCCTGTTTTTTCATGATGCGCGTGAGGACGTCCTCGTACGCCTCGGCGCGCAGCGACTCCTCCTCAATGGTCTCGGCGCGTCCTGTCGGCACGAGGAAGAAGAAATGATGCGCCTTCGCACCGATCTCGACGGCAAAATCCGTCATCGCCTCGAGTTCGTGCTGGTTCCAGTCCATGACCGTTGTGTGGATCTGAAACGGCAGTCCGACCGCGCGGCAGTTCTCCATGCCGCGCACCGCACCCGTCCAGCCGCCCGGATACGAGCGGAACGTGTCGTGCTTCTGCGGGTCGAGCGAGTCGAGCGAGATACCCATGCCGCACGCGCCCGCGTCCTTGAGTGCCTGTGCCATCGTGCGGTCGATCAGCGTGCCGTTCGTGCCAAAGACAGGGATCAGCCCCAGTCCGCGCGCGTAAGCGACCAGCTCGATGATGTCGGGGCGCGTCAGCGGCTCGCCGCCCGAAAAGATCATGATGCGAAAGCCCGCCTTTGCGATCTCGCGCAGAAGCTTCTTTGCCTCCTCGGTGGAAAGTTCCTCCTCCGCACGGCAGCCCGCGTCGCGGTAGCAATGTGCGCAGTACATATTGCACGCGTTCGTCGTGTTCCACGAGATAATCTTCACGCCGCCGCCCGCAACACCCTGCGGATGTCCGCCCGGTCGACCGCCGGGATGTCCCGCTCCGTGCGGGTGTCCCCCGGGATGCCCGCACGGATGCCCCGGAGCGTGCGGATGACCCGACCCATGAGGATGATGCACCGCAGGCATGCCCGGATGTGCGCTCCCCCCGTGTGGGCAGAACACCTCTTTGCACACTGCGGATGCCGCACACGCCTCCGGCGCGCTCACAGTGCCGCCTCCCGAAGCCCGATCTCCTCATCCGTCAGATAGCAGGACGGATCGGACTCCCAAAAATCCCCCGTCCGCGCCTCGGCGCGCGTGCGGAAATTCCCGTTGCACCAACTGAGATATTGGCATTTCGAGCAGCGCCCCTTCAGCAGCGGCTTACGATCCTTTAGCCCTGCGAGAATCGGGTGCGTCATGTCCTGCCAGATCTCGCCGAACGGGCGCTCTCGCACGTTTCCGAAGGTATGATGCTGCGTGAACTGATCAGGATGCACATAGCCGAGCGGATCGACCTCACCGAACGCGATGCCCGAGCGGTTGCCGCCGTTCGCCCCGATGAGCCTGCGGATCTGCTCGGCGCCGGCGTCGTTGCCCTCCGCGAGCGCCTTGATATACATATAGACCCCATCGCAGTGGTTGTCGACGGTCAGAATCTCCTTTTTGAGTCCGCGCTCTTCAAAATCCTTTGTCCGCGCGATGATCGTGTCCATCGCGCGGCGCGACTGCTCCGCCGTCACGTCCTCATCCATCATCTGACCGCCGCGCCCGGAGTAAACGAGATGATAGAAGCAGACGCGGTTGATGCCCTTTTCCTCGATGAAGTCAAAGATTTTATCGAGCTCCATGATGTTGTGGTGGTTGATGGTAAAGCGCAGCCCCACGCGCTGCCCGACCGAGACGCAGTTCTCGATGCCCTCCATCGCGCGCCGGTACGCGCCCTCGACGCCGCGGAACATATCGTTCACATCCGCGAGCCCGTCGAGCGAGATACCGACGTAGCCGACGCCGAGATCCTTGATGCGCTGCGCGACCTCGCGTGTGATGAGCGTCCCGTTCGTCGAGAGCGTCGGACGCACCCCGCGGTCGCGCGCATACGCCGCCAGCTCGAAAAAATCCGGACGGATCAGCGGCTCGCCGCCCGAAAAGAGCAATACGGGCACGCGAAAATCGGCAAGCCCGTCGATGAAGCGTTTTGCCTCCTCCGTCGTGAGCTCTCCCGCGTATTTCTGCCCGTCCGATTCCATATAGCAGTGGCGGCAGCGCAGATTGCAGGTGCGCGTCGAGTTCCAGACGACGACGGGTCCCATGCCCTCCGCCGCGCCGTTTCTCATGCGGTGCGCGTTATGCCCGTAACGCAGCGCGTCGCCGTAGTGCTCGTCCATAAAAAGTAGTTTCGTTACGCTGATCATGTGGAGCCCCTATCCTAAAATACAATACACAGAACTAGGTTATGCCTCATTGCTCGCCCGGATGCCGTCGAGCAAGAGCTTTGTCTTGAGCGCGATATTTTCTTGAAACGAGAGATCGAGCCGGCTAAACGCCGCCGCCTGATAGAGCGAGTGGAACATCTCCGCGATGAGATCCACGGGCACGTCGCGGCGAATCTCGCCCGCCGTCTGCCCCTGTGCGATGATCTCCGTAAAAATTTGCTTGATCTGCGGTGTCATACGTCCGCCGCCGGGATGCCCCCCGTGGTGCGGATGCGGCGCGTCCACGGTCTCCGCACCTCCATGCCCCCCCGTCTCCGTATCCTGGGGTCCCGCATGTCTGGATGCCGCGAGGAACAACGGCATCACAAAGCGATTTTCATCGAGGAACTTTGCCGTCACACGCGCACCGACCTCAAGGAGCTCGAGCGCAGTGCGATCCGCCGCCCGCGCCTCGGTGAGCGCCATACGGATGGCATCGCCGAGCCGGCTAAGAAGCGAGAACAGGAGATCTTCCTTCGACGTAAAATAATTGTAAAACGTCCCGATCCCGAGATCCGCTGTCCTCATGATGTCCGCAACCGACGTATCCTTGTAGCCGTTCTTCGAGAACTCGCTGACCGCCGCCTCGAGAATCATCCTGCGCGACTGCATCTTCTTGCGCTCGCGCCGTCCCATCATCGTCTCCAACAAAAGTCCACCCTTTCTTCAAATCCTTACATGCGTATTATATAGGAAAAAACTTCGTTTGAAAAGCAAAAAATGAATCCCATTCATATTTTCATTCTCAATTAGTCGATTGAAACAGCCAAATCCAAGGCAACAAAAAAACGCCGACCAAAGTCGACGTCCATACGTTCATCAAAATGGTGACCCAGGAGGGATTCGAACCCCCGACCCTTTGATTCGTAGTCAAATACTCTAATCCAGCTGAGCTACTGAGTCACGTTGTCTTGCGACGGTGATTATATTAGCATCTTTAGAAGAACGTGTCAAGGGAAAATTTTTCATACAGACACCGCCGTATCCTCTTGCAGGTACCGGAATCAAGCGTTCCACACATCCTACACCGCGGCTTCGTTCCCATGCGGACGGATTGGTGACGAGACAGGGGAGGTTCTATCGCCCGTCTCCTCCGCTGCGAAAAAATGCCAGCGTCCGATAAACGCTCTCCAAGTCGCTTCCCGTATGGCGCAGGAATATTTTCAAAAACAGATAGAGCGCATCAAGCCTGCCGAAATACGTACATGCACGTGCCGCATAGTGCGGCTGCCTGCCGGCATAAACGCGGAACACCGTTTCCGCAAGGCGGTCGGCATCCGCACCGGCTTCCTTGAAGATGCTCTGCACAAAGAGCAGCACGTCGCGCAGGATACGTTTTTCACGCGGAAGCCCTATAAGGATGCCGTCCTCAAAATCGATCAGCATCACGCGCGTACCGTCCCACATCATATCCTTGAGCGCAGGCCGCCCATGATGCAGTCCCAAAGCATGCAGACGCGCCAAATCTTCCGCGCCGGAAGACAGCATCTCTTCCTTCTGTGAGAACGGCACATCCGCTCTCCCCACGAGTTCCGATACCCGTGCGCCGCAGTCGGCAAGCGCCAGCCAGCCGTCCCCGGAGGCATATACTTCCGGCACCCCGACACCGCGCCGCGCCAGCCGATCCAGACGTCCCGTCTCAAAATGCAGCGCCTTTTTCCCGTTTGGATTTACCCCCGGCTGCAAAATTCCAAGTCCCAGCACGAGGCATGCGCAGCGCGCGAACCGCAGCCAACGCTCGTTGCGCACGGACTCTGTCTGTTTGACCCAGATTTTTCGCCCTTCGTATATAAACCAGAAAATGCGCTTCTCCGGGTGTTTTTTTAACTCTTCGCCGATGCGTATGTTCAGGTCTCTCATCTCTCCTGCCTCATTGATACGCATCTCCATCACCTCCTTATGCTGCCGACAGACTTTCCGGAGGAGGAATCACGCCGTATTGCCCAACAGCGTGCCCCGTTACTCCGGTTCTCCCCACACACCGTCACGAAAAAGGCGCGTCAGCCGCACGGAAACAAGGTCGCCGCGCGTGACGGGAGCATCGGTGTAGACGCGGATATAGGTGTCCGTGAGCCCGTCCGTAACGCCGTGCGCCGTCGTTTCAAATAGGACATCCGTGACCGTGCCGAGCGCTGCCCGGTGATAGCCTACAGCGAGTTCCTCAGCGAGCGCCTGCATCCGCGCCGCACGTTCCTTGCGTATGGGCGCGGGCACCTGATCGGGACGCCGTGCGGCGGGCGTTCCCTTCCGCGCGGAGTACGGGAACACATGCATCCGCGCAAAGCCCATCCGACGCACGAAATCAAGACTCTCCTCGAACTGTGCCTCCGTCTCGCCCGGGAATCCCACGATGATGTCCGTCGAGACCGCAACGCCCGGCACGGCGCGGCGTACATCCTCGATGAGACGTGCGAACGCCGCCGTATCATAGTGGCGGTTCATCGCGGTAAGAACGCCGTCGCTCCCCGCCTGGAGCGGCAGATGCAGGTGCGCTGCAAAGCGCGGCTCGGTGCGGATGAGCTCGAGCAGATCGTTCGACAGCTCGACCGACTCGAGTGAACCGAGCCTCAGGCGCCTCAGCTCCGGCAAAGAGAGTGCGGTACGGCAGGCATCGGCAAGCGTCGGGCGCCCGGGGAGGTCGATGCCGTACGCGCCGAGGTGAATGCCCGTGAGGACGATCTCATGGAATCCTGCCGCTGCGATCCGCTCCGTTTCACGCCGCACGGCGGCGAGCTCACGCGATTTGACAGGACCGCGCGCATAGGGGATGATGCAGAACGTGCAGAAATTTTGACAGCCGTCCTCGATCTTGAGAAATGCACGCGTGCGCTGCGGCATGTGCGCGAGCGGGATATCCTCGAACGTCCGCGCCTGCATGATGTCCGTGATCTGCCCCGAGATGCCGCTCTCCGCGCGCATTGCCTCCTCCACATAGTCGACGATCTGTGCGCGTTCCTTCGTCCCGATGACGACGCGCACGCCCTCGAGTGCGCGAATCTCCTCTGGCGCGACCTGCGCATAGCAGCCGCAGACCGCGATACAGGCGCGCGGATTCGTCCGTGCCGCGCGGCGGATGATCTGGCGCGACTTGCGGTCGCTCAGATGCGTCACCGAGCAGGTATTGACGACATAGACATCTGCGGATTCCTCGAACGGCACGACATCGTAGCCGCGCGCGCGGAACAGCCCCTCCATGGTTTCCGTTTCAAATTGATTGACCTTGCAGCCGAGCGTCATGAATGCAACTGCGCTCAAGACGCACCTCCTCCCGTTCATTATATTACTATTGTACCACAAAGCCGCTATGAACAATAAATTTTTTCTTCCAAAGTGATGACATTTCCTAAAAATGCGATATAATAAGTACAAGAAATTGTTCCCATGCCATAGACCACGGAGGGGGGATATTTATGGCGAGCATTTCACAGATGACCGGAGCGGCACGCTCCATCTATTCGTCGCTTTACAGCAATAGCTCACGCATGGACGCGACCGCCGCGCTCTTCGGAGGGAATACGAAGCGCGGATCGTCGAGTCTGTTTTCCGCGCAGTACCGCGCGCAGGATTCGAGCGCACAGGAACTGAACTCGATTTTTTCGATCGCAAATCAAGCGGCACAGCTCCGCAAATCCTATGCCGAGAGCAGTTCGAAGTTCTACAAGGAATACGATTCGAACATGAAGGATCTGCGCAAATCTGCGGGCACGGTCAAGACAATGAGCTACGAACTTGACAGCTCCGATATCAGGGCGAACGCAGACGGCTCCAAGACCTACAGCGACCGCCTGAAAACAGCGATTGGGAATGTCAAAGACCTCGTCGCGCAGTACAACGAGACGAACGCGTTTCTCGCGGAGAATAAATCGGCAGGTCCCGGCGTACAGCGCCTCGCTGCCGATTTCTCGGATACGACGTACAAGGCGGATTCCTATGCCAAGATGGGCATTACCGTCAACGCAAAGACGGGGCAAATGACGGTGAATGAAAATCAGCTCGCGCGCGCACTTACGAGTTCGCCGGCACAGTCAGAGGCGATCCTCGGAAAGGACGGTCTCGCCGGACGCGCAGATCGTCATGCACAGCTCGCACAGAGTTCGCGCAGCCGCGTGCTGCCGACCATGCAGGAATCCATCGGCAAGCAGCTCAGCTATGCGGAAGGACTGCTCACAGGCGGCTCGCTCAGTACGATGTCGCGCTACTCGAACATGCTGAACCTGTTCAGCATCTATGTATAAGGAGAAATAGGGAATGGATCTCACAATGGATATTGCACAGATGTCGGTCAATATGCATCAACAGCAGGACATGCAGAGTCTCGGCATTGCCGTCGCCAAGATGGCGATGAACGCGAGCGACGACGCGCTCGAACTCCTTGAGGAGACCACGGCAAGCGTCGATCCGAACCTCGGCAATGTCGTCGACGTGTCTGCCTAAGGATCATATTTGACGAAACAATGCAAGCAAAAATCCCAACCGCCGCGTACGGTTGGGGATTTTTTATGGATCATTTCGAGATGCGGCCCTGTGCCGTCTGATAAACAAGATCGTCCGCCCGTATGCCGATCACGATGATCACCATCCGCTTCTCCGTGCGCAGCAGGCGATAAACAATGCGAAGACCTTGCCCTCTGAGCTTGATTTTAAGCAGTCCCGCAAGCGCGGTGCCGGCGACATTCCCGAGTGGCTTCCCGTAGCCGCCCTCCGTGTTCGGCAGCGGATTTTGTCGTACCTTTTCAATTGCCTTGACGGCGATCTGCCGTTGACTGCCGTCAAGACGCGTGAGATCGTCGGCGGCTTCCGGCAGAAAATCCACCGCCCATTTCATTCGAACACAACCTCGTCGCCGTCCTCACATGCCGCAGGCGACATCCCCATATTTTTGCAGACCTCTTCGAACGGGATACACTTCTTTGCATCGAAGTCGCGCAGTCGCTCCGCTGCGAGCCGGGCGAGCTGCATCTCGTGCAGTTCCTCGCGCATCTCTTCATATTGCTGCGGAGAAAGCAGCACGCATTCCGGCGCATTGTTCTTGATCACGACCGCCATACCCGACCGCTTGACTTCGGAAAAGATTTGTCCCGCCTTCCCGCGGTTGAACGCGGTGATGGGCACGGTCTTATTGAGCGGTGCTGCTTTTGCCATGCGATCCCTTCTTTCCTAGGGATATTATATCAAAAAGCAGCGAATATATCAACAAATTCATCGATATTCTGCTCGCTAAACAGACGCGCCCCGCATTTTCCCAAACCGAAAACAAAAAAGCTGCCCGATGCGCATTCACCGGCGATTGCGGGGGCAGCTATTTTAATGTCTCTTTACCGATTCTTCTTTCGGAACTCCTCCATAAATGCGGCAAGTTTTTCGACGCCTGCAAGCGGCATGGCGTTGTAGATGGAGGCGCGCATTCCGCCGACGCTGCGGTGTCCCTTGATGCCGGAGAGCCCACGCTCCTTGGCTTCGGCGACGAATTGCTCCTCGAGCGTGGGACTGCCGAGCCGGAACGTGACGTTCATGCGCGAGCGGCTGCCCTTTTCCGCGTGCCCGCGATAGAACCCGTCCGAGCCGTCGATAACGCCATAGAGGAGCGCGGCTTTTTCCGCATTGCGCCGCCCCATCTCGGCAAGTCCGCCCTGCGCCTTGATCCACGCGGCGACCTTGCCGACCATGTAGATGGCGAAAACGGGCGGCGTGTTGTAGAGCGAGTCGTTCTTTTGGAACGTGCTGTAGCGCAGCATCGTCGGCAGCTCGGCGGGACTGCTCTCAAGCAGCGACTTTTTCGCGACGTTCAGCACGACGCCCGCAGGCCCGAGATTTTTCTGCACGCCCGCATAGATGAAGTCATAGCGCGCAAAATCCCACGGGCGAGAGAGGATGTCCGAGGACATGTCGGCAAAGAGCGGGATGCCGTTCGTCTCGGGCGTATAGTGATACTCCGTGCCGTAGATCGTGTTGTTGAGACAGATGTGGAGATAGGCAGCATTCGGCGCGATATTCAGCTCCTCCTGCGCGGGCACGCGCGCATAATCCTCCTCCTTCGTCGAGGCGGCGACCGTGCCGACATCGAGCCGCACCGCCTCCTCATACGCCTTCTCCGCAAACGATCCGGAGAGTGCGTAGCTGCCGGGATGCGCCACCGAGGCAAAATTCAGCGGGATGAGCGCAAAGGTCTGGCTCGCTCCGCCCGCGGTAAATACAATGTCATAATCCGCGCCAAGCCCCATCAACTCGAGAATGTCCGCCTTTGCCCGCGCGTGTACCTCTTCGTACGCAGGCGCACGGTGACTGATCTCAAGGATGGACATGCCCGTCCCGCGAAAATCCGGCAGTTCCTCCTGCACCTCGCGCAGTACCTCTTCGGGCAGAACGGCGGGACCGGGGTTAAAATTATAAATGCGTTCGTTCAAAATATTTCCTCCTCGCTTATCCGTGCTTCACTCCGGATCGTCCGCATCGCCCGCGCACTCCACGCGCGTCATGCGGATCTCGGCGACGCGCGCACGATCCATCCGCCGCACCTCGAATGTAAATCCGTTCCAATCACATGTCTCACCGACGGCAGGAATGCGCCCGATCTGCGCGGTGACGAATCCGCCGAGCGTCTGAAAATGGTCGTGATCCTCGTCGGGAAGCTCTTCGATGCCGAACTCCTCCTTGAACTCGTCGATCGGATACAGCCCGTCAAAGACCCAGCTCGCCCGCTCCTCCGCACTCATGCGAGCGCCCGTGGGCGCATCGCCGTCCTCGCTGCCGATGATCTCCTCCATGATGTCGTCCATCGTGATGAAGCCGACCACGCCGCCGTACTCGTCGAGCACGACCGCCTCGTGGATGTCGCCGCTGCGGAACTTCTCGAGGACGCGCAGTCCCTCCATCGTGCGCGGCACAAAGAGCGGCTTTTTGATGTAGTCGGCAGGGTCGATACTCTTGCCGTCGAGCATCGCGTCAAGAAGCTCCTTTGCATAGATCACGCCGCGAAAATCGTCCAGGTTCTCATACGCAACCGGAAACACGTCGTGCGGCGTCCTGCGGATAATGCGCAGCTGCTCACGCCGCGGCTCCGCCAAATCGATCCACGCGATACGTGTGCGCGGCGTCATGAGTGCGGACGCAGTCTGATCGCTCATGTGGAAAATACGATCCACCATGTCCTGCTCCGCCTTCTCGAACGTGCCGTCCTCCGTCCCCTGCTCCATGAGATCCTTCACCGCATCCTCCGTCGCAGCGGCGCGATCCTGCGGACTGATGCCAAAGAGCAGCAGGAGCCCGCGCGAAACCGACACGAGCGCCGCGCTCGGCAGCGACGTGAGCCGCGTCAAAAGGCGGATGCTGCGGTGACTGCGCAGGAGAATGTCCTCCGGGCGGCGCAGCGCGATCTCCTTGGGCAAAAAATCGCCAAAGAGCAGCGTCAGCGCGGTCATGACGACGATGCTCAGCACGAGCGCTGCGGCAAAGACCTCCATCCCCGGCAGGAGATGTGCGAGGAATCGCCCGAACGCGGGCGCAACGAGCAGTCCCATACCAAGCCCGATGAGGAGACTCATGCAGGTCACGCCCGCCTGCGCCATCGCGATGGGCTTTTCCGGATGCTCGAGCAGCGCGAGCGCCGCCGCCGCATCGGGATTGCCGTCGAGCGAAAGCTTTTCGAGACGCCCGCGGTGCGAGCCCGTCAGCGCCGTCTCGATCTGCGAAAAATACGCGTTCGCCGACAGACACACAACGAGCAATACGAAACAGATCAGATCCGAAGCAGAACTATCCAAGAGGAAGCCATCTCCTTTGATCGAGAAGAAATATCCTTGTTGTCACAGCGGCTGCACGCCGTGCTCCATGCGCTCTCCCCGCCCATAAACACACGAAAATTCACCGGCTCCGCCCCCGCCGCACGGAATGCGTCGTGCACCTCCGGTGCGCAGACGGCGCGCAGCTCCGCCTCGAAGTTGTGATCCCAGAGGCACGCGGGGATGAGAACGGCATTGTCCGTGCCGGGATGCATCATGACCTCGGTCACGCCGTCCACAGATGCGCGTACAATCTCTGTGAGAACGCGCGTATCCACAGCCTCGCCCGCGACGATGCCGGCGAAGCGATCGGGCGTCCGTATTCCGCGCCGACGCGCCATGACCGCTGCACGACGGGCAAGCACCGACAGCCCCGCACGCCCGACGATCTGCCCGACGCCGCCGAACGCCCCCGCAAAGAGCGGTGCACGCGGCGCACGCATCGCAGGTATCGCGGCGGCGGTGCAGAGGTCGAGCACGATGTCGATGACGCCCGGCAGGACGTGCATGTGCTGATGACTGTCCGCGTGCGTCGGTCGGATGCCCGCCGTCTCCACACGACGCAGCTGCGCCGCGAGCTCGGCGCGCACCTCATCAAGATTGACCTGCCCGCGCAGGAGATGAACGGCAAAGACATTGTGATCGTCATAGAAGACGCCCGCCTCCGTCACGAGCGAGGGAATCTCTCGGGGCGGCAGGACGGGAGTACCGTTGACGAGCGTCAGATGGATGCCGACACCAAGTGCCGGCGTCCGCTGTGCAAGCAAAACCGCATCGTCAAACGCCGCGCCGCCCGGCATCAGCGTCGCCGAGCGCAGCACGCCGTCCTGTACGCCGCGCTCCACCGCGCGGTTGATGAGCACATGCCGCCCAAAATCGTCCGCATTGACAATGATCCGCTTCAAAACTCTCTGCACCGCCGTTTCCTTCTCCGTGTTTCAGCAAAATTACCGTTTATTATACCGCAGAGCGCCGCTCCCGTCCACCCATCGCGCCGTTTCCATGCACAGGAGCGCATCCGGGGGCATTTTTATGCACACGCGATATATATCCGGTCGACGGAGCATCGTCATGTATTCGCAGGCAGCCTGTCGCTCCGAACCTTTACCATCGTGACCAAGCTCCGCTGCCGAAGATGATGCCTCCCGTGATCGACGCGCCGCGCGTGCCGCCGCTCACCGTGTCCGGTACCTCTGCCGACACATAGATGCCCGTATCCGTCAGACCTGCGACAGCGAGCACTGCCTTGTCTCGAAGCTCCCGATACGTCTTGCGGTCGATTTCCACCGTAAACTCCTGCGACGCCCCCGGCTCAATGGCAAACGTCTGGAATGCCTGCGTAAACGCCATCGTATTTGACCAGCGCCAAATCTCCTTCCCCTTTGCATCAAGCAGCGCAAAATCATAATCCTGCCCCGTCGGATGCTCGACCATATAGAGGCTCTCCCCCTCGTTGTGCACCTTGAGTTTCAGCAGCAGCCGCCCGCCTTTTTCCTCAACGGTCAGCTCCTCGGCAACATCATGCACGCGTACGCCCGCATAAGAGGTGCGCTGCAGCCGCGCCCCTCCGTGATGTCCCGCCGGGAACGTAATGCCGATACCGCCCCCAATCCCCGCCTCAGCCGGATGCACAGCAAACGTCGAAGGTATGGTGATTAACGACGCAATCAGCGCAATGCCGAATCTTTTTTTCGTTATTTTCATAGGACAATCCTTTCTGCGTACAAAAATTGGATATGCTTATTAAATTCGACGACGCAGAGAAATTTACCTTTTTGATATGCAGAGGATCTGCCGTGCGCTTTTATATAAGGAATTTACACACTTTACTTGACAACCCTATTTTCTTTTTGTCAAAGATTCTCCCGAGCTCGTTCAGTGCATTGCTTGTGTCTCTGCTAAGGGCTGAAAGGTCTTGATCCCGGTGTTCACGCACGTCAATACTGCCCGGCACGCTGCCGTGCCGGGACAGGAAAATAGTTTTTAGGACTGAAGCGGTATCAATCGGATATTCCTTGCGCCTTCAAGAACGCCGCCGTTATATCCTCTTGCAGCTGATATCCAACCGTAAGAAAATCTTTGAGTTCTTTGTAATTACGAAAGACAGGCATCGAGTATGTTTTTTCCGGTTTGAACAGAAAACGCTCTAAATTGATAAGTCGATCACCAGCATAATACTTCTTGTCTCTCCTAGCATACCACATCAGATCAATCATACCGTATTTTGTATCTATGTGATACCAAAACTCATAAATGCCGCGCTTATTGGTCGAGCGAAAGAAATTTTCACTCTTCCAAAGCTTTACATTTTGATATCCCACCTCCGAAAGAATCTCTAGTACGCGTTGGTTGTCATAGTTCTCAAAGCTGTTCTTTGCACCAATAGCATATGGTATGCAGAGTGCCTGGTAGCGCTCCACAAAGTTGATGCTGCTCAAAATTTCTCTCATTTCGTTATCCGAAATTCGTTCCACGATCTATTCCTCCCGAAATCGGAGTGGATTTTCCCTTTGCTGTAGGAAGCGCTGTTCTCTATATTGATATCTGTGCCAATCGATGATCACAGGATGAATTTTACAAGCCAACCTGCATGATAAGGCGACGATTATTTATGTCATCTTCATGCGTAAATACGATCGTCCACTGCAATGTTTCGTCTGTAAGATATACATCTTCCGGGAAAAAATGCGCATGATCCAAAAACAAATTGTAATCTACACGCACCATAGTTTTCTTCCCAAATTTCCAATAGTCTTTGATATAAATCAAATCCTTAGAATGATTGTCCCAAAAGATTAATATTTTTTTAATATTTTTCTATACTCTTCAATCTGTTCTTCATGAATAAATGTTGGCGACTTCAAAAAATCCCATAAATATCCCATATAACGTAAACCATCAGAGAAAGGGTATAGATCTTCAATGTATTCTTTATAATCTTCAGCATACGTATCAATATATTTATTTATATAGAGCTTCCGATATGCTTCTGCTTTACGATCCTCCAATATTTGTATTTCTTTCTTGAAATTTTCCAGTTCCATATGGTCTGACTACCTCCTGTATTCTTATCGTCCCTTTTTTCCCAGTTGCCGTGGTGTAATTAATATGCGGATATCTATGCCGACTATTAAAGCCTTCTTTATGCGCTGGTTCCGCTCTTAATGGCGTTCCTCCGGCTTCTTTGATTAAGGTTTCGGCTTCATCTTGAGTCACAATAGTACCGTTGATTCTTTCTATGTCTCCTCCTTGTTCGACTGATTTAACATTCTCTTTCCATAGTTTATCTCCTCGCCAGCCTTTCCCTCCTATCCCCCGCTCCGGCGTTGGTGTCTCGACTCCCTTTCTACTAGAAAAGAATGCATAAAGGTCTTTTTGTGCATTCTCCACGCCTCGATAGGCACTCGTGCCACCATGCACAACTAGAGTGGCTCCCTCAGCAACAAGTCCCGGTGTTGCGACAGCACCGCTTCCCGTTATTGCTAGTCCACCACCGCCTCCAATGCTCATAAGACCAAGAATAATTTCATGCGTCCCTGCGTATATGGAGGCTGTATCGCCAAATAATCTGCCTGCAAGATACGATTTCGAGGCGGACACATATGGGTAACGTCCCCTTATTCCTCGGAATATTTCTCTCATGATGCCGAACGACATGTTCGTATCAAATCTTTCGAGGGCTCCGGATGTAAAATCAGCCACGTCTTGAGAAAAAGGAGATTTTGCTAAAACTTCTATTTCGTCCATGCGGTAAAAAGGAAACCGTTAAAGGCTACATGATCCTGATAGTACTTGTTATTTAATTCCCTTGCGGTTTGAGTTTTTGCTTCTTCTTTCTCTTTTTCTTCCTGTTCTTTGTCTTTTTCTAGATACTCTGCCTCTATCGCTCGCCGTTCATCTTCGGTAGTGGCTTCTGCTAAGCGGCGTTCTTTTTCGTTGTAATCTTCCTCCCTCAGAAGGTTCCACTTCGTCCCACTCGCGGCCGCACTCGCACCCGCGCCCGCCGTTCCGCCGACTGCCTTAGCTGCTGCCGCACCAACGATGGCGCTGACGATTTGTGCTGCGCCCGGGTCATGCTTGGCAATCTTGTCGATTTCCTTAATCACGGCTTCGTTCAGCCCCGCACCTACGGCACCTGAAGTGAAGCCCGCGCCCGTGACACTGCTCATGATGCCGCCGATGGCTGCGTGGACAAGGATCTTTCTGCCGCTCCCGTCGTCCTTGAGGTTATGGGCGAGTCGGTATGCCTCTTCACCAAAGACGGCGGCTAGCTCCTGCTGCTCTTCTATTTTCTTCTTGTCAAAGATTCTCCCGAGCTCGTTCAGTGCATTGCTTGTGTTTCTGCTAAGGTCTGAGAGGTCTTGATTCTGGTTTTTACGCACGTCAATACTGCCCGGCACGCTGCCGTACCGGGACAGGAAAATAGTTTTTAGGACTGAAGCGGTATCAATCGGATATTCCTTGTGCCTTCAAGAACGCCGCCGTTATGTCCTCTTGCAGCTGATGCCCGATGATAAGAAAATCTTTGAGTTCTTCATAATTACGAAAGACGGGTCTCGTGTGCCTTTTTTCCGGGTTGAACAGAAAGTTCTCTAAATTGGTAAGCCGACCACCGGCATAATACTTCTTGTCTCTCCTAGCATACCACATCAGATCAATCATACCGTATTTTGTATCTATGTGATACCAAAACTCATAAATCCCGTGCTTGTTTGTTGAGCGAAAGAAATTTTCACTCTTCCAAAACTTTACATTTTGATATCCCACCTCCAAAAGAATCTCTAGTACGCGTTTGTTGTCATAGTTCTCAAAGCTGTTCTTTGCACCAATAGCATATGGTATGCAGAGTGCCTGGTAGCGCTCCACAAAGTTGATGCTGCTCAAAATTTCTCTCATTTCGTTATCCGAAATTCGTTCCACGATCTATTCCTCCCGAAATCTCGTTCTTGAATTTTATTCGTTAGGGAGACTAAGATAGCTATGATAGCCCCACTGAAAGCGCTCTTGCACTTTTTCAAGTAATTCTTCGCAGTAATTTATATATTTAATATATTTTCTGTTGAGACACAACCCCTCATCAGTTGTTTTGAAAAAAATAATTGCGCCCTGTAACAGAACGCCTAAGAACTCTTTTTCCGGCAGCCAATATCGTTTATCGTTCCAATCGGTATGAAGCTTTATAAAACCGTTCAGGTGTTCTTTAAAAGATAGATCCCCTGGGTGGTCTGGCATACAGAAGTGAGCTTCTCCGGTATTTAAAATTTCTTCTACGGCCATAGCAAAATATATCCAAAGAGATACCATAGGATCCCAATCACTAAACGACAATATTGGATCATCATAGTAACTTAGTAAAATCGCACCTTCCAGGTATTCTTTGTCAACATACTGAGCAATTTTTCTAATCCCTTCGATATCCGTTACTTCTGTGAAGATTGTAGGATCTATATGATCAAGGTCTAAAATGGTATAGCGAAGATCCAATAAGAATGATTTGCATGTGAACATACTTTACCTCTCTTTTATAAAAAATTGATTGATATGGCCTTCTTCGAGTCCTACTACATATTTAACGCCATCTATAACAGCCTCAATTTGTCCTGTAAGAAACCGTGTTTCTTTTGCTTTGTCTAAGGGCTTCCCGTCCTTTAATAAATTTCCATTTATAATATTTTCTTTGTTTTGATAAACAACCTTCTGAATTGTATATATAATATCGTTTATAGAGGATTTTGTGCTAAAAAATGTTTGATGCTTCTTTAATGTTCCTAGCCAATAAGATGGGTGATGTCGCGTTAAAATATGCATCATTCCTTCTTTATTAAGTAATATAGCTTGGTTGCCTAGATCCCATGTTTTAGATTTAAAATCTCGCAATGCGACTTCAGCCTTTTGCCGAATAAGATAAAATGTGCTTTTATTAAGCGAGCTTTTAATTAAAGTTTCTCCTGCTTCCTTGGAAAGACCTTGAACAAGCTTTCCTCCGATATGAGCAACTCTACCTGCACCCGTGAAGTTCGCAGGATCGGATATCTCCGATAATTCAAGATCAGCGTCAGTCAGAAAGTTTTTGTTTTCTAATGGAGAGCTTATTCTAGATAGAATAGCCATCTCAATTTTATTTTTTAGCACTATTGTGTGCACCGGATGTGCAACCATGTCAGCTTCCCAAAGGACAGGTTTTTGGTCAGCATCCAGATAGATATTACCATCCTTATTTACGGCAACTCTTATATCATCAAGGTACTTCCAGCCATAGATATTCACATCTTTTTTACTTTGTTCACTGGTACGATCGTAGATATAGTTAGGGAGCTGAAAATCTTTTTCTACAAACTGGAGTCGACTTAACGTTTTGGAAAACACAATACCTGAGTCACTTCCCAGTTTTTTATAAATAAAATTATCAGCAAATGCATTTATTTCTTTTGTATATTGATTTAAGAAGCGATCCGCACTCTCTTGTGTGTACCCGTGAGCGTGCAGGTATTCTCCTAGTCGAACAATACTCGAAAATTTTTCTACGAGGGGGAGTGTGTTAGTAGACTTTTCGGGCTCCAGTGTTTCCAGAAGAGCGGCTAAATCATATAATACTTGTGTAGCCTCATCACTAGATATTTTGCTTCCGTCCTCTTTGATCAATATATTTTCGGCTGCTTGGATCATAGGCTCATCAGTCGTTGAAATAACTGATCCGTTAGAGTTCCTATGATGGTGAGCAACTCTAAAGAAGTTCCACTTCGTTCCGCTTGCAGCCACTGCAGCACCTGCTCCTGCTGCTCCTCCAACAGCTTTTGCTGCCGCCGCACCGATGATGGCACTCACGATTTGTGCTGCGCCCGGGTCATGCTTGGCAATCTTATCGATTTCCTTGATCACGGCTTCGTTCAGTCCCGCACCTACAGCACCCGAAGTGAAGCCCGCGCCCGTGATGCTGCTCATGATGCCGCCGATGGCTGCGTGAACAAGGATCTTTCTGCCGCTCCCGTCGTCTTTCATGTTATGGGCGAGTCGGTATGCCTCTTCGCCGAAGACGGCGGCAAGTTCCTGCTGCTCTTCTATTTTCTTTTTGTCAAAGATTCTCCCAAGCTCGTTCAGTGCATTGCTTGTGTTTCTGCTAAGGTCTGAGAGGTCTTGATTCGGGTTTTTACGCACGTCAATACTGCCCGGGGCAATAGCAGATTTGGTTGTGCTTGCCGCATCGCCTTGGGCGGGGACGGAAAGAACGGGCGTGAGCCCTTTCATGTTGTAGCCTTCTCCTGCGCCGTATGCACCGCTTGCGAATTTACGGTACGAAAGCCCTTTGCTGCTCGCGCTGTAAGAGGCGCTGTTCTCTATGTTTCCATAGGTGAGGGTTTCCGTGGAGAGCGTGTTCTTATCGGAAGCCGCTTCGCTTGCAATAACGGAGCCCTTGAGGTCGGTATTCTTCTTTACATGAATATCGAAGCCGTCTGCGCCTGCATAGATGCCTGCCTGCCCGGTGATGCTCTTCCAGTTGGAGTGGATCTTCCCTTTGCTGTAGGAGGCGGCAATGTCGGGATCGTTGGTGTTGATCCCGCCGCTCATGGATGCGCTGATGTTGAAGCCCGACGAGGAGTTTTTCTCTCTGTAGTCGTCTTTTTCCTGCAGGCTCTCGATGTTGAGATTGCCGCCGACCTCCATATTGACCTTTTTGCCCGATGCCTGCGATCCGATGATGTTGGTATCTGCGCCCGAGGTCATGGAGAGTTTTTCTTGTGCTTGTATGATGGCAGGGGTATAGGTTGTGCGGTCTCCGATGCCGTCACTGGCGGCGCGTTCTGCGTTGATGCCGACACTCGTGATCCCTGCACCAAAGGTGTAGGTGGCACTGACGCCTGCGGAGCTCGAGCGTTCTTTGGTCACGGTATGCGTGGTATTCTCTGCGGCGTGCAGGTCGATGTTGTTCTTCGCCTCCAATGTGACATTCTTTCCTTGGAGGGTGCCGCCCGTCATAGAGATGTCGTTTTCGCGCGCACGAAGGGAGAGGTCGGTGCCGGCCTCTATTTTGCTTCCCACATTCTCGTGCGAGAGGATCTCTGTGCTGTCTGAGTATCTCGAACTGCCAAGTCCTATATTGAGTCCGAATGCATTCTTCCCGTTGAGGATTTCTTTGTATTTTGCTATGCCGTCCGCGGGTTTCTTCGTGAGGTCATAGAGTTTTCTGCCGATTTGCCATGCGTAGAGGTCCTTCAGCATGCCGTTTTCGACCGCGCCGATGCGCCGCACGGGACGGGCAATGTCGTTGTAGGTGTCCATGACCGTTCCGCCAAGGCTGACGGAAAGGCCCGACTGCGATACTTCATGGGTATACTTTTCCTTGACGACGTTATCTTTCCCATCAAGCTTAACGCCTGCAGCGGTGATGCTTGCCTCCTTGCCTGCGTAGAGTGCGGCGTTGGCGAGATGCGCGTCTTTATCGGCCGCGATGTTGACGCTTCCTTTTGCCGCAATGATCGTTCCCCGCTGTGTGAGAGCGTCTCCTTCGTAGGTGTCGGTGGTCTTCTTGCTCCCGATGAAGACGCCGAATCCCTGTCCCATGATGCCGGATTTCTTGACGCTCTTATAGTTCTCGGAGAGGTCTTTCTGCGCTTCGGGGGTCAGGCTGACGGTGCCTTTCGCCTCCACCGAGACGTTCTCGTCCGCGGTGATGTTCGCGGCTTTAAGGTCGATGTCGTTATCCGCCGAGATGCCGACGTTCTTTCCGCTGATCGTTGTTCCTACGGCATGGTCGCTCTCCTGCCGCGATCGGACGGTGGTTGTGGTACTCGAAAGAAGCCCTTGGGATTTATACTTGATCCCATAGGCGTCGTCCGAGATTTCCCTCCCTGCGGTGAGGGAGATGTCTTTGTCTGCGTTGAGGCTGACGTTGCCCTCGTCGCTGCGGATGTAGGCGGCGCGTGCTTCGATGTTTTCTCCTGCATGGAGAGAGACGTCGCTGCCCGCTTTGATCGTTGTGCCGAGCTCTGTGCTCCGCTTGGTACGAAGATAGTTATCTCCGCTCTGGGTCATGTCTTTATCTGCGGAGAGGGTATCTGTCGTGAGGCGGATGTTTTCTCCTGCGTTTAGCCTGACGGTGCCGTTTTTTCCTCCTGCGGAGAGGGTCGCCCCCTTGAGGTCAATATCCTTTTGGGCGTCCAAAGTAAGCGTGCCGTCATCTCCCGTGACGGAGATGCCTGCCATACGCCCGGCGACGTCTTGATGGGCGAAATGCTCGATGTTGTTTTCAGAGGAAATGCTTCCACCCGCGGTGAGTTCTGCTTTTCTTTCTGCGGTGATGCTGCCGTTTTGACGGATGTCGCCGCTCGTTTTGACGACTGCCGTCCCCGCGTAGATATCTCCCTCGTTTGCAAAGGTCTTCGCATCCACGCGAAGATCCTGTTTGCCAAGGATGAGTCCTGCGTTATGAACGTTCTCCGTGCTGTTGATGGAAATATTCTTTGCGCTGATGATGCTCCCGTCGGGGCTGAGTGTGAGTCCCTTGGTCGATGTGAAGTAGACGTGCGGCACGAGGACTTTTTCGCGGATGCCGTTTATCTCTACTTCCTGCTCTTCGAGCCAGATGATGTCGCTCTTCAGCTTTGCGATCTGTTCTTTGGAGAGGACAATGCCCGGCGCGATCTGCAAATCTTTGGCGGCTGCGATGCCTGCGTCCATGAGCGCCTTGATTGCGGCGTCCACGTCTTCGTATCCGTCGGGAAGGATACTGCCCGTACGCTGCAATATCTGATCAATGATCAGCCGCCGCTCGTAGAATCCGTCGCCGAGGCGTTTCTGCATCTTGTCGGGATCCCATTTGAGCTGTTCGAGCATGTAGTCCGAGGAGAGGAATCTCTTCTTATCCGTAAAGGCGGGATCGGTCTCGATGAGATACTTCGCCCCGGGTTCCGGATGGAGCTTGAAAAGCGCGCCCGGATCCTTGAGCGTGATGATACCGTCGCCGAGGTGCAGGTGTTCCTGCGCGGTCTTGTCGATGGAGAAGGGATCGAGAAAGCCGTTCACGTTCCTGCGGGTTGCGAGGGTGATGTCTTCTTTATCCCCAAGCGCCGCGATGCCGAGGGAGTAAGGCCGATCGTCCTCTGCCTGCGGGGTCATGAAGACGGCGCTGCGGTATTTGCGTACATGGCCTTTATGAATACGGTTTCTCCGATCGGTATAGCTTGCCCGTGTATAGCCGAATGTGACGGTTCTCCGGTCGGTCTGCGCTGCGATATTGTCTGTCGCCCCCGTGATGCTGAGATGTTTCCCGGCGACGACCTGGCTGTTGTCGTTTTTGAGGTTTCCTTGGATGGTGAGGTTGCCGCCGCTCTCGATGACGCCGGCATTCGTCATGCGGACGATGTTCTCTGAGGTCTGGGTTTTCGTATGGATAAAGGTGCACAGTTGGAATTTATCCGGATTTCCTTGATGGTATGCGCCGTATCCGTTGTCTATTTTGTCGAATTCGCCGGCGTCAAAGGTCTGTCCCTCCTCGCGGTTGCCGGGCTCGTCGATACGGATGCGCACGGGGTTGCTCCGCAGGGGGCTGACGACGCGCTGCACGGAAAATGCACTGTTCTCGTTCCGAACGGTCGGCGCGGTGATGTGCATATTGCCGCCGCTCTCGATGCGCCCGCCGCTGTTCACGACGGTATCTTTGGCATTGAGTGTCATGTCGCTGCCGCTGTAGAGAATGCTGTCGGCGCTGTTTTTGATCGTTCCCGCTTCTACGCTGAGGTTCTTGCGCGCGGCAACGGCACTCGCCTCATGGTTTGCGAGTGCTGTGCGTGCGGCTTCTGTGCGTTCTCGCTGCTGCTCATAGGCTGCGGTCGCTTCTTTGATATCCAGTTGATACCTGCGCTGCGCTCTTACGCCGCGCAGCTGCGTGACGTCCTGCCGAACGACGGCGTCGAGGGCTTCGGATTTCTCTTTGAGGAGACGAACTTCTTTTTGGAGGTTTTGCTCAAGTTCTTCGTTTCGTTGATTAACGAGGCTGTCTGCTTTGATGGAGATGTCATTTCCGTAGATGCGGCCGCCCGCCTCGAGCTGTATCTTCTCGGCGGTTACCGCTGTGCGCCCGCCGCTGTTTATGAGACCTGTGACATGCAGTGTGCCGTCGGCGTCGATGGCAGCGGCTTCGGAGGCGACGAGTTTGCCGCCCATGTTGACGCCGAGTCCTTTCTCCGTGCCGACGAGACGGATCTTGTTTGCGTACATGCCGCCGACGGCTGCAGCGTCGAGGGTGACCGCGGGTGTTTCGCCCGTGCCTTCGATCGGCGCTGCGGTAAGACTGCCATAGGAGATGTCGTTCGCGCCGCCGATGTGCGTTGTTTGATTGGCGAAGATGTCGGCGTTGATTTGCTCGGCACGGGTGAGGACTTCGAGGCTGTTTGCGCCGCGGGCGTCGATTCCTTTTCCCTCAAAGGAAACGGCTCCCTCGGTGACGCGGATACGATCAAGGGAGCCGTTGCTGCCGAATTCAGGGCGCCCTGTGGTGAGGATCGCACGATCCGTATTGATAAACCCGCCGCCGCTGACACGGATGCCGTTTTCGTTGGCAATGACGACGTCGGCTCTGCCGCCCGCGATTTCGAGGAAGCCGTTCATGTTGGTGATGCCTGCGCCCGTTACCTGGTTCACGATGATCTGCGCGGGACCATAGGCGAGGTTCGGGTTGCGGTCAATCCAGCCCGCAAGTTCGGTTCTGGAAATGGTATAGCCGTTGTTGAGGATGAGCCCTGCGGGATCGATGCTGAGTTCGCTGTACTCGTTGATGGAGACGCCCGCGCCGTTCGTTGCTGCGATGTTGACGACGGGGATGCCGTTATCTGCCGACGTGACGATGGGACGCCGCTCTTCGGGGGCTGCCTCGTCGGGGACGGCCGCCGCGAAGCTGATCTGCTGAAATGTGAACATCCCGAGCGTTAGATAGGCTGCGATGCGCTTTGCGAGTATCTTTTTGCGGATCATGGGGGCGTCCTCTCTTTTGTCCTGATGTGTGTATACGTCTTATATCAATATCTTAAAAATCCCGGGCGTCTAAAATTTCAACGCGGCGCGGAATCCTGTGGTCATACGGTCGGCGGGAAATCCCGGAGGGCGCCGGATCGGTGCGGCAATGAAGAGGTCATAGGTGAAGTCCTTCGCGACGGCACCGCGCACACCAAGCACCGCGCCCATGAGGCTGTGGCCGAACTGCGTCTCTATGCTTGATCCGTAGATCATGCCGAGGTCAAGGCCGATGTAAAGGCTCGCGTCGAGTTCTTGGAAATATGCGGCGATTTCATTCTGCCAGTACCAGCCGCTCTCTCCCGAGAGGGTGTATTCTCCGTCAAATCCCCGCACGGTATAGCGTCCGCCGATGCTCACCATGTCTGCGCCGTAGAGCCGTTTTCCTTCGACAGTCCACTGTCCGTGAAAGGAGGATGTAAAAGTGCCCCGGCGTTTTCCCATCGGGATGGGTTTTTGGTAGTCGAGATCGAGCAGCCACATCCGGTACCTCGACTTTGGGGCGTCGGGATGCGGGTTTTCTCTCTGGGCGCCGAACCAATCGACGCCCATGCGGTGCGACAGCCGCCCAAAGAGCTGTGCGCTGCCGATATTCTGCTTTTGAGAGATGCCGAACTCCAGGGAGGTCATCTTTTTGTCCTGGATGGGAATGCGCACGCCGTTGATGCTTTGTTCCGAATCTCTCTTTCGGATGCTCACTTCAAATGCCGTTTTTCCGGTCTGCGTCCGGGATAGAACCCGGTTCCATGTCAGCCTGGTCGTACGCGATGCACCGCCGCTGACGAACGGATACGGCCGCACGTGCACGGTCTGCCGGTAATCGCTCCGATAATGCGAAAGAGAGAGGGTGTCGTAACCGAGCGGAACGGCATAGTAGAAATTCTTGCCGCGCGTGCCCCTCCGATAGCCGTCATGGGCGCCGTCCAGGTCAAAGCCGAGGCGAAGGAGATCGCTCGCGCCCGTGGGGCTGTCGATGCTGAGTGTAAAGCCTGCCTGCAATTTCCCTGTGGCGTCAAGTCCCGAGTTGTCGACGGAAAGGATGCCGAAGACGTTTCTCCCGCGCTGCACGGTGAGTTCCACATCGCTGTATCCCTCCCGGTCGGAGGGAATGAGGCGGATGTCGACGCGCTGCGACGATACTTTGTGCATCTGCTCGACGCCCTGCTCGAGGGCGCGCAGGTTCAAAACGTCTCCCTTACGTATGGGAAAGGAATTCCTCCACGGGATGTGCGGGCTGCCCTCGGCATACTTCATCTCGCCCATGTATCCGATCCGGAGGTCGAGGACGAGATGTCCGCCCCTGAGGTTCTGCTCCGGCAGTGTAACGCGCGTGGTGACATAGCCGCGCGCCAGCAGCTTTTGATTGAGTTCGCGCAGCAGCGTGTTGACAGCGCTCAGATCCAGCTCTCTGCCTTCGTATTGTTTTGTGATGCGCGTGAGGAAGTTCCATCGATCGGCGGCATTTCGCAATGTGATTTCGTTGATGAGAAAGGTCTGCCCGTTCGGTGCTGTCCCTGCCGGCTGTGCCTGTACGTCTCCCGGGGTCAGATGTATGGAAGGTTCCCGGCGTCGGGCTTCCCGTTCGTCCTCCTGTCGACGTGCCTCGTCCAACTGTTCCTGCCGGCTGCCGTCCCCCGGTGCGGCATAAACGTGACTTGCTGTTCCGGACAGCGCGAGTGCACAAAATACAGCGCAACAGATCTGACGATTCATACATGCACCTCTCAGTTTCCTCTATCATCATTTCTATTGTATAATAATACAAAGCACTGCACAATAAGGCAAATATCCTAATTGTATAACAATCCGGCAAAGCACAAAAACACCCCCGCCGCATCTGTGTAGCGAGGGTGTTTTCTTCTTTTACGCCTTTACAGCTGTATGCGTTGCCTGCAGGCGTGCGACGGCGCGCTTGAGGGCAAGCGCGGCGCGATGCTCGTCAATAGCTGCACCGCCGTCCTCCACGCCGCCTTCGCGCAGACGTTTGAGACGTGCCTGTGCGCGGTCATAGGCGCGCTGGGCACGGTTGATGTCGATCTCGTCCGGCTCTTCGGCAGCCGTGGCGAGGACGGTGATCTTCTCCGGGGTGACCTCCATGAAGCCGCCCGCAACTGCAAAGAGCTGCTCGGTACCGCCGTCGACATGAATTTTCATGGCATGCGGCTGAAGTCCCGTAACGAGGGGGATGTGCTTCGGCAGGATGCCGATCTCGCCGCCCGTGGAGCGGGCGATGAGCATGTCGATATCGGCGGCGTAGACCACGCGGTCGGGAGAGACAATCTCCAGCTGGATGGTCGCCATCGATTATTCCTCCTCTTTGAGTTTCTTCGCCTTCTCGATGGCCTCCTCAATGCCGCCGACCATGTAGAACGCCGCCTCGGGGAGCTCGTCGTACTTGCCGTCGAGGATCTCTCTGAAACCGCGGATCGTGTCCTTGAGTGCGACGTATTTGCCCGGGGATCCGGTAAAGACCTCGGCAACTGCGAACGGCTGCGAGAGGAAGCGCTGAATCTTACGCGCGCGCGAGACGGTCAGCTTATCCTCGTCGGAGAGTTCCTCCATGCCGAGGATGGCGATGATGTCCTGCAGCTCTTTGTACTTCTGCAGAACCGCCTGCACGCCGCGCGCGACCTCGTAGTGCTCCTGACCAATGACGTTCGGGTCGAGGATACGCGAGGTGGAGTCGAGCGGGTCGACGGCGGGATAGATGCCGAGCTCCGCGATCTGACGGGAGAGAACGGTCGTCGCATCGAGATGCGTGAACGTTGCCGCCGGCGCGGGGTCGGTGAGGTCGTCCGCGGGAACGTAGACCGCCTGCACGGACGTGATGGAGCCCTTCTTCGTGGAGGTGATGCGCTCCTGCAGCGCGCCGACGTCGGTCGTCAGCGTCGGCTGATAACCGACGGCAGACGGCATACGTCCGAGCAGCGCCGAGACCTCGGAACCTGCCTGGATGAAACGGAAGATGTTGTCGATGAAGAGCAGCACGTCCTGTCCCTGCACGTCGCGGAAGTACTCCGCCATCGTGAGCCCCGTCAGCGCGACGCGCATACGCGCGCCGGGCGGCTCGTTCATCTGGCCATAGACGAGCGCGGTCTTGTCGATAACGCCCGACTCGGTCATCTCCGACCAGAGGTCATTGCCCTCGCGGGTACGCTCGCCGACGCCGGCAAAGACGGAATAGCCGCCGTGCTCGGTCGCGATGTTGTGGATCAGCTCCATGATGAGAACCGTCTTGCCGACGCCCGCACCGCCAAAGAGTCCGACCTTACCGCCGCGCGAATACGGGGCGATGAGGTCGACGACCTTGATGCCGGTCTCGAGGATCTGGGTCGACGTTTCCTGGTCGTCGAACTTCGGCGCGGGACGGTGAATCGGCCACGATTCCGTATTCCCGACGGGTGCCGGGTTGTGGTCGACCGTCTCGCCGAGGACGTTAAAGACGCGTCCAAGCGTTGCCTCGCCGACGGGCACCTTGATCGGGGAACCGGTGTCCTCCGCCGCCATGCCGCGCATGAGTCCGTCGGTGGAGCTCATCGCGATGCAGCGCGTGACACTGTCGCCGAGATGCTGCATGACTTCGACCGTGAGATGAATCTCCCGATCTGCCGCTTTGCCGTCGATCTTGATGGCGCTCAGTATCTCCGGCAGTTCGCCCGCCGGAAATTCAATATCTACGACAGGTCCGATGACCTGTACGACTTTACCTTTTGCCAATGGAAAACCTCCTTACCTCCATGCCGCAAAATGCTGCGTACATGGGCGTCACTTGAGTGCCTCGGCGCCGCCGACGATTTCGTTGATCTCGTTCGTGATGCCCGCCTGTCGCACTTTGTTGTAGTACAGATCGAGCTTCCCGATGAGTTCGCCGGCGTTGTCCGTTGCGTTGCTCATCGCGTTCATGCGCGAGGAGAGTTCGCTGGCTGCCGACTGGAGGAGCGCCGCATAGATGGTCGTGAAGAGGTACTGCGGCAGGAGATGCCCCAGTACGGTCTCCGCATCCGGCTCATAGATGTACTGTGCACGCGGCTGTCCGTCGTCCTCCGGCGCTTCGAACGGGAGGAGTTTCACAGCCTCCGGCACGCAGGTGATCGCCGAGACGAAGCGCGTGTAGATCATGTAGACTTCCTTGATGCCGCCCTCCGAAAAGGCTGCGATCAGCTCGTCCGCGATCTTCTGCGCGTGCTGTGCGCGCGGCTTTTCGCTGATGCCGATGTGCTCGCTCACGATGTCAAAGGAGCGATTTTTGAAGAAATCGCGCGCCTTGCGCCCGACGGTGACAATCTGCGTGTTCGCCTTGTCCTCGACCAGCGCCATGGCCGCCTTCAGCGCGTTGCTCGAATAGGCGCCCGCGAGACCTTTGTCCGCCGCCATGACGAGGATGAGACGCTTGCCGCTCTCATGCCGCTCGAGCAGGGGATGCGATACGTCGTCCGCCGCAGCCGCGACGCTCCGAATGACCGCCGCGGTCTTTTCCGCGTACGGACGGTTCGCATTGGCCGCCTCCTTGGCACGGCGCAGACGCGAGGTCGCGACCATGTCCATGGCGTTCGTGATCTGCTGGATGCTCTTGACGCTTCGAATGCGACGACGAATGTCTTGTAAATTGGCCATTTCGTGTCACCTCTCTCCTTACGCTTCTTTGTAGGAGATGGTGTCCTTGAACTCCCCGATCGCCTGCGTGATCTCGGATTCGAGCGCGTCGTCCAGCTGTTTCTTCTCCGTAATCGCCGCGGCGATATTGGGATGCGATGCCCGCATGAACTTGATGAAGTCCGTGTGGAACGTGACGACCTTGTCCACGGGGATGTCCATGAGGTGTCCGCGCACCGCCGTGAAGATGACGAGCACCTGCTCGGCAACGGAGAGCGGGCTGTACTGCGCCTGCTTCAGCGTCTCGACCATGCGTGCGCCGCGGTCGAGCTGCGCCTTCGTCGCCTTGTCGAGGTCGGAGCCGAACTGCGCGAATGCCGCGAGCTCGCGGTACTGCGCGAGGTCAAGACGCATCGTGCCGGCAACCTGTTTCATCGCCTTGATCTGCGCGGAACCACCGACACGGGAGACCGAGAGACCGACGCTGATCGCCGGGCGGATGCCCGAGTAGAACGAGTCGGTATCGAGCATGATCTGACCGTCTGTGATCGAGATGACGTTCGTCGGGATGTACGCCGAGAGGTCGCCCGCGAGTGTCTCGATGATCGGCAGCGCCGTAATGGAGCCTGCGCCGAGTGCGTCGGAGAGTTTCGCCGCGCGCTCGAGGAGGCGGGAGTGTAAGTAGAACACGTCGCCCGGATATGCTTCGCGTCCCGGCGGACGGCGGAGCAGCAGCGACATGGCTCGGTATGCAGCCGCGTGCTTTGAAAGGTCGTCATAGACGCAGAGCGCATGACCGCCTTTATACATAAAGTACTCCGCCATCGCAACGCCCGCATAGGGAGCGAGGTACTGGAGCGGCGCGCTGTCCGCCGCCGTTGCGGCGACGACGATCGTGTACTCCATAGCGCCGCCGTCTTCGAGTGTCTTGACAACGCGCGCGACGGTCGATGCCTTCTGACCGATGGCGACGTAGACGCAGATACAGTTCTGTCCCTTTTGGTTCAGAATCGTATCGACGGCAATCGCCGTCTTGCCCGTGCCGCGGTCGCCGATGATGAGCTCGCGCTGTCCGCGGCCGATCGGCACGAGGGCGTCGATCGCCTTGAGACCCGTCTGGAGCGGCTCGTGGACGCTCTTGCGGTCCGCGATACCGGGCGCGGGCGACTCGACCGGGCGGAACTCCTTCGTGTCGATGGGGCCCTTGCCGTCGATGGGGCGTCCGAGCGCGTCCACGACGCGACCGATCATCGCCTCGCCGACAGGCACCTGCATAATGCGCCCCGTGCGCTTGACGGTGTCGCCTTCCTTGATGAGGGCTTCGCCGCCGAGAAGCACGGCGCCGACGCTCTCCTGCTCGAGGTTCAGAACCAGTCCGTACACCTCATTGCCAAAGTCGAGCAGCTCGCCCGCCATCGCCTTGTCCAGGCCGTAGATGTGGGCGATACCGTCGCCGACCTCAAGAACGGTGCCGACGTCGTTGACGTTCAGGTCGACGTCGTAGTTCTTGATTCGTTCCTTAATTATGGAAGTAATCTCTTCCGGATTCATTTTCATATTTCGCTGTCACCCCGCTAGTTCGCCATTAACTCTGCCGTCATTGCCTCGAGACGTCCTTTGATGCTGCCGTCGATGCGGCGGTCGCCGATGCGCACCACCACACCGCCGATGAGCGAGGGGTCGCGGTGCCGGCGCAGGGATACCTGTTTGCCCGTGACGCTCTCGAGCTTTTTGCGCAGCTCTTCGATCTGCGCCTCGTCCGGTTCGCCTGCCGTCGTGACGTCCGCCACGGCGATGCCGAGTTTCTCGTTCGAGAGTTCGTTAAAGATGGCGCTGATGGCTTCGAACACATGCATACGCCTCTTGTCCACGAGCAGCAGCAGGAAGTTCAGAACGTGCTCGTGAACGCCGCCCTCGAAGACCTCCTTCAGGAGGGATTTCTTATCCTCCGGCTGGAAGTTCGGATTGCTGAGGTAGGATTTCAGCTCCGGACATTCGGTATAAAGACGCTGTACCTTCGAAATATCCTCGCCGAACTCCTTCAGCTTGTCTTCCTCGCACGCCAGTTCAAAGATCGCGCGGGCATATTTGCGTGCAAGCTCCATGTTCAGCATGTCGCATCACCAATCTTATGCGCGTCGAGTTTCGCGATAAACTCGCCGATGATGGCGTCGTTGTCCGATTTCTCCAGATTCTTCTGCACGATCTTGCCCGCGGCCGCGAGCGCCAGTGTGACAACCTCGCCCTTTAACTGCTCGACGGCGTGGGCGCGTTCGCGCTCCATCTGCTGTTCCGCCGCCTTCTTCATCTGCTCGATCTCGCGTTTGGTCGCCTGAATGCTCGCCTCATGCTCTTCGCTGGCACGCTTCTCGGCGAGATCCATGATCTCCTGCGCCTTTGTACGCGCCCCTGCAAGCTCCGCCTTGTAGGCTTCGAGCGTCTTTGCCGCCTCGGCGGCGTCGGCGTCAGCCTTGTCGATGCTCGCGGCGATCCTGTCCTCGCGCTCTTTGAGAATCTTGAGCACAGGTTTATACGCCACCGCACGCAGGAGAATAACGAGGATGAGGAAGTTCAGTATCTGAGCAAAAAAAGTCGAATTAAGCTCTATCAATTACGCTGCCTCCTTTGCACATATCCTCCCGGGACTTATTTCATGAGCGGGTTGGCATAGAGCATGATGAGCGCAACGACCGTAGCGATGATCGCCATCGCCTCGATCAGACCGACGGAGATGAGTGTATTCGTAAAGAGAACGCCCTTTGCCTCAGGCTGACGCGTGATGCCCTCGATGAACTTGCTCGTAACGAGACCGTCGCCGATGCCCGCGCCAATCGCCGCCAGACCCATCGTAATGCCCGCACCGATCAGAGCAGCTGCTACCATGATTGCGTTTTCCATTGAGAAAATCCTCCTTAAATTTTGAACCTAAAATTTTTAATACATCAAAGTCAATGCGAGGAGCAAATTAGTGCTCGTCCTCTTTGACCGCATTAGCAAGATACGCCATCGACAGCATCGTAAAGATGACCGCCTGTACTCCGCCGATGAAGATACTGAACGCGAGCCACAGAACCGAGGGCACCGGCATCCAGATCGGCATGAGTTTGAGCAGGACGATGATGAGAATCTCGCCCGCCAGAATGTTGCCGAAAAGACGGAACGCCAGCGTGATCGGCTTTGCGACCTCTTCGATCGCGTTGATGATCACGAACACCGGGGTCGGCTGAAAGAAGTGGGCGATGTAATGCCCGCCTTTCATATAGACGCCCAGCACATGAACCATGCAGATGACCAAAAGTGCTAAACCTAATGTGGTGTTCAAGTCGTTCGTCGGGGACGCCATCGTGGGAACGAGTCCTACCCAGTTCGAAACGAGCAGGAACAGAAAGAGCGTGACAATGAACGGGGACAGGAACTGACCGCGTTTCCCGAGCATCGTGTCGCTCTGCTCGGCAAGCGCCGTCACAACCATCTCGACGACGTTCTGCCAGCCGCTCGGGACGAGCTTTAGACTGCGCGTTGCAAGAAAAGCAATGAGCAGAACGATCGCCATCGTGATCCACGTCATCTCGAGCGTTTCCCAGTTGAAGGTGAGACCCGCGAACTGCACTGTTTCGCGAACACCGATTTCATGCATAACCTCTACCTCCTTACTGCGGTGAGCGGCAAAGCCGCGACCGCTTCATTTTTGACTGCCCTGCGCCGCAATGAGATGCAGCATAAAAAGCGCGTAAAAGAGGAGACATCCTCCCGCCGCCGCCCAAAAGACCGCCGGCGAAATCTGTGCGGCGGCGCTGAGTATCAAAAACAGCGTCATGAGCCGCAATGCCAGTCCCCACAGCATCTCGCGCCGCGCGCGCGCCGGCGGAAAGCCCGCACTGCGCCAAACACGATACGACATGCCCCAAAGGATTGCCGCGCCCGCCGCATAGCCCGCCAGCACGCCGCCGATGAGACGCACCTCGCCCGCCGCAAACAGCATCGCGGCAACAGAAATCGTCACCAAGAGGAGCGTACGGGCAAAGCGCCGCACAACAGGCAGTAATACGTCTTTCATATCCCTCCTCCGACAGCGCCAAAAGCGCACAAAAAACCGCGTCCCGAGCGCATCGGGGCGGGGGTGCACAGGCACCGCCATGGTTGAATATCAGTACCTTATGACCATTCGACACAAAAAAAGAAAATCCTTCCACAATTGTATACACGCGTGGAAAGACCTCCCCCTCTGTGCCGAACACATAAGACTCGGCTATGTGAATCGCTTCGTGCGATTCATTCCCCTTATAAACTATTATAGGGGCTTATGAGAAATTCTGCAACAACATTTTAATTAATTCATTCATTTTAATGATTGAATTGCGTGAAACGCTCTGCTACAATAGGCAAAATATCCGTGTTCCGCTGCCTTCCCGCCGAAGGGAGGGCGGGGGAACCGCACTGAAAGGAGCCTACCCATGACCATCGAAGGCGCCGTCATCATCGAGCAGGGCGTCACGTTCGCCCTCATCCACGTCGACCCGAGCGTCACCACATATACCGTCAAATCTACCCAAACACGCCGCGCCCTCATGCGATTCTTCCCCGGCATGCCCATCATCCTCATGAGCCTCACGCCTGCAGGCGAGCCGCGTTACTACGGGCGCAAGGAGATCGTGGAGTTCCTCAGCGGCATCCGCCTGAACCAAATCCCGTGGAAACAGTACCATATTGTGTAGGGAGTTTTTACGCCGCGCACGCGTCCTAATTGTTGATTTTCCCTCGCAGTATACTACTCGTAGGCAATCAGTTTACCGCAAACGACGACCCCTCTAGAGAGCATGGACGCGCTCCTAGGGGGTTCTCTTTTATTGCCCGTGTATAAATGCCGTGGCAATTATGCCAAATACATTCATTGATAACGCGAAGGTAATGGCAAAGGGACAGGTCACGATACCGAAAGATGTGCAGCATGCTCGGCGTGTCGAGCGGCAGCCGCCTTACATTCATTATGAAGAACGGTTCTGTGCGTCTTGTCAACGCCGCCGTCTATGCAATGCAGCTGATGCGCAAGGAGATGACAAGCGAGCCAAAGCCGTCGGAAGAAGAGGTCACATCCCTCGTCAAGGATATGCGCCGGGAGATGTAATCCCCCTTGACATGAAAGCGCGCTCCAATGCTATAATGCAGTCAGTATGGAAACCGGGGTATAAGGAGCGCGGCATGAGTCGCGCCGCACAATGGAAAAGGGGGATTTTCTTTGTATTTGGAAAAAATCACGTCGCCCGCGGACATCAAGGGCTATGACGCAGCCGAGCGCAAGGCGCTCGCACAGGAGATGCGCGACGCGATGCTGAAACGTGCGAGCATTCACGGCGGGCATTTTGGCCCGGACTTCGGTGCGGTCGAGGCGATCATCGCGCTGCACACGGTGTTTGACTCGCCAAAGGACAAGATCGTCTACGACGTCTCGCATCAGTCCTATCCGCACAAGATGCTGACGGGGCGCGTCGAGGCGTACATCGTGGAGTCGCAGTACGACGAGGTATCGGGCTATACGAATCCCGAGGAGAGCCCGCACGATTTCTTCAACGTCGGGCACACGTCGACCTCTATCAGCCTCGCAACCGGTCTTGCAAAGGCGCGCGATCTGGCGGGGCGAAAGGAAAACATCATCGCCTTCATCGGGGACGGCTCAATGTCGGGCGGCGAAGCGCTCGAGGGACTGAATACGGCGGGCGCGATGAACTCGAACCTCATCGTCGTATTCAACGACAACGATCAGTCCATTGCAGAGAACCACGGCGGGATGTACCGCGCGTTCAAGGAGCTGCGCGAGACAAACGGTACTTCGCCGAACAATCTCTTCCGCGCGATGGGGCTGGACTACCGCTATGTCGCGGACGGCAACGACGCGGAGACACTCATCGCGGCGTTCTCCGAGGTGAAGGATACGGAAAAACCCGTCGTCGTCCACATCGCAACGCAGAAGGGCAAGGGCTACAAGTTCGCGGAGGAGAACCGCGAGGCGTGGCACTACTGCGGGCCGTTCGACATTGCGACGGGCAAGGCAAAGCATACGGGGAGCGATCCCTATGCCAAGGCAAGCGTGGAGTTCGTACTCAAGATGGCGAAGGAGAATTCGAATTTCGTCTATCTGACGGCGGGCACGATGGGCGGCATCGGGCTTTCCCCATCAAAGCGCGCAGAACTCGGCAGTCAATACGTCGATGTGGGCATTGCAGAGGAGCAGGCGGTCGCGATGGCGTCGGGACTTGCAAAGGGCGGGGCGCGCCCGATCTTCGGCACCTACAGTACGTTCTTCCAGCGCGTTTATGACCAGGTGGCGCAGGATGTCGCGGTGAATAATAATCCGGCGGTATTCCTCCTCGTCGGCGCGTCGATGTACTACATGAACGACGTGACACATCTCGGATTCTTTGACATCGCGATCTTTGCGAACATCCCGAACCTCGTGTTCCTCGCGCCCGCGAGTCTCGCAGAGTACAAGGCGGTGCTCGCGTGGTCGGTCGCGCAGACTGCCCATCCCGTAATGATCCGTATGCCCGTCGGCGGCTACGAGGAAAGCCCTTACGACGTACGCACGGACTACAGTGACCTCAATAAATACGAGGTCGTTACGGAGGGCGCGGACGTCGCCCTCATCGGCGCAGGAAATTTCGCGGCGCTTGCAAGCGAGGCGGCAGCTGAGCTCGCAAAGGAGGGCATCTGGGCGACGGTCGTGAATCCGATCTTCCTCTCGGGGCTTGACACTGCGCTCCTCGATGCGCTCAAAGAGAAGCACCGCCTGATCCTCACGCTCGAGGACGGCATCCTGGAGGGCGGCTTCGGGCAAAAGATCGCCTCGTACTACGGCACGGACGAGGGGCTGCGCGTGCGGAACTACGGTCTCAGCAAGGAGTTCCACGATCGCTACGATGCCGCGGAACTCGCGCGCGAGCACCATCTCACCGCCGAGCAGATCGCAGCGGACACGCTGATTTTGCTGAAGAAATAAGGCTCTGTTTATAAAACAAAACTGCTGCACCTCTCCGTGGAAAAAGGTGCAGCAGTTTTTGTATGCGCTCAAAAATTCTCGAGACGACTTTTTGAAAAAATGCTATAATATAGAGGTTTTATGAACAAATGCAAACAAAGGAGAGTCTTTCGCATTGTATTTAGAACGCATCACTTCCCCGGAGGACATCAAGAGCTATACCCCCGCCGCACGCGCCGCCCTCGCAGAGGAAATGCGGGCCGCCCTCATCCGCCGCACGAGCATCTGCGGCGGACATATTGCACCGAACCTCGGCATCATCGAGGCAACGATCGCACTCCACACGGTCTTTGACTCGCCGCAGGACAAAATCATCTTTGACGTGTCGCATCAGTGCTACCCGCACAAGATGCTCACAGGGCGCGCGGGTGCGTATATCAACGAGGCGGAGTACGGCGACGTCTCGGGTTTTACGAATACGGACGAGAGCGTGCACGACATCTTTAACATCGGGCACACATCGACCGCTGTCAGCCTTGCGACGGGGCTTGCAAAGGCGCGCGATCTTGCGGGACGCACGGAAAATATCATCGCCGTCGTCGGCGACGGCTCGATGTCGGGCGGCGAGGCGCTCGAGGGGCTGAACGTCGCGGGCGAGATGCACTCGAACCTCATCATCGTGTTCAACGACAACGATTGGTCGATCTCGGAGAACCACGGCGGCATGTACGAGAAGTTCCGCGCCCTGCGCGAGACGGGCGGAAGCGCCCCCGACAACCTCTTTCGCGCGATGAACCTCGATTACCGCTTCGTCGCGGACGGCAACGACACGGAGGAGCTGATCCGCGTCTTTTCCGAGGTCAAGGATACGAAAGTGCCCGTCGTCGTCCACATCGTCACGCAAAAAGGCAAGGGGCTCTCCTTTGCCGAGGACGATCCCGAGGGCTGGCACCGACACAAGCCCTTTCACCTCGATACGGGCACGGCAAAGTCCCCCGAAACGCCGGGCGCATACGACGCCGCGACCGTCGATTTCGTCCTGAGGACGGCACGGGAAAATCCGAACTTCGTCTATCTCTCGGCGGGCATCGTCGGCGGCATTGGTCTCACCCCCGAAAACCGCGCGGCGCTCGGCGCACAGTACGTCGACGTCGGCATCGCGGAGGAGCACGCCGTCGCAATGGCGTCGGGACTCGCACGCGGCGGAGCGCGCCCGATCTTCGGCACATACAGCACGTTCTTTCAGCGCGTCTATGATCAGATGGCGCAGGACGTGTGCATCAACCGCAGTCCCGCCGTGTTCCTCGCGACGGGCACGTCGCTCTACCGCAGTACGGACGTCACGCATCTCGGGTTCTACGACATCTCGATTTTCTCCAACATCCCAAACCTCGTCTATCTCGCGCCCGCGAGCATTGAGGAACATCTCGCCGTGCTCGCGTGGGCGGTGCGCCAAACGGAGCATCCCGTCATGATCCGCATGCCGTTTTCGGGCTACGCAAAGAGTCCCTATCCCGTGCGCGCGGACTACGCCGACCTCAACAAATACGAGGTTGTCACGCGGGGCGAGGACGTCGCCCTCATCGGCGTCGGCAACTTTGCCGCAATGGCGAGCGATGCGGCGGCAATGCTCGCGCGCGAGGGCATCCGCGCGACCGTCGTGAACCCGCTCTATCTCTCGGGGCTCGATACCTCACTCCTCGATTCGCTCGGGAAAAAGCACCGCCTCATCCTCACGCTCGAGGACGGGATTCTCGCCGGCGGCTTCGGACAAAAGATCGCCGCCTATTATGGAAATCACCCCGCCGTTCGCGTTCGGAACTACGGACTGCCGAAAAAATTCTTCAACCGTTATAATCCCGCGGAACTCGCACGGAAATATCACCTCACCGCCGAGCAGATCGCGGCGGATGTGCTAAAGGAACGGCGACGCCTATGAAATTGGCTTCGCGCTCTCATAAGCTGCAAAAAAGAGCCGGTGCCGGCTCTTTTTTCATGCGGCAGCGCCGCTTACGGCTCATAGGGAATGCCCTTTTCCTTCATCAGCTCGATGAATTTTTCCTGTTCCTCACCGGAACTGAAAGCGCGCAACGGAATGATGAGCACCGCCGTGGGTCCCGACGTCAGATAAAACGCCGTCGCCGACCGCTGCAGCACAATGAACTGCTTATAGCGTGCCGTCATATCGTAATACGACGCATGTTCCGTGAGGTGCTGATCGCCGCACTCGACGATCCGCGCTCCGACACTGTTGTTTCGCCCCGCAGTCAGAAACATCGCCCGCGCATTGTGCCGCAGTGACGCATCGGTGATCTTCACTATCACCCCGTAGATCACAAGCGCAAGCAGGAGGATCAAGCCGGCTAGAATCGCCCCATGCATGACGTTCATGATATGCACCCGGGGCAGTGCACCCAAGACGGCGACAAGCGCGCAAAGCGCGATCACGATCCGTAGACGCCTCCGCGGCTTTTTGAAAAAGGGTGCCCTGCGCGCATAGAAAAGCGTGTAGTCGATATAATCCTGCGGCGTCAGATCAAATGTAAGTTTCATCAGCGCACCTCCCGTATACGTTCCAATGCGGATAAACCGCCCTGATTTTATAATATCGCTCGTTCACATCTCAAGCAAGACCGGTTCCCTTAGAACGAGACCCGCAACAAAAGTACAAAAAAAGAACCGCCGCACCGACGCAGCAGATGCGTTTCGGTGCGGCAGCTCCTTTTCTCCTATGGTATGAATGTCCCTGAATGCAATATTCCGCTATGCCGAGATGCCCGCATAGCGCTCGCTGCCGAGCACCTGCATCATGTAGTCGTAGGGCGTGATCCGCTCCTCGACCACCATCCCGAACACGCTCGGACTGCACCCGGAGACGAGCATGACGCCCTGCTCGTTCTGCGACACGGGCTGGTGCCCGTGCCTGCTCGCCACATTCCAGAAAACAAGCTCCGGCAGCGTGTAGCCGTGCGATGCGAAAAGCTCCTTTGCATACGCAAAATTCGTCATATCGGCATTCTGCGTGCAGACGTTGAACTCCATATCGGAGATGATATAGAGCCGCGCAGGCAGCTCCTCCTGCGAGAGGCCATTCTTGACAGCCGTCTCTAAAATCAGCTCGAACACCGCCTGAATATTCGTATCCGCCGCCTCGTTAAAGCTCGCGCAGTACGCCGCCTTTTCATCAATGCGCGCGCCCTTCACCTCGACGAGACGCGGATGCTGCGAAAACGTAATGAAGTGATTCTTGAACCGGCCTTCGTTCCGCTCGGCAAAGTAGACCGCAAGCGACACAGCGACGGCAATCGGCTGGGGATTTGCGCCCCACTGATACATCGAACCGGAACCGTCCATCACAACGAGAGCATTCTCTCCGTGCGTATAATCGGGGAGCGAGCGCCACGCCGCATCCATGGAGCGGCGCTCCTCCTCGGAGGCC
The DNA here is from genome assembly GCF_000183625.1 of Selenomonas sp. oral taxon 137 str. F0430. Taxonomy (NCBI): domain Bacteria; kingdom Bacillati; phylum Bacillota; class Negativicutes; order Selenomonadales; family Selenomonadaceae; genus Selenomonas; species Selenomonas sp. oral taxon 137. The sequence goes on from NZ_AENV01000015.1 coordinate 169,649, forward strand.
GGCTCCTTGCCCTGCAATATCCCATAGATGACAGTAAAGTCCATCAGCGGACGAATGATGTCATACGGATAGAGCGTTCCCACATGCATGGACGCCTCGCCGCGCTCTACACGCGTGATGAAATCCGTATAGCGCTCTTTATCATTGCGCAGGAATGCCCGACGATAGAGGAACAGCGCGCGGGACGGCTGCTTTTCATAATCAAAAGTATAGTCCTTCGTCCGCAGGTGATCCTCAATGATCGCGATGCGGCGGCGCAGTTGTACGAGCGACTTTCGGTACTGCGCCTCGGTCTGCCCGAGCAGGCGCGCGAGCCTCCGCCCGCGCATGACGGCCGCACGGCTCGACGTATTGATCGAGGGCAGCCATTTCGCGAGCAGCGAGACAGACTCCCCTGCTGACAGCGCGCGAAGATCCTCCCTCATCTGCGCGGCAATCACCCGGGCGGCGCAGGGTGCGCACGGCGTATCGACCAGCGCCGCGACGTCGTCCCAGCGCCCGTATTCGGCGATCTGCGGGAGAATTTTCTCCACGATCTCGGGCGCGTGCACCGCGAGATACGCCAGAATTACGCGAAACACGCGCCGCTCGCCAAGCCCGCCGCGAATATCGCGCGCATAGAAGAGGATCCGCAGCGCCGTCGTCCGGTCCTCGGCGAAGGCACGAACAAAGCGCCGCCGAATCTCCTCCTCGTCCGCAGCGCGCAGCGCCCCGATCGAAGCAAACAGGTCGAGGCAGTCGGAACCTGTGCTTGCAAGCGCTGCCGCATCGTTTTCCGTGCGCGCAAACGTCTCGTTATTCTCTTTTTTCAATAGTTCCAACATGGCTCCGTCCTCCTCACCTGTATATCGTCAACAAGATGCCATGCTTTGCAGGCACGGGATCAAAGATCCCGCGGTACGGATTCGAACCATACTTCGCTCCAACCGGTCGTTGCTGTAGGCATCTTTCATAAAAACTAGGCGCATTGCACGCGCGATCCGAAGACCGCAAGCTATCGGGAAACCCCAATCATTTTCTGCATTAATTGCTGTTTGCGCCTACGAATTGAAGTAGAATATCATATTTTGTAAGTGAACACAACACTATTTTATAAAATTAATTTTTTCGTAACAAAAAAAAGAACCGCCGCACCTGCACATAATGTGCAGGCCGCCGGTTCTCTCATATGCGACAAGATGCCGACCCGCAGGTCTCGCCTGCGGTGCACGGGTATCACGCCGTGCCGGGGTGACAAACCCAAGTTGAGATATGTTTTCGCTGCTGTGGGCATCTTTCCTGTAATACGGCACGAAGCTCCGCCGAAACGAGCGGGGTTCGCGCCTTTATGTTATCAGCATATCACGTTTCCATGGATAAGGCAAGTGGTACGCATCGAAATACGCCAATATTCCTGCAAGGCTTTCAAAAGCCGTCGAATGCGGCGATAAATTCGCGCGTGAACTCCTCGCGCGGCGCGCTCAGCACTTCGTCGGCGCGCCCCTGTTCGACCATGCGCCCGCGGCACATGATGCCCACGTCGTCGGCGAGGAAGCGCACGAGATCGAGGTCGTGCGAGATAAAGAGATAGGTCAGACGCTCTTTTCTTTGCAGGTCTTTCAGGAGATGCATGATCTGCACCTGTACGGTTGGGTCGAGCATCGCGGTCGGCTCGTCGAGCACGATGAAGGACGGCTGCATGGTCAGTACGCGCGCAATGGAGAGCCGCTGGAGCTGTCCGCCGCTCAGCTCCGCAGGATACCGATCCAAGAGGTCGGCGCCGAGACCGACTTTTTCAAGGCACGCCAAGATCCGCGCCCAATCCGGCGCGCCCATCGCCGCCGCATGAATGCGGTACGGCTCTTCGAGCAGGCGGCGGATGGGGAAATTTTCATAGAGCGACGCCTGCGGGTTTTGAAAGATCATCTGATTGTGCCGGCGAAACTCCTGCTCCGCGGCGCGCGTCCTCAGCCGATCGGCAAGAGGTTCGTCCCCGTAATACACGGCGCCGCTCGTTGGGGGGATGAGTCCCAGCACGATGCGCCCGAGCGTCGATTTGCCCGAGCCGCTGAGCCCGCAGAGCGCATAGGTCGTCCCATCCGCAACGGAAAAAGACACGTCCTCAAGCGCGGTCACCGCCCCGCCGCCCATAAAGCCGCTGCGAAAGACCTTGCCGACGTGTTCACAGCGCATCATGCCGCTCCCCCCTCTCGTGCGAACGCCTCCGCCGCCGCCGCGAGCGTCCGCGTATAATCCGCCTGCGGCTGCGTAAAGAGAAGTTCCGTCGCGCCCTGCTCGACGAGCCGCCCGTCCCGCAGCACAACGGTGCGGCCGCTGATCCGCCGCACGAACCGCAGGTCGTGGCTGATGATGATAAAGCCGCAGTTCTGCGTCTCGGCAAGCCGGCGGAACAGTGCAAAGACCTGTTTGCGCAGTCCGGGGTCAAGCCCCTTCGTCGGCTCGTCCGCGATGATCCACTGCGGGCGCATGAGCGAGGCGATCGCGCAGAGGACGCGCTGCCGCATCCCGCCGCTGAGACTGAACGCATAGGCGTCAAAGATCCGCGCCGCGTCGTCGAATCCATAGCGTTCCAGCTCGGCAATCGCGCGCCGCCGCGCCGCACCGGGCGCCGTTCCCTCATGGTATTCGAGCGCCTCGGTGAGCTGCTCTCCGATGGTCAGCGCGGGGTTGAGCGCGAGCGCGGGATCCTGCGGCATGAAGAAGATGTGCCGCCCGCGGTACGCGCGCAGTTCCGCTTCCCCGAGCTGCGCTAGATTTTGCCCGTCGTAAAGAATGCGCCCCGTGACGGCGGCGCGGCTGAGCAGCCCGACGATCGCCTTGCCGAGCACGGATTTCCCGCTGCCCGATTCGCCGATCACGGCGGTGATCTCACGTGCGGGGAACGTGCAGTCGACAGGATGGAGGACGAGCCCCTGTTCATAGGGGAAACTCACGCTCAGCTCTTGCAGTACGATGTCTTCACTGTTCATTTCCTGCATGACCGTCCCCCCCTACATCTCGCGCCGCGTACGCCCGGCAAAGCGCCGCTGCAAGCTCTCGCCGAGGATGTTGACCGCAACGCACAGGATAAATATGCACGCGCCCGGCGCATAGAGAAGCAGCGGATACGTGCGGAAATAGGTCTGCCCCTCGCTGACCATGAGCCCCCAGTCCGACGTCGGCGGCTGGAGCCCGATGCCGATGTAGCTGAGCCCCGAGACGGAGAGGATGACCATGCCGATGCGGATGGTAAAGAGCACGATGACGACGGGCAGGAGACTCCTGAGGACATAGCGGCCGACGATGAATCCCGCGCCCGCCCCGAGCGCGCGCAGCCCCTCGACGAACGGCTCGCCCTTGATGCGGATCACCTCGCCGCGCACGACGCGCGAGAATCCCGTCCACGAGGTCACGACGACCGCAATGAGCATGCTCGTGACGCCCGGCTCGAGAAGCCCCGCCAGCGCGATCATCAGACTAAAGCTCGGGATGCCCTGAAAGACGTTCACCACCGTTTGAATCAGTGCGTCCACACGCCCGCCGACATAACCGCTGACCGTTCCCACGACGAGCCCGACCGTCATCGTGCAGAACGCGGCGGCCGTGGCAAACCCGATCGAGACGCGCGCGCCCGAGATGAGACGGCTGAGCACATCGCGCCCGAGCGGATCGGTGCCGAGCAGATAGCGCGCGCTCGGATATTCGAGCACATGCCCCATATCGACGAAGTTCGGATCGTACGGCATGAGGAGCGGCGCGGCGGCCGCGACGAAGATAAAGGCGGCGCAGACGGCGAGCGCGCCGCGTTCGAGCCGGTTCATCTCAGTCATTTTGCCCATCCCCCAGCCGCAGATTCGGTTTTAACATCACATAGAACACATCGACGCACATGTTTACGAGTATCATCATGCAGCCGACCATCAGCACATAGCCTTGGATCATCGGATAGTCGCGCGCCTGCACCGCCGTCAGCGCGAGCGTGCCGAGCCCGGGCAGGGCAAAGATCAGCTCGATGATCGCCGCGCCGCCGAGCAGAGCGCCCGCGTAGTTGCCGAGCATCGTCGCGGTTGCAATGAACGCGTTGCGCAGGGCGTGGCGGTAGACGATGTAAAAGAGCGGGAGCCCCTTGGCCCGCGCCGTCAGGATGTAGTTCTCCGCGAGCACGTCCGTCAGCGCGTCCCGCTGGAGCCGCATCACCGCGCCGATCGTCCCCGCGCCGAGGACGAGTCCCGGCAGCAGCAGATGGCGCACCGTCCCGTAGCCGCTCGTGGGGAAGATGCGCAGGTTCTCGCAGAGGATCTGCATGAGGACGATCGCGAGCCAGAAACTCGGCAGAGACGTCAGCGCGATGGAGAGCAGCGTCAGCCAGCGCTCCGCCGCTCCGTGGCGATACACCGCCATGACGGCACCGAGCGGCACACTGAGGAGGATCACCCAAAGGAGCGCCATGCCCGCGAGCGAGAGCGTCACAGGGAGTGCCTGCAGGAGTTCCTGCAGTACGTTTTTCCCCGTGATAAAGGAGACGCCCCAGTCCCCGCGGAGCACCCCGCCGAGCCACGCGGCGTACTGCACGGCATAGGGGCGGTCGAGCCCGAGTTCCACCCGCTTCACCGCGATCTCCTCCGGCGACGGCGCGGTCACGCTGTCCATCGTCATGATCACCGCCGCCGGATCGGAGGGCGAGATAAAGCCGAGCGCAAAGACCAGCGCCGTCATGCCGACGAGGGTCGGCAGGAGGAGCAGCAGGCGCTGCCGGAAATACGTTTTCATCGCCTCACCGCCTCTCCACCTGATCCAGCGTAATCCCGTACGTCGTCGCGTTGTAGCCCGTCAGCTCCGCGGCATTGTAAACCACGACGTTATTGTCGCTGCCGAAGGGGATGAGCGGCGGCGCCTCAACCGCCATATCCTGCAGTTCGTCATAGTATGCGCGGCGCCGGTCCATGTCGATCACCTCCGGCAATTCCTTAAAGACCGCGTCCGCCGCGGGGTTCTCATAGCCCACGTGGTACAGCTTATTATTGCTCCCCCACGTCGCCATATAGCTCTCCATCAGCGTCTCCGGCGCGTAGTTCGCAAGCCCGTGCGTCCCGATCGAAAAGTCGTAGTTGCCGGCGGACATGTATTTCGAATGCGTCGCGCTGTCGAGGATCAGAATGCGCGCTTCGACGTGCAGCTTCCGCAGCGCCGCCTGAAGATACTCGACCACTTCCTTGTAGGAGTAGCGGCTCAGCCCGTACTGCGGGATGAGGAACGTCGCCCGATAGGTCTCTCCTCCCATCACTTCGTCCGCAAGGCGGACGGCCTCCGCCTCGTCGTGTACGAGCGGAATTTCTTTATAGAACGGATTGCAGCGGTTCAGCAGATTCATCGTCGGCTCCGACTGCCCGTTGAAATAGTACCGCACAATCGCTTCGCGGTCGATGAGAAGGCTGATCGCACGCATCATCCGCACATCCGAAAACGGGAAGCGGCTCTGGTTCACCGTCACATACTGATTGATCGTATTGCGGTTCGAAGAGACAGCAAAGCGCGGGTCCCGCAGCAGGGCGAGCGTGAGGGACGGCGTGAGCGAGCCGAGATCGAGGACGCCCTCCACCTCGCCCGCCCGCAGCGCCGAGAAGCGCGTGGCGGCGTTCGGCATGCTCACGAGCCGGATGTATTCGCTCTTTGCGGGCGTCCCGTGATAGCCGTCGAAACGCTTCAGCACGACATACTGCCCCGGTTTGCGGTCAACGATGGCAAAGGGGCCCGTCCCCACGGCATAGCCCGTGAAATCGCCCGACTCGATGTCAAAACACTTTGGACTGAACATCGGCGAGGAGAAGTTGATCATGCGGTAGACGAGCATCGGCTGCGGTTCGGAGAAACGCAGCTCCACCTCGTCGTCGGCGATCTTCTCGATCCCCGCGTAGCCCGGATAGACGCGCGCGAGGAGGAATCCGTAAAACGACGACAGGCGATAGCCCATATTCTCCCAGCGGCGGAAATTCGCCACCACCGCGTCCGCGTCGAAGGGTTCGCCGTCTTGGAAGGAAATGCCGCGGCGCAGCTTGAACCGCCATACCGTCGCGTCCTCGTTCGCCTGCCAAGACGCCGCGAGCACGCCGCGCAGATGGCCGTCGGCATCCACCCCGACGAGGGGTTCCCACACCATGCCGATACTGCTGATGTAATAGGGATCCTTCTCCCCCGGCGCGAGGTCGCGCGGCGCCGCGAGCGTGATCTCCGCGGGGTGCGCGCTCTTATCCTGCTGCACCGCCCCCGCGAGCACCGCCAGCCACAGCGCGAGGAATACCGCGAGCAGCCTGCATTTGCGCAGGTAAAACCGCAGTCGTCTCATGAAGCGCCTCCTCTCGGGCCGTCATGCGGAAAACGCCGCACACCGACAAGCGGTATGCGGCGTACACACATCATTAAATATCAAACTGCGCCGAGAACATCCATGTGCGCGGCATCGACAGCCCGAACGTCGACGAACCGCCGCGCCCCATCCAATAGCTCTTGTTGAGCGCGTTGTAGCACATCAGGCTCAGCTTCGTCGGCACCGTGTTGATGTGCGTCTTATACGTCATCCCGAGATCCACCGTCGCGTATGCGGGGATCTCGATCTTGCCCCTGCCCGACGTATTCTCAATGTAGGCCTTATCGCTCCAAACGAGGCGCCCGATGAAGCTGCACGCGTCCGTCGGCTCATAGGTAAGACCGACGACGCCCGAGTACTTTGCGGCGCCCGTGACGAACGCGCCGTCCTTCGCCCCGCCCGCCGTATGCGCTCGTTCGGCGTCGAGATAGAGGAGGCCGCCCGTCACCGTCCACTTCGCGTGAGGCTTGCCGTTCACCGTGTACTCGATCCCGCGATAGCGGTTCTTGCCGTCCGCCGCGCGGCGATAATTGGTGCCGCCGAGCGGCACGTCAATCAGATTCGGCTCGTCGATCTCGAAGAAGCTCAGCGTCGAAAGCACGCCGCCCGCCAGATGCTTGACGCCGATCTCGTTCTGCCTGCTCCGCACGGGCGCGAGCGTTTCCCCCTCGTTGATATACGTTTTTGTGCTGCTGTTCATGACAACCGCGCCGCGCGAGAAACTCTCCGTATGCCCGTAGTAGATCGACGTGCGCTCCGTCGGACGGTAGGTCAGTCCCCACGTCGGCAGGATATTCGTGTTCTCGATCGTCTTGCCCGAGGAAATATTTTTGAAATGCTCATGTTTCTGCGACGCCGCGAGCAGTACGTTCCACTTGCCGACGCGCATGGCGTCCACAAGCGTCACGCCGACGTTCAGCTCCTCCCACTGCGGCAGATAGGGCTTATAGCTCGGCACCGTAAAGCCCGGCAGGAAGGAAATCCCGTCGTAGAGGTTCCCGCCGTAGAGATTATAGCCGCTCCAGTTGTTCGCGTTCCAGTACTTCGCCCACGAGCGGTCGACGGACAGCGCAAAGTCGTGACGCACGGCGCCCGTCACCGCGGTTCCCTTGATGCCCGCCTGCAAATAGACGTTGCGCGCCGCCTCGTGCTGCGCGTTCGAGCGGTTGCTCCCGGTGAAGTTCCCGTTCGCGTCAAATGCCAAACTGGCGCCCGAATTGTACTTCTCCCCGTCGCGGCGCGAGAATCCGACGTTGAAGAACGCCGTATAGCGGTCGTCTATCTTTTGCTCGTGATTCAGCGTGAGGATATGCCCCCACATGCGCTTCGTCGTCTCCTTGAAGTCATACGGGGTCGTCGCATCCGGCACCGTCGGCAGCTGCGCCGTATTGCCCGTGTAGGTGAACCAGCGCTGCGCGCCGTCCACGCGCTGGTCGAAGAATCCCGCGAAGAGATTCGTCGTGCTCCGCGCATCATGGTGGTCGAGGTTGAAGAAGATATTGCTGTTGTGCATCTCGGCGTCCCGCAGCGACATCTTCCCGTGCAGAAGCTCGCCGTTCACGCGCAGCCCCCACGCCTCGTTCCTGCCGAAGCGGCGGCCGACGTCGATGTACTCGCCGAACGTCCCGCGTCCGCTCACGACCTGCGTATAGCGCGTGACGGGCACGGCGCCCGCACGCTTCGTCACGATATTGACCGTACCGGGCGCCGGCGTCGCGCCGCTGTTTGTGCCGTTGTTGGACATACTGACGCCGTTCACGGCTGCGTTCGGTCCCGATGTGATGTCCATGCGCGCGATCACATGCGACGGCGGCACCGTGAACTGCGAGTAAAGGCTCGGCACGCCGTTCAGCATCATGTGATTGCCGTTCATATTGATGCCGCGCATGGAGAAGTCGCTGTACATCGGCGAGCTCGTGCTCGAACGGATCGACGGGTTGTTGAGGAGGACGTTCGCGAGCGGCTGACTCGGATCGTTATACGTCTCGATCATCTTCTCCGTCATGCTCATCTCCGAATACGGCACGGTAAAGATGCTCTGCGCACCAAACACACCGAGCTTCGTCTCCTCCTGCACCATGCCGCCGGGAATACTTTCTCTCCGCCCCTCGACATCCACGGGATCAAGCTCATAGGTATCGACTGCGCCCGTTGCATGATCGTCCGCCTTCTCTGCGGCAGATGCCGGATTCCCGCACGGACAGGCATAGACCGCAAGCGCCGCAAGCACGAACGCCGTCAACTTCTTCTGATTCGTCATTTCCCCTGTTCCCTTCCTTAGATGTCCATCGCCATCGAGAGCGCGAACGTGCGCGGCGTGGAGAGGTAGAGACTCTGATCGGAACGAGACGCCATCCAGTACTCCTTGTTGAGCACGTTGTAGACGGTGAGTCCGAACGTCGTCGGCACAGAACCGAGATTCGTCTTGTAGTTCATGCCAACGTCAAAGACGGCATTCGAGGGCACTTTGAATTTCTGATTGTACGTCCACGCAGCCCCGGCATAGGTCATACGGGCAAATGCGCTGAATTTGTCATCCGCCGTATAGCGCGCCATGAGCGTCCCGTTCCAGCGCGGCTGTCCGTCGGGCGTGCGCCCGTCCTTTGCGCCCTTTGCCGTACGCTCATAGGTCGCCTGCATATAGGCAAGTCCCGCCGCAACCGACCACTTTGGCGCAAGCCTGCCGCCGATGCCGAGCTCAATGCCGCGGTGACGCTCCTCGCCGTCCTGCTCCAAATAATCCTTCGCCGCGCCGCGATTGACGGCGATGTTGCTTGCCTGCTTAATATCAAAGAACGCAAGGGAGTAAAGTATGTCCTTGTTCGCGTACTTGACGCCAAGCTCGTTCTGCTTGGTCTTGAACGGCGGGAGAATCGTTCCTGCATTCTGATAGGAAGTGCTGACCACCGTCCCCACGTCGAAATACTCCGCGTGGCTCGCATAAACGGTGATGTCCTCTGTCGGACGATAGGAGAGCGTGTAGGTCGGCGTCGTTGCGCTCGAATCTACGCTCGACGATACGCGCCCCGTCGTGAGATTGTAAGCCTTCACATTCGAGGAGTGATGATGTACGCCGAGGATCATGTTCCATTTATTGAGGGTAATTGAATCGACAAGCGAGATGCCCTTGATGCTCGTCTTGTTGTTCATGCCGATACTGTAATCTGTCCTGGGATCGCCCGTTTGATGAAACACGCCTGTGTAGATATTGCCGGTTCCAATATTTAGCGTCGGGCTAGCGGTCGCGGCTTCCCGTCCACGCCATGCACGATCGACGGCGATCGTCATCTCGTGGTTCGCATTGCCCGTTTCGAATTTCCCCGTAAATCCCGTTTGGATATAGTTCGCGCGCTGCGGCGTCGTCGTCCGCTGATAGTTCAGGTCAAAATCCCCGTTGTCGTTCAAAATCGTGAGCGCACTGTACTGATACATCACGTTCCGGTTCAGCTTGTTCTTCAGCATTCCGGCGTTGAGGAACCACTTCCAGTCAGCGGAGAGCTTCTGCTCGTGATTGAGGATCATCATCCAGCCATAGGACTCCTTGTCCATGCCTTCGAACGAGTAGTTCCGTGACGCCTTCGGCACTGCCGGCAGTTTGGTCACGCCCGCGCCGATCTTGAACCAACGCTGTCCGCCGACGATCTGGTTCTGCCGATAGCCCGTGAAGAAATTCGTCTTGCTTTTCGCGTCCTCATGGTCGATGTTGATAAAGATGCCCGCGGACTTGACCTTTTGCCCGTCCACGGCGGTCTCGCCGTGCACTTTCTCCGCATTGAGGCGGACGCCCCATTCCTTGTTTTTGCCGAAGCGGTGCCCGAGGTCAAAATACACGCCGTTCATGCTCTGCCCCGAGTGCGTGAGGGTCATCCGCCTCAGATCCTCGGCGCCTGCGCGCTTCGTTGTGAAGTTCACAATGCCGCCCGCCGCGGTCGACTCATACTGCGTACCCGTCCCCGCAAGTCCGCTGTTCGGCCCCGAGATAACGTCTGCTCGTTCGATGACAAACATCGGCGCATTGAACTGCGTGAACATGCCCGGCACGTTGTTGACGTAGGTACTCGTTCCGTTCGCACGGAACCCGCGGTGCTGGAAATCGTTGTGCAGGATGCTGCCCGTCGGGCGGATCGACGGCGAGATCGAGAGCACGCTGTCGAGCGGCTGCGACGGATCGCCGAACGATTGGATCGTCTCCTTCGTGATGTTCGTCGTCGTGAACGGCGTCTCCATCGCGGTCTTCTCACCGAGGATGCCGACCGTTCCATCTGCCGCCGTAAAGCTCTCCGCGTTCTTCTCCGCGCGTTCTCCTTCGACGTCGACGGGGTCAAGCTCGTACGTATCGACGACATCCGTCCCCACCCCGTGGACGGTCTCTTTCTCCGCGGCAGATACATTGCTCGTCCATACCGTACTCGTCCCGAGCGCCGCGACGGCGACGGCAAGCGCCAACTGTTTTTTCGTCATGATGCAGTTTTCCTCCCCAAAATTCCCGGGCACCCCCGCGCCCGCTATACACGTAACATTCACACTGAATTTACCTATGAAGGTTAATCCAAGATAAATACCTATTGGAGTATAGCGAACGACTCCCCTGTTGTCAATCCGATTCGTGAAGTTTATCACAAACAACTTAATATTTCGTTGCTTACTTTTTATAAATAATATAGGCTCATAGAGATTATACGAAAATTTCATGTGTTTTCTGAAAAAAGATAGTAGGATTTTTCCCAAAAACAGAGAATAATAAATTGAATAGATACAGCGGGCGGTACACCGTACCGAATACGCAGCATACAGATTCGTAAGATGAGAACCGAAGACGCAGCAATGTTGCCGAACAAGCCTATATGCCGGACGCACAAACACGCGCCCGTGCAGTCTCATCACGCCCCGATGCCCCGCATCGGCGTCCGAAAGGAGAATCTGCTATGGAAACAGACAACTTGCTCAATCACCTCAAAGGATTCGACGCGGAGATTTTTGAACTTTTGCAGGAGGAGATCAAGCAGCAGCGCTACACGCTGTCCCTCGTCCCCACCGTCAACGCGATGTCGCCGCTCGCGGCATACCTCGAGGGGAGCCTCCTCACGAACAGCACGATCGAGCGCTGCGGCGGCCGCGTGAGCGCGATTGAAGAGCTGGTATGCAAGCGTGTCCGCGATCTTTTTGGCAGCGAACACGCCATCGTCCGTTTCGGCAGCATCGCCGCCGCTTCGCGCGTCGTTTTCCTCGGTCTCCTGCAGCAGGGCGACCGCGTCCTCTCGTTCAACCGGCGCAAAGAGGAGCACTGCGCGGGACTGAATTACACCTTTGAAAATTTCGGCATTGATCCCGAGACACAAAAAGTCGACTGGGACGCCGTGATGGAGCTCGCGCAGCGTGTAAAGCCGCGGCTCATCATCTTCTCCCCGGTCAGCTATCCGCGCATCCCGAACTATGCGAAACTCGCCGAGATCGCCCATGCGGTGGGCGCGTACCTCTGGGTGGACATCGGGCAAAACGTCGGGCTCATCGCCGCGGGACTGCTGCCGTCCCCCGTCGCGCACGCCGACGTTGTAACCTTCCCCACGAACGACTCGCTGCACGGTCCTGACGGCGCGGTCGTCCTCTGCAAAGAGCAGCTCGCGGGGAAACTCGACGCCGCCGTCGAGAACACAGGGCATGTCGCCCTCCACATGAACCACCTCGCGGCGCTCGGCATCGCCCTGCACGAAGCCGCGAGCGAGACGTTCCGCGCGTACGGGCGACAGGTCATCGCAAACGCCAAGGCGCTCTCCGTTTCTCTCGAGCAAAGCGGCGTCAAGCTCCTCTGCGGCGGGACGGATACGCATCTCGTCCTCGCGGTTCCCGCAGACGGAATCGGTCTCGTCGATGCGGCACATAAACTCGCGCATGTCGGCCTGCGCGTCAAAACGGACAACGTGCCGACCATGCAGGAAGGCGTAACGCTCCCCGCCCTGCGCCTTTCAAGTCTCAATCCGACGACGCGTGCGCTCAAAGAGGAGGACATGACCACCGTCGGCAAGCTGCTCGCAAAGATCCTGACCGGCGACGCCTCGGCGGATATTCCAGAGAACGTGCGGCAGGAAGTCGCCGCCCTCATCGTCATCAAACCCATCTTCTCGCGCGAATGGTATGTTGACACCGAAGGAGACGACGAGAGCGCCTTCTACGACGAATCCAACTCCGGCGCCGTCCACGAGCACGTCGCGCGCGCCCGCATGAACACGATCAAAAAACTGTTCCGCTGGAAATAAGGCGGTACTTGGAAGGGAATCAAAAAGGAGAACCCGCGCGGGTTCTCCTTTTTAGATGCTCATCTCTCGGTAATTGCCGCAGCGAGCCATTAATGATATAATTGTTGTATAACAGCATAGAAAGGACACCTCATATGAAATTGCAAAAACAACAGCCTACGCATACAGCCCCATCGCTTCACATACAGACAAGTGAGAATAACCCCATACTAGAAGAAAAGATTCGTCGTTCTTCAGAAAAGTTCATCAAGCGAAATTACCGCCTATATAAAGCACTGGAAAACAAATGAACAGTGTAAGTGGAATCATACCGGACCTTGTTCGATAAAGCCGCACAGCTCTGTTTCGGCTTAGCAAAAGGCCACCCGTTCAAGGATGGAAATAAACGTACCGCCCTGCACAGTATGCTTGTATTTTTGGACGTAAACGGCATCTCTATAGACTACGATGAAAATGAAATGGAAGAATTGATTCTCTCAGTCGCCGTTGGTGATATGACAAGCTCGCAGCTATCCGTATGGCTGCAAAGACATGCAATAGATAATACATGAGACCCGCCCCGACGGACATACCGTCAGGGCGGTTTTTGTATGCGTATAAAGGACTCAGAACGCGCAGTTCACACCGACGAGGAAACTGCGCCCCGTCGTGTAGTAGACGCCGCTGTTCGTAAAGTCGCGGCGGTTGAAGAGGTTGTCCACATCGAACGTGCCCGTGACGTTCGGCGTGAACCGATAGGCGAGGTGAAGGTTCGAGGAGAGGAGATTGCCGGAGATGTGCGTGAAGGTCACCTGTTCGTTCCGCGTCCCGTTATAGCCGCGATCGCCCCAATAGCTGAGGTTCAGCGCCGCCGTGAGGGCGCGGTTCTCATAGTTCACGCCCGCCGTCAGCTGGTAGCGGCCGAGCGCACGCTGCCACGGCTGCCCCTCCTTGTACTTGCGCTCGGGATTGCCGACCGTAACGCCTACGTTCCAGCCGAAGTGCGCGTCCCTTTCCTCGGCATACGAGAGTTCGACGCCCGTATTGCGGTACGACGCGGCATTTGTCTGATACGTGACTGCACCGTCCTTGACCCCGACGATCTGATCGCTGACATTGATGTGGAAGATCGCTGCCGTAAAGCGCCGTTTGCCCGCATCGTACTTATACCCCGCCTCATAGTTCCAGCCGGATTCCGGCTTGAGGTTCGGGTTCGGCCGCATCACCGCGCTCGCATAGTAGAGGTTGCGGAAGTTCGGCATACGGAAGAACTTTCCGACGCTCGCATAGGCGGCGCTGTCCCTGCCAAGCCGCGTCGTCACCTGCACCTGCGGCAGGAATGCCCGGTAGTCCCCTGCCGTCGACTTCACCCAATCCTGCCGCATGCTGAGAATCGCTGCCGTGACGGGGCTGAGGTCGCGGTCATACGAGGCGAGCAGCGAGTATTCGTTCATCGCGTAGGGGCCGAACTTCGCATAGGGTCTGAGCGCACTTGAGCTGTCGCGCCAAGTAACATATTTTTGATTCTGATCGACATACGTCTGCCGCTTGACCGAGAGCCCGACAAGCGTCGTACTCACATCGTTTTTCCAGACTTTCTTGATATCCGTGCCGAAATGCCGATGTATACTCTTCTCCCACTCCACAACGGAAGGATTAACGACGAAGTGGTCGGGATTTGAAATCGAGCGGACGTTATAGAACGCGTCTGCCGTCCACCCATTCGAGTCATGATAGTTCACACTTGCAAAATGCTCGTCGTCATCGTAGCTAAACAATTGGAGTAGATTTCCTGCCTCGTCGCGGGACTGAATGGAGTGATTTTTCCCATTATACATGTAAGAAAATCGCGTTCGCTCGTTGATCTTATATGTCAAGTGAACGTGATCCTTGCGGCTTGCGCCAAATCCATACACAAACGGGGTCGGTATCCCGTTGATCTTTGTCTTCGCCTGTACGGTTGACAAAATCCCCGTCTCGCCGTACCGTGTTTGACTGAGGGCGAGCCCGACGGGGCCGAGGTCAAACGTCGCGGCATAGACGCGCTGCCCGCGGTCGCCCGCGGCAATCCGCGCCGCGTTCTTGTACGCGCTCTTCGTGATGACGTTGACGACGCCGCCGAACGCCTCGGAGCCGTAGAGCACGGAGCCGCCGCCCCTGACGACCTCGACGCGCTCGACCGTGTCGAGCGTCAGCATGTCGAGATGGCTGACGTTGTTAAAAGACGCGGGAATCCCGTCGATGAGCACGAGCGTCCCATTCTCGATGCCGCGCAGATTGACGCCCGCATTCCCCGTAATCCAGCTCTGATTGTCGGGTCCCATCTGGGTAAAGTGGACGCCGTTCTTGTATTTCAGTGCGGAAATCACGTCGTGCGCGCCCGTCTTCTTTAGTTCCTCCGCCGTGTAGACGGCTGCGTCTGCGGGCGTATCAAGCGTGGGCTTTTCATAGCCCTGCGCCGTGACGTTGACATCCGCCGTCTGTACGATATCCGGCGCGTCCTCGCGCGCCGCCGGTTCTGCCGCGTGCGCCGTCACGGGCAGCAGCCCCGCGAGTGCGCAGACGCCAAGCATCCGTTTCTTTGTTGTCATCCTGATTCTTCCCTTTCTCATACACATATTCAGCGCGCGAGCCCCTCAACCACCGAGAGATGGCGGTGCACGGGCAGCGGGACGATGTCGCCGTACGCCGCGTGCGCGATGTCCTGCGCGCCGAAAATCATATCCTGCGAGGCGTTGTAGATGTAGCCCTCGTGCGGGCGCGCAATCCGGCGGTCACGAATCGCCCGCACCGTTTGGAGCGCAGGGTCGCCGAGGTATTCCCGGTTGAACTTCTCGATGTCGTAGCTGCCGTGGTCGTTCCAGACGGGCACGATGAGGACATCCGGATTCACCGCGACGATGTGCTCCTTCGTGAGCGCCTGTCCCGCTGTGAGCCCGATTTCCGCCGCGCCGTTCGTGACGCCCGCCATGCTGCACAGCTCGTCAAAGAGGCCTCCGCGGCTGCCGTAGGTCGGCGACATAGAGATGACGACGACCGTCTTACGCGCCTCCTGCGGCACCTCTCTGAGCCTCCCGGCAAGCGCCTCCCGCTCCGCATCGAAGAGCCCAATGAGCGCCGCGCCCTTTTCCTCCTCGCCGAGCGCGGCGGCAACGAGCCGGACGGCCGCGTGCAGCTCCTCGGCGTTATGTGGTTTCCTGCAGGCGACGACGCGGATGCCAAGCTCGGGCAGCGTCTGCGCGGGTCCCGCGTCGATGTCGGCGTCGAGGAACACGACGTCGGGATGCAGGGCGAGCACGCGCTCGGCGGACGGGTGATTGATTTTCTCCGCGATGCCCTCGGCGATATCGACGATGTTGGAGCTGTTCGGGTCGTCCGCCATATGGTCGATGCCGACGAGGCGCTCCGGCGGGAGCATCCCGAGCACGATATCATCCAGCCATAAACCGTAGTTCAGAATCCGCACGGGCTTTTCTTCGAATGCGACCGCGCGCCCCTGCGCGTCCGTCACCGTATAGCCCGATGCCTGCTCGGGCGCGGTTTTCCCGCATCCCATCGCCAATAGGAGCAGCAGCGCGCCGAGCAGCAGGCTCCCTCTGCGGAGCAATCCCTCCATCATCTTCTCCTTTGCCATGCGGTCACGGCCTCAAGAGCCGCACATGCTTGTATCCGTCTTCGACGCTGACACACGTCCGGACGCCGTACATCGCGGCGATATTCTCCTCGGTCAGCACGTCCTGCGCCGCCCCGCACGCGAATACGCGCGCGTCCCGCAGCATGAGCAGACGGTCGCAAAAGAGCGAGGCGAGGTTGAGGTCGTGGATGGTGAGGAGGATGGCGATGCCCTCCCGCTTTGCAATCTCCGTGATGAGCTGCAGGATGAAGAGCTGATTGTAGAGGTCGAGGCTCGCGGTCGGCTCGTCAAGGATGATGACGCGCGTTTCCTGCGCCAGCGCCCGCGCGATAAAGACGCGCTGGCGCTCGCCGCCGCTCATCTCCTTGATGTTGCGCAGAGCGAACGGTTCGAGCTCCATGCGCCGCATCACCTCGAATGCAATCTCTTCGTCCCGCGCCGTATAGCGGTGTCCCGCGTAGGGCAGCCGCCCCATGAGTACGGCCTGCAGCGCCGTCATGCCGAAGGACGCCGTGTTGTACTGCGGCACATAGGCGATGCGTTTGGCAATCTCCCCTGCGCCGAGCGACGACAGATCTTCGCCTGAGATGTGCACTGTCCCACTCTGCGGCCGCAGGAGGCGCGCGACGCACCGCAGGAGCGTCGTCTTGCCCGTGCCGTTGGGGCCGAGGAGCCCGAGCACCTCGCCCGCCCGGAGCTCAAGCGACACATCGTCGAGGATTTTTCTTTCCGCCTTGTAGCCGAAGGTCAGATGCTCCGCCGCAAGGATCACCTTCGTACTCATTCGAACTCCTTTCCCCTGCGCAGGATGAGATGGATGAAGAGCGGCACGCCGAAGAAGGAAATCACGATGCCGACGGGCACGGTCACAGGGTAGAGAATGAGTTTCCCGACCGTGTCCGAAACGAGGAGGAGCGCCGCGCCGAGCACGCAGGTAAAGGGCAGATAGAAGCGGTGATCCGTCCCGATGAGAAACCGCGCCATGTGCGGTGCGATGAGCCCAACGAATCCGATGACCCCCGTAAAGCTGATGATCGCCGCCGTCATAAGGACTGCCGCGAGCCCCACGATCGTCCGCAGACGTGCGGGATTCACGCCGAGGCTGACGGCGGTCTCGTCGTCACTTGTCGCCATGACGTTCAGCGGCAGGCAATAGAACATCGCGACGGCAAAGCCAAAAGCGACAATCAGCGCGCCGATGACAACATAGTCCCACGAGGCGCGGTGGAGCGACCCGAACGTCCACTGAATGACCGCCGCGAGCTTATGCTCCTGTGCAAAGAACTCGAGCGTCGCCGTGAGCGCGCTGAAGAAGTAGTTCAGCGCGATGCCGACGAGTACGAGCGTCGTCGGTGTGAGCCCTGCACGCTGCGCAATGCCGTAGACAAGCGCGCCGCACACACAGGAAAGCGTGAACGCGGAGAGGATGATGCCGAGATCCGTGTCCATCGCCGTTCCTGCGGCAAATACGATGCAGATAGAGGCGCCGAGCGCCGCCGCCGAAGAGATGCCGAGCGTAAAGGGGCTGACAAGATAGTTGCGCGTGATGGACTGCATAAGCGCACCCGCAAGTGCAAGCCCCGCCCCGCGACGATCGCGAGCAGGATGCGCGGCAGGCGCAGCAGCAGAATAATCTTATTCGTCGCCGCATCCGCACCGCTCCCCGCCGTGCCGCCTGCCCACTGCTCGATTGCGGACACCGTTTGCGACATCGGAATCTCCCGCATCCCGATGGTCGTGAATGCATAGGCAGCGGCGAGCACCGCGAGGATGCCCCCGCAATCATCAGCCGCTTGCGCCGGTTCTTTTCATGATAGGCCTGTGCGAGCATGGCTTATTCACTCAGCGGGAACGCGGGATAGGTGTGCCCGCTGACATACGGCAGGTGCTGATATTTCTCGAGCCAGACCTTGAAGATATCCTCGGGATGAAGGTCGGGGAGCTGCTCGGGATAGAGGAACTTCGCGATGTACATGGTGCCGACGAGTTTCGAGGCGCCGCCGTGCACATAGTGCGAAAGAAGGAGAATCCTTTGATTTTTCACCGCGTCGATGGTATCCCAGCCCTTGCGCGACTCCAGTTCGTGCAGGATGCGCGCGTGATCCTCCTGTGTCGGCGGGATGTACGAAGAGTTCACCTTCGGCTCGGAGACCTTGACGATGTAGGCGGGATTGCGCTCAATGACCGCCTCGGGGTTCACCTGCGGGTTCGCCGCGTCGCCGAAGATGTTGTGTGCACCCGAATACTCTACCATGTCGTAGAAATAGTTCCCCGGCACGGTCGTATTGCCCTCGGTACGGTACTCAAAATAAAGAGATTTCTTCGGCACATCCTTGGTCTGCCGTTCGATGTAGTCTAGTTTCTCCATAAAGAAATCCGAGAGTTCCTGCGCTGCGGCTTCCTTGCCGAAGAGCTGCCCAATCAGCGCACAGTTGTCCCGGAACTCGCGCGTGTAGTAGGCGTCCACGACGATGACCGCGATGCCGAACGGGGCGAGTTTTTCCTGCGCGTCCTCCCAGCCGCCGTTGCCCGTCAGGATGAGCGCCTGCGGGGCGAGCTCGATAATCTTCTCATAGTTCAGATTGCCCTGGTTCGCCCCGATGACCTGCTCCTGCTTGAACTTCCCCTTGAATCCCGCCTCGTCGTTGAAGATGTAGTTGTCGACGCCGACGACGGTATCGAGCGCGCCGACGGCGTTGATGAGCTCTGCGTTGTAGGCGTTCGAGACGACGACGCGCGTCAGCGGATGCGGCACGGTCACGCTGCGCCCGATGCTGTCCGTCACGGTAATCGTATCGACGCTCTGCCCCGCGCTGTCCTGCGCCGCGTCCTTGCCGCAGCCGAGCATGAGCAGCGCGCAGAGAAGGAGCGCGCAGAATGCGTTGATGCTGTATTTTTTCATAATCCCCTCACAAAAAAGGGAACCCGCCGCCCCCGCAGCGAATCCCCTGTTTTTCCATTTAGATATCCATCGTCATCGACAGGACGAGGCTGCGCGGATAGCCCTGAATCCCAAAGTTATAGGTCGGGCGCGACATCCAGTAGTGCTTGTCGAAGAGGTTGTACGCCGTGAGGCTGAGCGCCGCGGGTACGGTGCCGAATTTCGTCTTGTACGTCACGCCGAGGTCGCAGGTGAGATACGAAGGCACGTTCAGCTTGCGCGCGTCCCCCGTGTAAATCGGCGCGGAGCCGGAGTAAATCGCGCGCGCAAACGCCGTTAGCTGCGCATCCGGCGCGTACTCGACAGCGAGCATACCGCTCCAGTCCGCGACGCCCGCCACAGCCTTGCCGTTATAGCCCGTATTCGTCTGCTGCTCCGTCGTCAGGTGCATCAGGCCGCCCGTCAGCGTCCACTTCGGCGCGATTTGGCCGCTGACGCTCAGTTCGACGCCCTTGAATTTATTCTTGCCCTCCATGACGCGCGTGGGGTTCGGGTCGCCGGTGTAACGCACGTCAATCGTGCGGTCCTGTTCGATTTGGAAGACGCTCAGCCCCGCGAGGACGCCGCGCCGACGGTACTTAACGCCAATCTCGTTCTGCTTGGTCTTGGCAGGGGAAAGCATCGCGCCCGTGTTCATAAAGCCGCTGCCGACGACATTCCCCTTATCAAAGCTCTCAGAGTGGTTCGCATAGATGCTGAGGTCATCCGTCGGGCGGTAGACGATGCCGAACGTCGGGGAGTTCGCGCTGCTGCTGACCGTCGTGCTGCGCGCGCGATTATAGCCGGAGTCTGCAGCATAGGACGTCGCCTTGACGCTGTGATGGTGAATGCCCAGCAGGGCAGTCGCTTTCCCATATTCGACGGTATCGGTCAGCGATACGCCCGAGTAAGTCGTCACGCCGGACTTAATCGCCCCGCGGACAGAGCCGGGCGCATAGTTCCACGTCACGCTGCGCACGCCGCCGCTGAGGCTCCCCGACATATTGCCGAAACTCGGAACGGCATTCCCATACGCCCCGTTCCGTTCATAGCCCCAGTAGGCATGGTACCAGTCGCGGTCGAGCGCCAGCACGACGTCGTTTTTGACATCGCCGACATGGAACGTCCCGCGCACGCCGAGCTGCGTATATGCGTTGCGCAGGCCGTACGGATACGTCCACAGCGTATTATAGAAATCGCCCGCCTCATTGCGCATGAAGAGCTTGCTCGAGGAGGTCATCACGTAGCCGCTGCCGTAGTTGCGGCTGTACCCGGCGTTAAAGAAGGCCTTCCACGTATCGCTCAGTTGCTGCTCGTGATTGAGCACGGCCGTCCACGTCTTCACCTCGATATGCTGCCCCGGGAAACTGTAGTTGCGCTTGCCGCTCGGCGCCGACGGCAGACGACTCCCCGTATAGAGATTCGCCCCCGTACCGCTGAAATCGAAATAGCGCTGGCCGCCCTCGTCCTTCGTATAGCGGTAGCCCATGAAGAGATTCGTTGTGCTGCGGCGCCCCGCATGGTCGAGGTTGATATAGAAGTCGCGCGTCGTGAGCTTCTCGCCCTTGACCGCCGTCTTGCCCTGAATGTTCTCCGCGTTAATGCGCAGCCCCCACGCCTCGTTTTTGCCGAACCGCCTGCCGATGTCGACAATCTCGCCGAGCGCTCCACCCGTGCTCACCGTCTGCGTATAGGTGAGGCGCTCCTTGCCGTACGCCGCGCGTTTCGTCACGAGATTGACCGAGCCGCCCGCGGACTCCGAGTTCGTCGAGCCGTGAACGCCGATGACAGGCCCCGAGATGACCTCCATGCGGTCCACGAAGTTCGACGGCATATTCGTCTGGGAGAACATGCCCGGCACGCCGTTGACCTTGAACTGATACGCGTTCATCGGGAATCCGCGCATGGAGAAGTCGTTGTACATCGTGCTGCTGCTCGTGCGCACGGACGGCGACATGAGCAGCGCGCTCGTCAACGGCTCAACTGCATCCCCGTACTGCGCGAGCGCCTTGTTCGTGATGTTCGTCTGCGTGAAGGGAACCTCCATCACGTCCTTCGTTCCGAGGAAGCCTGTGCCGCCCGTACTGCTCGTGAGACTGTTGGCCTCCTCGCTCCGCTCCCCTTCGACATCGACAGGATCGAGTTCATAGGTATCGACGGCATCCGTCCCCCCCCCGTGGACATCCTGCTTCTCTGCAGCAGATACACCGCTCATCCACACCGCATTCGTACCGATCGCCGCGATGGCGACGGCAAGTGCCAGCTGTCGTTTCGTCATGATGATATTTTCCTCCTCCAAAGTTCCCCTGAGCGCCCCCCGCGCCCTCTTCCCTATGCATTGCTTTCCTCCATCGTACGCACTAAAAAAACACTGCCGTTCTGTCCATCGCAGAATGCAGTGGCAGCGCCGCCCTGTCGTGCATCCGCACACAAAGGGCACCGCTCCCGGCGTACGAGATTCGGTAGGTCTTCCGGCTCTGCGTCATCGTCCGCCCCGTCTTCCCGCTCGCGCAGTGACATGGTGGGGCATCCTCGGCATTACGGCGGCGGGACCGCATCGGTTTCACACCGATTTCCCTGTTACCTCCTTTTCACAAGGAGCACCGAACCTGCTTATGAAGTTAAAAATGAATAAATACTTATTGAAGTATAACGAATACTAATCCTATTGTCAACCACGAAAACCGCGGACTCCACAACGACCGGGGCATCCTCCCTGCTGATCGGGAATGACCGCATCTGCATCACACAGAAGCACAGGCATTCCGGAAGACGTTCTACCTCTTCAAAAGCACGCCCTGCATATTCACCGCCGCCCCCTCTTCTCCTGCGCCGCGCGCCATGATCCGCAGTTCGCTCAGGCAAAGGCGGCTCCGGTCATCCAAATCGATCTGCATCTCACGTGTGAATCTGTTTACACCGTTTCCCGCACGATGTTCGCGCGCATACGCCAACGCCTCCGCGACGTACGCCGAAACATCGCAGTGCTCCTCTGCGCCCGCCCCCTTTTCCACAACGAGCACGCCGTCCCTGACAGGCGTATCCGAAAACACATAGGCTTCCTGCCATCCGGCCACCGGAACGAAGGCAGGATCGGGCGGGGTGAAAAGGAACCAATCGACAGTGTCTTCTCCCTCATAGCTGCGGCGCAATTCCGCGAGCGTATCGTTCATGCCCGGCGTCTCGAGGAACGCCGTCTGACCTCGCTCCGTCAGGTACTCCGAGGCGCTCAGCAATTTTTCCTGCGCCTCCGGCGAAAGAGCAGGGTTCCCCACGACAGTGCCGTCCCTTATCATATCGTTTTCCTCAAGAACGCTCCAAAGGCGTGCCTCCTGCGTACGCAGCGGGATGTCGAGGATGCTCAGCGGCGTCAGCGCGGACACGGCGATCATGACCGCCAGGACAAGGAACGCCGGGCGCGGAGAACTGCGCCGGAACGCACATATGAGCAGGAAAATACCGAACGCCGTGCAGAGGATGGATGCGTACCGAGGAGCGGTAAGCCCATACGGCGCGATCCGCTGGCATACGGCCACGGCCTGCACTGCAAGAATCGGCAGAAAGACCGGCAGCCCGCGGTGCAGAAAGGACTTCAAAAAGGGGTGCCGTTCATCCCCCGCAAAACAGACAAAAAACACGGCAAAGGCAAGGAGCGCCAGT
The DNA here is from genome assembly GCF_000183625.1 of Selenomonas sp. oral taxon 137 str. F0430. Classification (NCBI taxonomy): domain Bacteria; kingdom Bacillati; phylum Bacillota; class Negativicutes; order Selenomonadales; family Selenomonadaceae; genus Selenomonas; species Selenomonas sp. oral taxon 137. Next base: position 192,439 of record NZ_AENV01000015.1, read on the forward strand.
GAGGCAAACCAATTCATCATGCCGACGGGAATCTCCCACAGGAAGATGATCTTCGCCACGTAGAGATAGAGAATAACGAGCAGGATGAGACAGGCAGGCCAAAGGATGCGCACGAGCAGCACGCGGAAAAGTGCGGGCATCTCCGCTCTTTGCCCGTACACGGGCAGACCTGCAAGGGCGACCTGTCCCCCTGCAAAAATATAAGAGACCTCCGCAATCAAGAAATACAGCAGCGTCAGCAAGTTCGGCGGCACTGAAACGATCAGCGAATCAAATGCCATGAGGCAGATATTCAGCGATGCGGTCAAGAGTGTGCCGACAACGGCAGCCTTGCACAGAGAAAATATGACAAGCGGAGCGGAGCGCCCCTCCTCTTCGCCCTCCAGACAATAAAGTCCAAAAGCCGCAAAGGAGAGCGCAGCGCCGAGGGTTTGGAGCAGGATGTACGGCACCGTCCAGCTGTGCCCCCGCACAAGAATGAAGACTGCGGCACATACGGCGGCTGTAAGGATCGCCTCCACACGTCGGTGTTCCTTGCCGCGTCTCTCAAAAAAGAGGTGCAGCGAGACGGCAAAAATACAGCCGACTGCAGCGGCCGCCGCCGCGGAACCGGCCTCTTCCAAATACCAAGCCTCCGCCTCGTATATTTCGCGATAGGTAAATGCTCCAAGACATAGGAGCAGCACGACATCCGCCGCCACTGCGGTGCGGAACCGCCGCGCGCCCGTACGCACGGTTTGGCACAGATTTTTCCACAGCTTCTCGACCCTCATCTTGCACCTCCTCTTGTATATATTCTTCTGCACGCGCAGTCTTTCCTTCCGCAGGCGTCCTTTTTTAACAATAGGATCTCACACCATATAAAAATTTTTTCGCTTCATTTCGAAAGTTTTCATTACATATATTATATTATAGTAGATAAATGATTTTTATCACGCCTTAGCAGGGAGTTCAATGTTGCTCGGGCTTCCGGGATTTTTCCATATCACGTCCTGAAGTTCCATAAATAATTTTTTCTTATTATAGTTTTAGACTATGTTTTTTATACTAAAATATTATGTCGGCTGCAAAGGAAAATAAGAAGGATTTGAAAAAGAGATAGAGAATTAAGAATTTCGTCAAAGAAAGTTTCTGTAATATATTTCAGAAACTAAAGTTATGAACTGATGAATGGAGATGAATCAATGGATGCAGCAATGCTGACATTAGGGGTTCTCGCGGTGGCGGCGATTCTCTTCGCCACTGAGATTATCCCGCTCGCCGTTACCGCGATGGGCGCGGCGATCTCGCTGGGACTGTTAGGCGTGCTAACACCCGCACAGGTATTTTCCGGTTTATCTAATTCCACCGTCGTTCTGTTTGCCGGTATGTTCGTCATCGGCGCCGCGATGTTCCAGACGGGACTCGCACAGAAAATCGGTATCGCTGTCGTGAAGAAGTCCGGCAGCAGCGAGGCGCCTCTGATGGCGGCAATCATGTTCATCACGATTGTCCTCTCGTCGGTCTCCTCGAACACGGCAACGGTCGCCTGCCTCATGCCGGTCGTGATCCAGATCTGCGCGGCGGCAAAGGTGCCTGTCTCTCCGCAGCTCATGGCGCTCGCCGTCGCGGCGAACGTCGGCGGTACGATCACGATGGTCGGCACGCCGCCGAACATCCTCATGAGCGCAACGCTTCAGTCCAGCGGGCTCCAGCCGTTCGGCTTCTTCGAATTCGCATGGATCGGCATTCCGCTCTCCATCGCGGGTATGGCGTACATGCTCACGATCGGCCGTAAGCTCTGCCCGCAGCACATGGTACAGGGTCTCAGCACAGATGACGCCGACGCAGCGATCGAAAAAGAGGAGAAGACGAACGCGAGCAAGATGTATGTCTGCGCCGCCATCCTTATCGCTGTTATCGCCGCGATGGTCTTTGAGAAAGAACTCAACGTTCCGATGCATATGTCCGCCATCATCGGTGCACTCATCTGCGTATTGACGGGCTGCCTCAACGAGAAACAGGCGTATCAGGGCATCGACTGGACGACGATCTTCCTCTTTGCCGGTATGCTTCCCCTTGCGAGCGCGATGGACAAGACGGGCGCAGGCGCGCTCATCGCGAACTTCGTCGTCAGCCTCATGGGCGACGCCCCCTCGCCGTACGTCATCATCTTTGCGATGTTCGTACTTTCCTGCGGTCTGACGCAGTTCATGTCGAACACGGCGGCGGCGGCTCTGCTCGCGCCGATCGCAATCTCGATCGCGGAGACCGTCGGCGTCTCGCCGTACCCCGTGGTCATGGCGATCGGTATCGCTGCATCCTGCGCGTTTACGACGCCGGTTGCGACCCCGCCGAACACGCTCGTGCTTGGTCCCGGCCAGTTCCGTTTCATGGACTACGTCAAGGTCGGCGTGCCGCTCGTCGTGGTCTCGCTCATCGTCTGCCTTGTCGTCATTCCGCTGGTATGGCCGATCGCGAAATAAAAATCGGTAAGATATGAGTGACCAATGCTTTTCATTGTGCTATACTAGGAATATACAGCGCCGATTTGAAGGCGAGAAAATCACCGTATGGCAAGTGGCCTCCCCGCGGGGCGTTTGACTCTGCCGGATATGTGAGGAGAACTGACGATGAAAAAGAAAGAGTTGCTCAACCATCTGAAATCGTTCGACGAGGAGATCTACACACTGCTCGAAGATGAGGAACAGCGCCAGCGCTACACCCTCTCCTTCCTGCCGAATACCAACGCTATGTCACCGTTCGCGGCGTATCTCGAGGGGAGCATCCTCACGAATAGCATCTTTGACCGCCACGACGAAACGGCAATCGGGGGCATTCATCTCGAATCCATTGTGCAAACGCGCGCCCGGACGCTGTTCGGCAGCGACCATGCGATTGTGCGGCTTGGCAGTATCGCCTCCGCCTCGCGGGTCGTCTTCCAGGGCTTGCTCCAGCCGGGCGACTGCGTTCTCTCTTTTAACCTGCGCAAGAAAGATCACAGCACGGGGCTCTCGTACGTGTTCGAGAATTACGGCATCGATTCTTCGACGCAGCAGATCGACTGGGGCGAGGTGCGTGCGCACGCAGAGCGTGTGCGTCCGCGTCTCATCATCTTCTCGCCGGTGAGTTATCCGCGCACGGTAGACTACCGCATTCTCTATGAGATCGCGCAGTCCGTGGACGCCTATCTCTGGGTGGATATCAGCCAGTGCGTCGGACTCGTTGCGGCGGGGCTTCTGCCCTCGCCCGTGGCGCTCGCTGATGTTGTGACCTTCTCGACATCCGAATCTCTGCGCGGTCCCGACGGCGCGGTCATCCTCTGCAAGCGCGACATCGCCGCCTGCATGGACGCCGCCATCGTCAATACGGGACATGTCGCCCTCCATATGAACCACCTCGCGGCGCTCGGCGTCGTGCTGCGCGAAGCGGCGAGCGAAAAGTTCCGCCGCTACGGGGAACAGGTGCTCAAAAACGCCGAAGTCCTCGCGCGCGCCCTTGCCGACCATGGAGCCTCGGTGCTCTGCGGCGGTACGGATACGCATCTCGTGCTCGCCTCCGCGACGGGCAGTGTGAATATGGACGAAGCGTCGAGCGTGATCAATCGCATGGGTATCCGCGTCCGTGTGGAAGACATCCCCACGATGAACCCCGGACTGTTCCTCCATGCGCTGCGTCTCTCGACGTCCAATCCGACAACGCGCTCGCTCAAGGAAGAGGATATGGCGTACATCGGTCTGCTCCTTGCAAAACCGCTGACACAGATCCTCTCTCCCGAAGAAATTGAGCAGTCACATCAAGAGATCGTCGCACTCGTCAAGGACAGCCCCATCTCCTCCGAGGAGTGGCTGGGCGAAAGCGACGATACATAATCGCAGCATATAGAAACTGCCGTACCAAGGCGCAGCGCTTCGGTACGGCAGTTTTTTATATCCAAGACTCCTTAGTACGTTCAAGGATTCACAAGCCATGTGACAAAATAAACCGTCAGAGGGATGGTGATGCAGGATATGCCGATCACGTCGACACAGAAGCCGGTACGGATCATCTTCGTGATGGGGATATATCCGCTCGCATAGACGATCGCGTTCGGCGGCGTCGATACGGGGAGCATAAATCCGAGCGCGCCGAGGGCAACGCCAACCGCCACGGGAATGGGGTTGAATCCCGCGGAAACCGCCGCGGTAATCGCAAGAGGGCCAATCATATTGGTCGCCGCCGTGTGACTGGTCAGCTCGGAGAAGAAGAGCGTCATCACGGCAAATAGCGCGATCAGCGTGACCTGCGAAAGATCGCTCCCGAGGTTCTCGATGATGAGGTCGCCGAGCCATGTGGAAAGCCCCGTCTTATACATCATGCCGCCCATCGAAAGCCCGCCGCCGAAGAGTACGAGCGTCCCCCACTCGATGCCGCCGGAAGCGACTTTCCAATCCATTGTGAAATGATGCTGTTTGAACCGAATCGGCAGCAAAAAGAGCAGCAGCGCGCCTACCATCGCGACAACGGCTTCAGAAAACAGCTCATTGTAGGTTTTCAGCAGCGGATCGGACGGCTCCAGCACGATGGAGAGAATCCCGGGCAGCACCCAGAGGAACACGGCGAGAGAGAAGCCGACCAGCGTGTTTTTCTGTGCGCGCGTCCACGGGCCGAGTTCCGCGATCTTTTGCCGGATGAACTCCTCCGCGCCGTCGATCTTTTCGACGTCGGCGGGGAAGAAGTGCATGAGGATCACCGAGGCAAGAATAAAATATGAGACCATTGCGATCGCGCCCCAGACCATCCATTCAAAAAACGAGATGTGGATGCCCGCCATCTGATCGAGAAAGCCGAGCATGATGAGGTTCGGCGGCGTCCCGATCGGAGTGAGCACACCGCCGATGGAGCAACCGTATGCGGTCATAAGCATGAGCCCGGTTGCGTACTTGTAATCGTGCAGATCGATTTTTCGCCCGTTGACGCCGAACATTTCCTGAATGGATTTGAGCAGGCCGAGGCAGATGGGGAACATCATCGCCGCCGTCGCCGTATTGCTGACCCATCCCGAGCAGAGGGCGGCGGCAAGACCGACGGCAAGGAAGATGCGGCGCGGATTCGAACCGACCCACGGGCGCGAGAGGAGCCAATAGGCAAAGCGTTTGTCAAGACCGTGCTCCATCATCGCCGTGGCGAGGATGAACCCGCCCATGAAGAGGAATATCATTGGATTGGCGAACGCAGCATATGCCGTCGCGGCAGGCACGACGCCCGTGACCGCCGCAAGCGTTGGGCCGAGCAAGGATGTCGCAGGGATCGGGATGGGCTCCGTGATCCACCAGAGCGCCACAAGCACCATGATGGCGAGCAGTTTGTGCGCCTCAAGAGAAATCGCGTCGATCGGCGTCAGAAAGACGAGCATCGCGAGCACGGGTGCTCCGAACAACCCGACCATGCGGCGCTTGCGGTCAAAAGCCTGTTCCGCTTCCTTGACGGCAAGCGCTTCTTTACTCATGTTCTCCAAGTTAAACACGCCTCCTCATATAAAATTGTTATGAGCAATCCGCCCTAAGCACTATACTAACAAAAGATTACAATAATTTCAATAACTAATATTCATTATACAAAAGTTTCATAATAGCTATTATTTATATGCATAGTGATGTATGTCCCTCCCCCATGCCCGTCTCTCCGTTCTAGTAGTTCTAAAGGCATACAAAGAGCCCGCCGCGGATGCGTCCGCAACGGGCTTTTCATGGATATATTGCAACATATGTTTCGCTATGCTATACTGTATATAAGGCACTGCTAACTACGGTAGGCGGTCTTCTTCCCCCTAACAATATATAACAGGGGGGTGATTGGTATGAACATCTATGAGTTCCTCACCGTGCTCGTGTTGCTCCTCTCCGGCATTATTGCGATAAAAGCATAAGAATACTCCGCCTGACGTTCCCCAACAATAGGCGGAGTTTCTTGCATCTATGAGGGGGACAGCCGCTTATCTGCAGTGCCCTCTTTTTATACTTGTATTGTATCACCGTCGGAGCAAATCGTCAAGTTCCCGCGATCCCAATGATCTCTTTGCGGATATAGCCCTCACGGACGCCTGAGTCGCTGTAGAAAATATCCTCGGCGGCGAAGGTTTCGGCAAGCACCCGGGCGATGATCATGCCGGGAACGATGTTATGCAGACGGTCGGGCGCGGCGCGCAGGAGGAGTACGGCCCGCTCCTCGTCAAGAGGTGTCGCCGTGCTGAACATCTCTATGAGCTGCGGGATCGCAACTGCACGCAGTACGCGCGGTACGGCATCCGTATGCAGGAGTTCATACATGCGGCTCGCACTGCTGAGAACGCCGCCCAGACCCAGTATATGACGCGCACGCAGAGCGCATACGCCGGGGAAGTCCGCAAGAACGGCGCGCACTGCTTCCTCCATTCGGCGACATTCCTCACGCGTTGGCAGCAGGTCTGCAACATGCTCCCGGCGCAGTGCAAGCGATCCGATCGGCAGGCTATAACGCGCACCCATACGATCATCCGCATAGGAGACGATCTCCGTACTGCCGCCGCCGATGTCCATCATGATGCCGTCCGGATACGGGATGCTCTGTACGGCGCCGATGAAGTCATACGCCGCCTCTTCGTCCCCCGAGATGATGCGGATCCGCACGCCCGTGCGGCGCGCAAGCTCCTCACAAACAGCGCGGCTGTTCGTCGCTGTGCGCAGCGCTGCGGTCGCAAAAGCATGAACACTGCGGATATCAAAAGTCTCGATATAGCTCCGGAATCCGCGCAGAATCCTGACCGTTTTCTCAATGCCGTCACGCACAAGCCGCCCTTTTTCCAGATACGCGGCAAGCCCGACGGTATATTTCCGCTTCATCAAGAGGTCGAACGAACCTCCCTCGATGCGGTAAATCGCCATGCGTATGGTATTCGAACCGATGTCGATGATCGCGTGCAGCATGGGCATCCCTCCCTCCGATTCCCCTAGATTATACGATAAAGAAAAGTGGTTCGCAACCGTTCCGGTGGTTCGGAACAATACGGACACGCGCAATAAAAAGAATTGCCGCAAAGACGCATACCATCTCTGCGGCAATTCTTTTTTGCGCTCTATTATTTTTCCTGCGGTACTGCGCCCGGCACGGCGTAGATCGGCGGCTCGGTGTCCTCCGTGAGGCGGTGCATCCCGAACATGGTCGTCAGCGTCTCGCGCGTGAACCCGTAGGATGGACTTGAAAAGTCCTGCAGGGGGTCGTAGCGGTTGCTCGGTGCGCCGAGCAGCCCGCAGACAGTGTCATACATCATATCGTTCGTGAAGTACGCTTCGCGGCGCGATGCCAGGATCTCGCTGCGGCGCGGGAACGCGGCGCGGTACTCAGGCGAGAGGTAGATGAAGAACGGGATCTTCACCATATCGAACTTGAACACGTCCGGATTGTGCGAGATCTTGAGATTCTCGCCGTGGTCGGAGAAATAGACCATGGCGCGCAGGTTGAGGTTCTTCTGCGCATAGTCGAAAATCTCTTTGAGGATATGGTCGGTGTAGAGGACGCTGTTCGCATACGACGGCGCGCTCGTCATTGTGGAGTCGCCCGCCGCCGATTCGAACTTCGCCCACTCACCGGGATAGCGGTTGTTGTAGTAGATGTGACTGCCCATGAGGTGCAGGACGATGAAATTGTTCGCGTGCGGATCGATGCGCGTGAGATACGGGAGGAGTTCTTCGTCGTATTTCGACGTAAAGGTATAGGAGTCGTCCGTCCACTCCGCCTCGTCCGCCGTCTTTGCGACCATCGTGATGGCGCTGTCAAACTGTCCGTAGCGCCCCTGATTGCTGAACCAGTAGGTCTTGTAGCCGATTTTTTTCGCGACGTCGAGGAGCGATGCAGACTCGAAGAACTCCTTGTCGTTGTACTGGCTCTTCTCCGTGAGCGCGCGTTCGAGGACGGGGACGGTCTGCGTCCACGAGGAATAGGTATTTTGATAGAGGATAAATCCGGGATTCTGCGTCATCTCCTCCATCCACGGTGTATCGTCGTACGGGAAGCCCGGCGTGTAGATATGCATGTAGTCGCGCGAAGCGGACTCGCCGATGATGAAGATGACCGTGCCGGGCGCGCGTGCGGCGAGGGTGTTCTCCCTGTCGATGATGAGCGAGTCGTACCGCTCGTCCCGGTGGAGACCGTAGGTCTGCGTCTGCTCCACATAGTCCGTGACGTCCTTGTAGACGCCCGCGATGGAGCACTCCGGAATGAGTGTGATATGGACGGCGGCGGCGATGATCATGACAAGAAGGAGCGCGCCCATGCGCGTCCCCTCCGCCGCAGGATAAATGCTGCGCCCGAGCGCGAGAAAGCTCCGATAGGAGAGATAAATCAGTGCCAAGAGCCCGATCGTGATAAATACTGCGGGCACAGTGCCGACCGTGGATTCGATGTAGTCCCCCGCCTCGTGCCAGTTCGTCAGGTAGAGCGCCATGAGCGAGGCGGGCGAGAGCGCGTGCCAGACAGTCATGTAGTACGCGATCTGCGTCATTGGAATAAGCGCCATGAGAAAGGATAGAATCGCAAGGAGTGCGGCGGTCAGTTTTTTCCGCCCGAGATGGAAGAGGACGCCGCCGAGCGCCGCGAGCATCATCATCTGCCCCGTGCCGATGAGGAAGTCATAATAGATGAGCGAGCGGTACCAGTCCTGCGCGTACGTCCACGCGTAGAGCAGAGGGAACGTGACGCTCCAGAGCACGCCCGTGACGAGCGGCGCGCACATGCCGCGCGAGAAGATAGAGACGCCCGTGCCGTACTGCATGAGCACGAGCGCCCCGAGAATAGGAATGAGCGCGGGTACAAAATACTCCGCGCCCATGTCCTGCCCCATATTGATGTCGGCGGCGATGAGCATGAGGAAATATGCGCCCGCCGCCGCGGTATAGCGGATCAGTTCGTTCTGCCGCTCAACAGTGAGTTTCATAACGGTTTGCATCTACTCCATGATAAAAATTTCCAGTTCCTGCCATCCAAAGAAAATGGCTTCTTCGTGCGTGTCGAACGCAACGTCGATGCGGTTGCCGTGAATCGCGCCGCCGACGTCCTCCGCGACCGCTTCGCCGTAGCCGGGGATAAAGACCCGCGTGCCGAGGGGGATCACCGACGGATCGACGGCGATGACGCCGTGCCGCACGGGCGTCCCCATCGCCGTACGGCTCCCGTTGCCGGGGTCGTGCGCGCTGTACGCCGTCGCCGAGACGAAGAGGGAGCGCCCGCTGCCGCGGCTCACCTGCTCGGAGCGCTCGTCCCGGATGCCGAGTGCAACGGGATCATACGGGACGCCGCCCGAGAGGACGAGATAGGTCGCCTCGCCGCAGATGCCGTCCACGACGAGCATGTGATCGGTCTGGCATCGTTCGATCGCCGCGCGCGTCTTTGCGCCCGCAACGCCGTCCGCACCGCCCTCTTCAAGGTAGCCCGCCTTTATGAGAAGCTCCTGCACATGCTGCACGGCGCCGCCGCGCATCCCCTCCTTCACGAGGATCTGCGCCGCCTCGGCGGGTGCATGGATCGCGAGGGGGGCAGCGAGGGCAATCGCCGCCCCCGCGATGATCCCGCGCCGAAAATGTTTTCTCTCACGGAGTTTCCGTACGCCCCAAAGGAGTCCTTTTGCCGCCAAAAGCAGTTTCCACACCTGCATCTATCATCGCGCTCCCTTCTTTTCTGTTCCTTTAATTTGGTTATATTTTACTATAAAGCGCGCTCCACGTCAAACCGGAGCAAACGCAAGCGCAGACGCGGCGGGTATCAACCCGTCCTCCGCCGCATATGCGTAGAACCGGCGCAGCCCCGCGATCGTCTCCGCATCGAGCCGCCATACGACGGCATTGCCGAGGTATGCCGAGAGCTGTGCGTACGTGAGCTGTCCATCCGCAAGCACCTCGCCGATCGCCGCATCCCGCACGCGCGCCCAGTCGTCGAACGCCCCCTGGATGCGTGCATGGATCATGCGGAGCTCCGCCGGATGCGCCGCTGCAAAGGAGCGTGCCGCCGCCCAGATGCCGAACACCATGCGGTGCCCCGTGAGGAGCTTCCACTCGTGCGCGAGGTCATAGATACGGCAGCCCGCAGGTGGACGGTGATAGAGCTCGAGCGCATCGTCCCCGATGAACAGGGATGCCGCCGCCCCGTCCGGCACGGGATCTGCAGGCGTGAGTGCACGCACCTCATAATCGGGCGCGGCACGGTACGCACGGCGCAGAATGATTTTGAGCAGCGCATGGGATGATGCGGATTTATCCGAAAGCAGAACGCGCCGCGTGCCGATCTCCTCGGCGGGAACCCGCGAGACGAGAAGCACGCTGCGTACATCGCCGTCAGACGCAATGCAAACATCGGGCAGAATGAGGAGCTCGTCTGCGTGCTGCGCATAGGTGATCGAGGAGATCCCCGAGACGTCGAGCCCCTTCTCTTCGAGTGCACAGTTCAGCCGGGCGGGCGATGCGCGCAGAATATCAAGCCCCTCCGCCGCCCCATGCGCAAGCGCATACGTCAGCGGCAGCACATTCAAAAACGCGATATGCCCGAGTCTCGGCGTCACATTCCCGCCCCCGTTCTCATTCCATTTTAGCCTGACAGCATATATTATACTACATCATGCAGGGAAAATATAGTATTTAGAATTTTTCGTGTTTTCTTGTACATCTTCATGTCATGCCGACTACATGGTCAGCAGCATGAATTTGTATTTATATTCAATTCCTTCCGGGTCCCCTGTGCTCGTCCGGTGTGTCTTTTTTCTTCCCACGATCTCTCGCGCCTGCGCGTCAATCTGCTCCTGCAAGTCCCGCATAGACCTCGCCTCTTTTCTATATCGTTGAACCTATGATTATTTTACTGTATCGTATGGCAGTATTCAAGAAAAAACCGCATGAGATGGTCATCGCCGCGTCTTTGTGATATGATAGCCGTGAGATATTTTACAGGGGAAGAAAAGGAGCGCTCATGATGAATGAACTCGCACTGAAATACGGCTGCAATCCGAACCAAACGCCCGCGCGCGTCTATGCCGAGGGCGGTCTGCCCTTTACCGTGCTGAACGGACGTCCGGGGTATATCAATCTGCTCGACGCTCTGAACAGCTGGCAGCTCGTACGCGAGCTGCGGGAGATGTCGGGGCTGCCCGCCGCCGCCTCGTTCAAGCACGTCAGCCCCGCGGGCGCAGCGCTCGGACTGCCGCTGCCGGAGACGCTTGCCCGCGTCTGCCACGCGGAGGGGCTCTCCCTCTCTCCCGTCGCCGCCGCCTATGTGCGCGCACGCGGTGCCGACCGCATGAGTTCCTACGGCGACTTTGCCGCCGTCTCGGACATCTGCGACGAGAGTCTCGCGGAGTTCCTGCGCGGCGAGGTCTCGGACGGCATCATCGCGCCCGGCTACACCGACGGTGCGCTCGAGATTTTGAAGAGCAAGCGCAAGGGCAGCTATCTCGTCCTCCAAATAGACGCGGACTACGTGCCGCCCGCGCTCGAGCATAAGGACGTCTGCGGCGTCACGTTCGAGCAGCGGCGCAACGACGTACACATCACCGAGCGCTGTCTCACCGACATTCCGACAGTCAATAAAGACATCCCGGAGCACGCGCGGCGTGACCTCCTGCTCGCCCTCATCACGCTGAAATACACACAGTCCAACTCCGTCTGCTACGCCTCCGGCGGACAGGCGATCGGTGTCGGCGCCGGGCAGCAGTCGCGCGTCCACTGCACGCGCCTTGCGGGGAGCAAGGCGGACACATGGCATCTGCGCCAAAGCCCGCAGGTACTCACCCTCCCCTTCCGCGAGGGTGTCCGCCGCCCCGACCGCGACAACGCGATCGACGTCTACATCACAGGCGACGCGGAGGACTATGCGCAGCTCGCCGCAGATTGGCAACGGCTCTTCACGGAAAAGCCCACCCCCTTTACCACCGAGGAAAAGCGCGCGTATCTGAGAACGATCCGCGGCGTCGCGCTCGGCTCGGACGCGTTCTTCCCCTTCGGCGACAACATTGAGCGCGCACACCGCAGCGGTGTCTCCTACATCGCGCAGAGCGGCGGCTCCATCCGCGACGACAATGTCATCGAGACGTGCGATAAATATGGGATTGCGATGGCGATGACACATATCAGGTTGTTCCATCATTGAGCAATGTGATGTGGGATTTTGGCGCATAACTCGCAGCCCTCCGGACATACAAAAGAGGCGATCTGCGGATCGCCTCTTTTGTTATGCTTGAATCTCTTTTAGAATGCCCAGGTCATCTGTACGCCGCCCGTGATGCCCCGACGTTTGCCGGTCATACCCATGAGATTCACGCCGTAGCTGACGCGGCTCTCTTTCGGGGTGAACCGGTAGCCCAGTTCGAGGATGCCCGTGCTCCCCTTGAGGCTCGGGCTCGGTGTGCTGTACCCTTGGTAGCTCGCTCCTGCTTCGCTGCCGAACTCGTACTCATATGCAAGCCCTGTGTAGAACGCGCCGTTGCCCGGCATCTTGTGCGTATAGCGTGTGCCGATGCGGATGCGGTTGGAGTTGACGCTGTCAAATTCGTACGTCTCGCCCGTGTGCAGGGTTGTTGTATTGCCGCCCTGGTGTGCGTAGAAGTACTTGGCATACCCTTCGATGGTGCTGCCGTTCTTCAGCTCCTTTTCTTGTCCGATGCCGATATGCGCCGCATAGTAGGTGCTGCTGTTGTCATATCCGGTATTCGTGCCGGCGATGTTGCCGCTGTAGTCGCTCTTGACGCGTCCTGCGCGCAGGCTTCCTTCGACATAGGTGCCGCTTGCGCTCTGCACTTTTGCCATGACGCCGCCGCCGAAGTAGCTGGTTTTGCCGTCGCCGTGCGTGCCGTCGTCGAGGTAGGAGTCGTAGTTGCCGCGTCCGTACTCGAGGAACGGTCCATAGGTGACGGTATTGCGTCCGGCGGCGGCTTTCTTAGCAAAGCCGAGGTTGATGTTCCAGCCCTTGGCATCGACGTGCGAGCCGGAGTTCAGACGCAGCGACGAGCCGCCCTGCGCCGCCCAGAGGTTGAAGTCGTTGCTGCCGCCCGGAACCGTCCGGGGCGCAGCGGACGCCGCCTCGATCGCTGCGTTCATTCCGCTGTCCGTGAGGAGATCGGCGCCGCTGTTGATGAGAGCGGCACTTGCCGCACGCGTCTCAACGAGGGATTTGGTCTGCTCATTGAGGGCAACGGAGTTGACCTTCGCGACGAGTTCGTTGTCTGCACGCTTCATGAGGTCAAATCCATAGCGCAGGCTGACACCCTGCATGCCCGTCGTCTTGTTGACGAGATCGCCCGTTGTGAGCGGAACGGCATCTGCATCCGCCATACTGTTGTTCTTATAGGTTTTTATCAGGCTGACGGTATCGCCGATCGAGAGGGTCGGGCGATTGCCCGCAAGCGCAACGCCGATGTTCATGCCGCGCAGGTCTTTGCCCGCGGTCGGCGCGTTCTTGATGTAGAGCATCGTGTCGCGAACTGCGCCCGTCGTGCCTGCGGGGATATAGAAATGCAGGTTCTGCACGCTCGCGTTGTCGATCTCGCCGACCTTCGTATTGAATCCGCGGATGGCGAGAGTATTGTTCAGGCTGCGGTGCGTCGCATTGACAACGCCGCCGCGAACGGCGCCCATAACGTAGCCGCCCGTGAGGTTGACCATATTGCCGACTGCATCGCCGTTCGTCGATTGACCGCCCGTAACATCGCCCTTTACAACAGTTCCGTTCAGCGTCACCATGTTGTAGTTCGCCGTGCCGCCGTAGCCGCCGCCAATGTTCATGCCGATGTATTTGTTGTGGTCGTAATCAGAAGCCCCGATGATGACACGGTTGTAATTTGCCGCAGCACCTTGCCCGCCCTGAACATTTTGATCGATGTCAGGATTGCCGGATATGACGCGGCGGCTGAGCGTGACATTGTCGCCGATATGGACGACGTTGTACGAGCCGGAGCCGCTGCCGGTATTATCCTGCGCAGTGAAGTCATAGCTGCCGCCGCCCGCAACTGCGCCTGTGATGGTCGTGCCGTCCGCAACGGTAACGGTGTTCCTCTCGGCAGTGCCGTTCTTCGCCGCACCGCCGATCACACCGCCGCTGACCGTGCCGCCCGAAACGGAAACATAATTCTGTGACGCCGTACCGTTATCCGTTTCCGAGTGCCCACCGAGTGCGGCAACATGCTGATTGTTGAAATCTGCGCCGCTTACGGTGCCCGCCTTGATCTCAACGGTGTTGTCTGTTGCGGTCGCGCCGTAGCCGCCCGTAATGGAGCGGACGGTATCCGTCGCCGCGCCAAAGTCGAGGACGACGCGGTTGCCGATGGCGCGGCCTGCCGACGTGCGGGTCGCAGGCGTGTCGAAGTTGCTATAGGAAGCGCCGCCGAACGCGTCGTTGATTGTTCCTCCTGTGAGATGCAGCGTGTTGTTCTGCGCCGTACTCTCTGCGGCACCCTTTGTCGCGAGTCCGCCGTAAACGCCGTCCGTGATCTCACCGCCCGAAACGGTGAGCGTATTGTTCTCGACGGTGTTGCCCTTATCGGAGCGGCCGCCCCAGACAACCGCATGATTCTGGTCGGTCGCGGTGTAGGCCGCCTCCGTATTGTTGCGGAAGCGGTAGCCCGTCGCTGTGACTTTCGTATTGTCAGCGTTCTTATCGACGGTCAGCTCATAGTCGCCGTCCGCAGCCCCCAGCTCTTTCGCATGATCGTACGTTGTGCCGAAATCGAGCTTGTCGTTGCCGCCGGCATGCATCAGCGTCCATGTCGATTCATAGGTGCTCGCAGTGCCGCCCGTGCCGTTTTCGACCTTGAGCTTCGACCAGTCGAGCGTCGTCGTCGTTACCGCCGAGGCAGCATCGTCGCCGTCGTTCAGCGTCAGCATGGCGTCTCCGCCGGCTTTGACCGCGTTCAGCGCAAAGGTGATGATGTCGAACTTCTCAACGGTCTTGGCAGACGCTGTGCCGCGGACATTGAGCTTGTTGTCCGTGGCGGCATCCTGATTGCCGCCCGAGATCACGCCGTCGACAGTGATGCCTGTCCCCTCGATGTTGACTGTGTTGTTCGTGGTGACGCCCGTACCGTCGGCCTTGCCGCCGTAGACATCGCCTGTGATATGTCCGCCGCGCAGGTTCACCGTGTTGTACGTCGCGTCGCCCGTCGTCGCCTTCGTATAGCCGCCGTAGACATTGCCGATCGTCTCGGTCGTGCCGACGGTGCTCTCAACATTGACCGTGTTGTAGGTCGAATGCGCCGTCGCCGCCGTCGTATCGGTCATCGCACCGTAGACGTTATTCAGACCGCCGGTCGGCAGCGCCTTTACGGTCAATTCATTGTGGGTCGTCGTTCTTCCCTGATTCGAATAGCCGCCGTAGATATTTCCGTCCGGCGTCGCCTCGCCGCTATATACGGTCTTGGCGTTTTGGTAGCGGTTGTAGTCTGCCGTCACATTCGTTGCACTGCGAATGCCGTCTGTCGTCGTACCTTCGGCGCGTACGGCATATTCGTAGTCGCCGTCGGTTCCCGTACGCTCTGCATACTCAGAAAATTTAAGTGCGTTTGCGGTATTGGAGTGCAGCAGTGTGAAGTAGTTTTTGCCGTTGACCCACCCGACGTATGTCTTCAGTTTATCCGCGTTCAATTGGATATTATCCCATTTGACCGTCATGCCAAAGCCGTCGCTTGTCGTCAGCAGCGTGCCACCGGAGATATTTTTATCCGTCAGATTGAAATTGTACTTCTCAAAATTTCGTATGCCGTAGACACTAATGCCCTGCGCGTTGACGTTCAGCGTATTGCCCTTGATGAGGTCGCTGTCGTTGGTCATAGCGGCGGGCGCGCCGTTATAATAGTAAGAACCATAGAGCCATGTGTTAAGCCTCGCCGTACTAGTGAACGTGCCATCCGCTGCGCCAAGATTGACGGTATTGCCCGCCGCGGCAGCAGCCGTATTTCCGGCAGCCGAGCCAAAGACATAAACAGCGTCCGCGGACATCGTGCCTCCTGTGATTGTGACGGTGTTGCCGGAAACCATTCCCGTTCTGTCCGCATTGCTGTTCTGACCGCCCATGATATAGCCGCCGGTGAACGTGCCGCCCGCCACATTCACGGTGTTGCCCGTCGCGCTGCCGCTTTTATTGTAGGCATAACCTCCGTAGATGTAGGAGCTGTTATATGCGCCTCCTTCTACGGTGACTGTATTTCCTGTTGCATTACCGTCCGCAGCATTCGCGTAGCCACCGAATATCTTCGATATACTGCCCGCGCCGTTCTTGATCGTCACAGTGTTTTTATGCGCGCTCCTGCCGACGCCGCCGTAAATACTGCCCGTCGCAGTTCCGCCCGAAATCTCGACGGTATTTTCCTCGGCAACACCTTTTTCCGCCTGCCCGCCAAAGAGCAGACCGGTACTGTTGCCTGCCTCCATGAACACATGGTTTTTCCGTGCAGATTTCCCCTCTATATCGGTATGTCCGCCGTAGATATAGCTGAGGTTCTTGTTCCCGACGCTCGCCTTGATCGTGACGGTGTTGTTGGTCGCATGCCCCTCGTCCTCGACTGCAGCCGTTCCCGTCGTGTTGCCGCCGTAGATGTTGGTCATGCCGCCGGGCGCCGTCGACGTGACCGTGAGTCGGTTGTTGTCGACGGTATATCCGTACCGCGAGAGCCCTCCCGCGACCGTGGAGGGGTCGTTAGGCCCATTATAGGCGTATTTGATGTCGGCATCTTTGACTTGATTGACCTCGGCATAGATGAAGCCGGCTGTCTTTGTAGCGTCGGAACCGTATACATTGGCACGCAGCCCGTATTCGTTGTTGCCCGCACGCCCCAATGCGCGGTCGCTGTAATTCGTCAGCTTGAGACGGTCCGCGCCGTTGACGTTATGCTTTAAGAGTGCGATGCTGTTCTGTCCCGTCTTCCCGCTGCCCCATGCTTTGAGCTTATCCGCATCGATATGAACGCCCGACCAGTCAAGATTCGTATCGGCATCCTCCGTGAGCGTGAGGAACGTCGTCCCCGGCGCCGTTCCCGCGGGGACGTCAAAGTTGACGGTGGAAAAATTCTTGATATTCTTCGCCGTATAAGCGCCGCGCACATTTAGCGTATTGCCCGTCGTATCGCCCGCATTGCTGCCGCCGTAGATGGTGCCCGTCGTCTTTGCGCCTGCGGCGACGGCGTTCGTACCGTCGCCGATATTGACAGTATTGCCTGTCGTCGCGCCCGTGCCGGAAGCAAATCCGCCGTACACATCGCCGCCGAGCACACCGCCCATGAGGTTGACTGTGTTGCCCATTGCCGCGCCGCCGGTGCTCTTGCCGCCGAAGACCGTATATCCATTGCTGAGCGTGATGCTGTTGATCGTGAGTATATTATGTGCAACGTCGCTCGCATCGGTACCGCCGGACACATCCCCGTTGACCGTTGGTCCCGATGCGCCGACTTCACCCACCGTGATCTTGTTGTCACTGCTGAAGCCTGTTGCCATCGTGCCGTCAATGCCGGCTGTATGCGCCGTATCCGACGATGGGATTGTCGCCGCATGCTCCTCCGCCGCCTGTGCCGACGAAGAAAACAGCAGACTCCCTCCGGCAGACAGGGTGAGCGCTACGCCAAATGCCAGGCGGCGCTGTGCCTTCATTCCTTTGAACATAATGTTCTCCTCCTCATGCATCGTACACGAAACCCACGGCGAGCTGAATTGAACTTAAGCGTCGTATTTCCTACATGTAGAAAATCTCATTAATATCTTAGTTCAATATCATACAGCGGCGGCTTTTTCCCGTCAAGTTTTCATTATAAAGTTATAATTTCAAAGAAAATCATTCATGAATTTTTTGTGAAAGAAATTTCGTTTGTTGGAAAGGGCATCATACGCTGCACATTTTCCTAAATAAATCCGGGCACACGAAAAAGCTCCGTACAGGTCATGTCCTGTACGGAGCTTTCGTATTCTATTGCCGTACGCGATCTATGGCGGCGCAGCATACGGATATAGCGAGGTGCCAGAATCCTTTGTCACACCGCAATCTAAGTGGCGCGGAAGTTTCGATGCAGCGCAAGGAACTAGAAAAAGCCACGCGACGGCGTAGAAAAGCTGCTACGAGCGCAGGATTTTTCGCAGTGACACAGAGATGCGCGAAAATCCCGCGTCACGCCTACTCTTTGATCGAATCCGCGACGACGGCAGCCTTCGCCGTCCCCTCATCGACGCCCGTGACGTTGACGTTCTTGGTGACCTTGGCGTCGTAGGTTTCGCCGCGCATGATTTCGGCGAGGTCGACGCCCGTGGTCTCCTTGATTGTTTGGAAAGTCTTTGCCATGACGATGGGTACGTTGTCGGCGACGGGTCCCATCGCGCCCGCGCCGCTCCCGCTGCCGATGATGGAGACGTTGCCGATGCGCTCCATGGGTTTTGCGACTTCGGCGGCGACTTTCGGGAGGATCTCGACGACCATCTGCGCCATGGCGGCTTTGCCGTATTTCTTCAGCGCTTCGGCTTTGCGATCCATGGCGGCGGCTTCGGCTTCACCTTTCGCTTGGATCGCTGCGGCTTCGGCTTCCCCCTTTGCCTTGATTCCGGCAGCTTCCTGCTCTGCGGAATAGCGAGCGGCGGCAGCGCGGGCTTTCTGCGCTTCGGCGGCGCGCTCCTGTTCGTAGAGGGCGGCTTCGGCTTCGCGCTGGCGCTTGGCGAGGTCGGCGGCAGCTTTTTGCTCAACGGCGTATTTCTCGGCGTCGGCTTGTTTTTGAATCTGCGCGGCGAGTTCCTGCTCGCGGACGGAGACTTCCTGCTTTTTCAGCTCTTGATCACGTTCCGCCTTTGCGATCTGGGCGTTGACGGTCGCGGTCTGGATGGATTTCTGCTGTTCCTGCGATTGGATTTCGTAGGCGGCATCGGCTTCGGCGCGCTTGATGTCCGAGGCTTTTTTCAGCTCCGCCTGCCGGATAGCGAGATCGGTGTTGCGCTGGGCGATTTCGAGGTTTGCCTGCACCTGCGCGTCGTTGGCTTCTTTTTGTGCCTGTGCTTTGGCGACGGCGACGTCGCGCTCGGCTTCGGCGCGGGAGATCGCGGCGCGTTTTTTGATGCGCGCGGTGTTGTCGGCGCCGAGGTCGACGATGAGTCCGTTGTCGTCGGTGACGTTTTGGATGTTGCAGGAAATGATCTCGATGCCGAGTTTTTTCATATCCTGTGCGGCTTTGATGACGACCTGATCGGAGAAGCTGTCGCGGTCGGTGTTGATCGCCTCGAGGGTGAGTGTTCCGATGATTTCGCGCATGTTGCCCTCGAGGGAGTCCTGGAGATCCTTTGCGATCTCGGCGGCGGTGAAGTTGAGGAAGTTGCGCGCGGCGAGCTGCACGCTCTCTTCGTCCCGCCCGACCATGACTTTCGCAACGGCGTCGACGTTGACGTTGATGTAGTCGTTGGTGGGGACGGAGGTCTCAGTCTTGATGTCGACGGAGATCTGTCCGAGGAAAAGGGTGTCCATGCGCTCGAGGAAGGGGATGCGCACGCCGCCCTGTCCGATAAGGATGCGCGGGGTGCGTTTGAGTCCCGAGATGATGAGTGCGGTCGACGGAGGCGCTTTGACGTAGGCATAGACGATGCCGGCAGCGATGATGATGAGCAGTATGACTGCGGCGGGGATGCCTGCTGTGATGATAAGGTTCGACATAGTGCTGCGGCGCGATATGCGCCGCGCCCACCTCCTTTGGATGAAAAATATAATGATGACGACGCTAGGCGCGAAAATCCCGCGTCACGGCACGCACCACACCGCAGCGTAAGTGACGCGGAAGTTTCGATGCATAGCTAGACATGAGGAGAATCCAAGCGAAGGCGTAGTTAAGAGCTACGTCGAGCGCAGGATTCGACGAATAACGACGCTAGGCGCGAAAATCCCGCGTCACTTCTAAAAAAGGAAGGCTTTCGCCTTCCTTCTACTATATCTCTCGTTTCTTAATATATAATTGTATTTCGCTCATTTCTTTGCAAATGTGCCGCTGACGAACCGTTCAAAGAGGATCAGCACGAGGATGAACACGCCGAGCCCGAGGTACTCCGCCGTTCCTGCGAAGTCGCCGCCGACGAGACGGAGCGGCTCTTCGCCGCCGCCGCCGGAGACGGAGACAACGATAAGTCCCGCGAGCAGGACGCCGATGATGGACTCGCCGACGATGAGTCCGGAGGCGAAGAGTGTGCCGCGGCGTCTTGCCTCGGATTCCTCCTCCGCGCCGGACGTCGCCCGTATGCGCTTGTTGATGATGTAGCCGAAGATCGCACCGACAATGAGCGGCGTCTGTACGGACGGCGGCAGGTAGATGCCCATGCCGACGGCGAGCGGCGGCAGGTAGAGACTGCGCGTCATGCGCTTGAGGGATACGTCGGCGAGCACGAGCAGGACGCCGATGCCGATGCCCATGTAGATATACTCCCACGCGATCTGACCGGAGAAAATGCCCTGCGCGATGGTGGTCATAAGGGTTGCCTGCGGCGCGGCGAGTGCCTGTGCGGGATCCATGTCGGGGCGCGGGAGCGCGCCGGTGAAGCCGTACGCCTCATAGAGGAGGTTCAGCACGGGCGCGATGACGAACGCGCCGACGACGCACCCGAGGAGGAGCGCGACCTGCTGACGCCACGGCGTCGCGCCGACGAGGTAGCCGGTCTTGAGATCCTGCATGTTGTCGTTCGAGATGCAGGCGATCGCGAGGATGATACTCGTGGTGAAGATCGCGGTCGCGGTCGCGAACTTCTCACCGCCCGGCAGTGCAAAGACGCCGAACGACGAGCAGAGCGCGTACATCACGAGCGAAGAGACGATGATGCCGAGGATGCCGATGCCCGAGATGGGGCTCGACGAGGTGCCGACAAGTCCTGCCATATACGCGCAGGCAGCGGCGACGAAGAAGCCCATGAGGACGGCAACGAGCACGCCGACCACGACGATGGAAAGTGACTGCCCTACGGGCAACATCTCAGGTGCGACAAATACATAGAATATGCCGAGGAGCCCGACAACTGTCACGGCAAAGACCAGCAGAATGGAGTTCAGCGACATGTCAATGTCCATACGGTGCAGTTTTTTCTGCTCCTGCGGCATCCGCATCATGCGGAACGACTCGCGGATGCCGTCAATGACGGGACGCGAGAGTGTGATCAGCGTCCAAATCGCCGCAACGCCCATCGCGCCTGCGCCGATGAAGCGGACTTTGTTGCGGTAGACGTCATTGGCAAACTGCTGCATCGTCATGCCGTCCGGCATGGGCAGCGTGTTCGTGAAATACGGGACAAAGACGCCCCACGCGATCAGAACGCCGATGAGGATCGCAATGCCGCTCCCGATGCCGATGAGGTAGCCCGCGCCGACGAGTGCGGAGGAGTAGCCGAGCGGCATCTGCGTCATGCCTTTGCCGACGTTCATCCATACGGTGAACGTACTCGTGAGGACTTGGAAGCCGCTCGTGCAGAGCGCGATGAAGCCGCCGATGATGCTCCCGGAGAAGATCTCGCGCAGCCCCGCGCCGGCGGGCGATCCGTCAACGGTTTCCTTTGCGCCCGCCTTGAGGATCTCCGCCGCGGCGAGTCCCTCGGGATACGGCAGGTCGCTGTGGACGACCATGGCGCGGCGCAGGGGAATCGTGAAGAGCACGCCAAGACAGCCGCCGCACGCAGAGACCAGCAGTGTCTGCCAGAACTCAAACCCCTGCCAGTAGCCGATCATGAGCATACCGGGGATGATGAAGATGATCGATGAGAGCGTACCCGCCGCGGACGCCTGCGTCTGTACCATGTTGTTCTCGAGGATGTTGGCATCCTTTGCCATCTTGAGCACCGCCATCGAGATGACGGCGGCAGGGATCGCCGAGGAGAACGTCAGACCGACCTTGAGCCCGAGGTACACATTCGACGCGGTAAAGATGATGGTGAGAATCGCGCCGAGCAGCATTCCTCGAACGGTGAGTTCAGGCAGACGCAGTTCGTGCCGCATAAACTCGGTTTCTTCGTGCTTCATACATGCATTGCTCCTTTTCAATTTTATAAAAATCGTTTTTTATTATATCATAATTTACAGATATAGGAAAGAAACAGAGGTCCTATGTTAAAGGTATACAATGAAGTCTTTCGGCTCTGTAAATGAGAAAGAAATCTATTCCGCCTTGAACTTCGGTAATCGGGGGCGTATAATACCCCGTAAACAATCGTATTAACGAAAAGATTGCAATATTACAAAAAGGATCGGAGGTTCTTATGAAGATCAAGTTGGAAGGAGTTGCGGAGACTCTGCTGACGACGCTGTATGTGCGCGCAAAGGACGCCGCGGCACCGAAGTCGGTGCTGCACGATACGAAGTCGGCGGAGATCGCCGCGATGCTCGATTATGACTTTGCGCAGTTCAAACACGCGTGGGCATCCTATTACGGCGTGCTCGCGCGCGCAAAGACCATCGACGCCCAGATCCGCAAATTCCTCGCGGCGCACCCCGGCAGTGTCGTTGTCTCGGTCGGCAGCGGTCTTGACACGCGGTTCTCCCGTGTCGACGACGGGAGCGTTCTGTGGTACGATCTCGATTTCCCCGAGGTCATCGCGTGGCGCAAACAACTCTTTGAGGGAAATCCACGCGTACACTGTATCGCGAAATCAGCGCTCGATCCCTCGTGGACGCAGGATGTTGAGACGGACGGGCGTCCGCTCCTCATCGTCTCCGAGGGCGTTCTCATGTACCTCGAGGAGAGCGACGTGCAGCGCTTCCTCCGCATCCTCACCGACGGATTTTCGGAGTTTACGGCATATTTTGACCTGATTTCCACCTACACACAGAAACAGAGCAAACGCCACGACATGATCAAGAATATGAACGCCCCGTTCCGATGGGGCGTCAAGGACGGCAGCGAGGTCGTCCGACTCGAACCGCGGCTGCGGCAGATCGGGCTCATCAACTTCACCGACGAGATGCGCCGGCTCCTGCCCGGTTGGAAAAAACTCTTCATCCCGATCTTCTACCTCGTCAACAACCGACTGGGGATGTATACCTACACGCGTGAAAAATAGGATTTGTTCCACATTCCGCCCACCGGTGATACGCGCGCATCACTCGCAGGAGGGCACGGCACGCCGTGCCCTGTAACGATTCATAGCGGCATATCTATCAGAAAAGGACTGTAACAGCCGTGTCAAAAACACGATTTTGTTACAATCCTTTTTCGATATGGTTTCAGCCGAAGGCGACATCGCCTAGCTTTCGTTGTTCTCTTCCCTGGCGAACGCAAGAATCGTCTCCTCGGGCAGATCGAGAAGCGCCGCGATCTCGGCGGGCGCCATCTTGGCGCGCAGCATACGGCGGGCAGTCCCTTTTTGGACTTCGGCGCGTCCTTCGGCATGTCCCTCGGCGCGCCCCTCAGCACGCCCTTCGGCGCGTCCCTCGTCAAGTCCTGTTCTCCGCTCCCAATTCATTGCGCTGACGACGTCATGTTCCTTCATTTCCTCGCTAAGATAGGCAAGACGGAGCGCTTTATCGCGCATGAACCTGTCCGTTGCCGTCCATGCTTCTTTGATTGCCGGTTCGCTCATGGCAAGTTCCTCCATTTCCTCATGCGATAATTTGTTGCTCAGATATGCCATCTACTTTTCGAGGAGACGCATACCGCGCAGATCTTTGATCTCGGTCGTGACTTTCGACAGTTCGAGGAAGATCATTATAGGAAGTTTTCGGATTGCGGTCAATGGGAAGTAAGGCGGGAAGTTCTACGCGCAAAGCTCCCGGCGTTCGGCGCTTGGCAGAACCTCTTCGAGCGCGGCTTTCGCGCGGTCGATTGCGATGCGCAGTTCCTCGCGCGTGATATTGAGCGCGGGGTTGAAGTAGAGGACGTCGCCGAGGGGGCGCAGGAGGAGTCCGCGGCGCAGGGCGCGCTTGTAGATTTCATAGCCTGTGCGTCTCTGTGGGAGCGGCGTTTTCGTCTCTTTATCAGCGACCAGCTCGATAGCGTGAATGAGACCGATGTGGCGGATCTCGCCGACGTTCGGATGTGCGCCGAAGGCGTCCTGCATCTCGGCGGTCAGCCACGCCGCGGTCTCGCCCGCCCGCGCGAGGATGTTTTGTTCGCGCATGACGCGGAGCACTGCGCGCGCCGCTGCGCAGCCGAGCGGGTTGCCCGCGTAGGTGTGACTGTGCATGAAGGCGCGCCCCGCCGCGTAGTCCGCATAGAACGCTTCATAAATATTTTCACGCACGCAGGTAATGGACATCGGCAGATAGCCGCCCGTCAGCCCCTTCGAGAGACACATGATGTCGGGCGTGATGCCCGCATGGTCGGAGGCGAACATCTTGCCCGTGCGCCCGAATCCCGTTGCAATCTCGTCGCAGATGATCTTTACATCGTACGCGTCACAGAGTGCACGCAGCTTCCTCAGATAGAGCGGCGGATAGATGCGCATCCCCGCGCAGCCCTGGAGGAGCGGCTCTACGATGATCGCAGCCGTCTCGTGCGCATGCCGGGCAAAGGCGCGCTCCGCGTGCTCGAAACACGGGCAGTCGCAGCGCTCGCGTGTCTCGCCGTACGGACAGCGATAGCAGTCGGGCGCCTCCACATGAATGTTGTCCATCATCATCGGGCGGTACATCTCGGCGAAGAGATCCATGCTCCCCACGGAGAGCGCGCCGATCGTCTCGCCGTGGTACGCCTCCGAGAGACACATGAACCGTTGTTTCTCGGGCTTTCCCGTCTGTAAATAGTACTGGAACGACATCTTGAGCGCGCACTCGACCGCCGCCGAACCGTTGTCGTTGAAGTGAAACTTCGTCAGTCCCGGCGGCACAATATCCGCCAGCTCCTCGGCAAGGCGGATCGCCCCTTCGTGGGAAAAGTTGGCAAAGATGACATGCTCGAGCGTATCAAGCTGCTCCTTGACCGCGCGGTTAATGTCCGGGTTGCAGTGCCCGAGGAGGTTCGCCCACCACGAGCTGACAATATCGAGATATTTCTTCCCGTGAATGTCCTCTAGCCATACGCCTTCGCCGCGCGCCACGACGATGGGCGGCAGCTCCTCATAATCCTTCATCTGCGAGCAGGGATGCCAGATGTGCGCGAGATCCCGCTCCTCCAAGGTACGTTCTTTCGGTTTCATTGCTCTCCTCTTTTCAGTGATACAGTGCCGCGAGCCGGGGCGCATCGATCTCGAGTTCCGCGGCGTTCGATGCTACCGCCGCGATGACCGGGATGCCTGTGATTTCCTCGATCATGCGGCGATTATCCTCCTCCATCGGATTGCCCGTATGATAGTTGTTGAGGATCACGCCGCGCACGGGGATCTCGCGCCGCTGTAAATGCTCGATGGTCAGCACCGCCGCGTTGATCGTTCCGAGCCCCGCATCCGCGACGACGATCGTGCCGAGACCGAGCATCTTGATGAGATCGTCCAAAATCAATTTTTGCTCGGCGTCCCAGCGCAAGGGACAGATGATGCCGCCGCTGCCCTCCATCGTCAGCAGCTCGTAGTAGTCCATTGCGCGTGC
The DNA here is from genome assembly GCF_000183625.1 of Selenomonas sp. oral taxon 137 str. F0430. Classification (NCBI taxonomy): domain Bacteria; kingdom Bacillati; phylum Bacillota; class Negativicutes; order Selenomonadales; family Selenomonadaceae; genus Selenomonas; species Selenomonas sp. oral taxon 137. The sequence goes on from NZ_AENV01000015.1 coordinate 217,915, forward strand.
AAAATCCGCGCGCACGCGCTCGGGATCGATGGGACGATCGTTCCACAGCGCCGCCAGATGCGGCGACACCGCCTCCCGGTAGACGTAGGAGACCGCTGCAGGACCGCCCGGCGGAATCCCCGCCGCCTCCTGCACATGGCGCACATCGCCCGGCACGAGGGTGCCCTGCGCATCCGGCACCGCCCCCGAGAGCGCGGCTTTATAGTAACCCGCCCGATAGCCCGCATCGCGGAGTTTCTTCACGATCAGCCCCGTCACATAGGTCTTGCCGACGTCCGTGCCCGTCCCGGTCACAAAAAGCGCTTTTCCCATCGATTACACTTCTTTCACTTGAACATGTGCCGGCACACTCTGCCACGCGCCCGCCCGCCGGAAGCGCACGGCGAGCCACGCCGCTGCGCCGCAGATGAGGAGATCGGGCGGCGTCTGGAGGATGCCGCAGTAGAGAATCGCCGTCCAGAGCGCGATCGGCGCCTCGAGCAGATAGTTCGACGCGAGATAGAACCAACTGATGCCGATGCCGTAGACGATCGCCATCCCGCCGAGGTTTACGAGCAGCAGCCGCCGAACGCCCGGCTCCGCCGTTTGCCGCGCCCACCGCCCGCAGAAATACGCCTGCACGATGAAGCCGAGCAGATAGCCGAACGTCGGCTGAAAGAGATACCCCGGCCCCCGCCCATCGCAAAGACCGGCACGCCCACGAGACCGAGCAGCACATAGGCGCCGACTGCGATCGCTCCGAGCCGCGCCCCGAGCACGAGCCCCGCCAGCAGCGTAAACAGGAACTGCAAGGTGTAGACATCCGTCCCCACCGGGATGCGGATCCACGATCCCACCGTAATGAGCGCGATGAAAATCCCGCAGCGTACCAACTCTCGAACCTCCAAATGTTTCACAGAAACACGCCTCCTTTATTTGTTCGGTTTATGATAACTCTAAATATATCTTATTGTCAACAATATTTCAAAAATTAGTTTACCGTATTTTTCAAGTATTTTGGACGTGTCCGTTCCTAAGTATCCGCATATGCACATCAAAAAACCGCCGCATCACTGTTCAATGACAGGGTGGACGGTTCTTTGTATACGGTACGTATGCTGTCTGCCGTACCTTAGGCTGCGCTTACACGTCGAATGTCTCGATCTGCCCTTTGATTGCGCGAACCTCCTCGGCAAGCTGACGTGCGACATCTGCCATTTCGTTGATCGCGTGTGTCTGCTGCTGGACGCTCGCCGCCATCTCCTCAGTGCTCGCGGCACTGTTCTGCGCGCTGCCTGCCAGCGAGCCGACGAGCGGCACAATTTCCTTGACGTTGGCAAAGATATTGGAGAGTGCATGCTCCAGATTGCCGACGGCACGCTCCATCCGCTCAATGGATCCCGCAATATTCGTATAGTTGTTGCGCGTCGACTCGATTGCTGCCGCTTGCGCCTCAGCAGACGACTCGACATCCCTGATACAGGTCACGGTATTCTCCGAGTCGCGCTGCAGGGCGAGAATGACGGATTTGATATCATTTGTAAAGAGGCCGGTCTGCTCTGCGAGCTTGCGCACCTCGCCCGCAACGACGGCAAATCCGCGCCCTGTCTCGCCTGCGCGCGCAGCTTCGATCGCCGCATTCAGCGCGAGGAGCTGTGTCTGTTCGGCGATGGACTCAATCATCGTGCTCGCTTCGCCAATTTTTCCTGCACTCGCATGGCTCTCCGTGACGAGGGCTGCAATACGCGCGACATTATCATTCACCTGCTTGGTCTCACGCAGCAGAGCCTCCACCGCTCGCGATCCATGCTCTTTTTCTTCGTTCACCATGCTGCTGACCTCCTTCAGGTCATGCAGCATCGTCTCATTTTCCCGCAGCGCCGTCTCAATGGACCGGATGTTGTCGTTGATATTCTGCGTGTGCATTGCCTGATCGGTCGCACCGCTTGCGATACTCTCGATGGTGCGGCTGATCTGTTCGCCGGACTCCAGAACGCTCGTATTGGATTGACTGAGCGTCGTTGACATATCGCCGAGTGCCGCTGCACCATGCGCGAGCGAGCCGACCATCGTCTTGATCTGCGCGCTGAAATCGTTCATCGTACGTGATAGGACGCCGATCTCATCCGCACTGTCATTTTTAAAAAGAAAGAATTTAGCATGCTATTGATTGACAAAGGAGTATACAATCATGCCTGTGATCGCTCGATTCTACGGTCTTGTTATATAAGATGTATTTTAACAGGCGGAGCACAATCCTCCTCATTTTCATGTTGTATACGGCGAATATATCGGTGCCTTTGAGATTCAAACCCTGTGGATGATGGAGGGAGGCTTGCCCGTGAAGGCACAAGCACTTGTACAGGAATGGGCTGCGCAGCATACAGAGGAGTTGCTTCGCATCTGGAACACGCAGGAATTTATCAGGCTTCCCCCGCTTGAATAATCATTGTCCTGTGAAAAAGGAGGACACAACCGATGTTTCACAAGGTCAAAACGGTACGACCGTTGGCGGAATATACACTGCTTGTCGACTTCATGACAGGCGAGCGCAAGCATTATTACATTTTACCGCTTTTGAGCAGATTCGATACATTCCGGACGCTGACACAGATCAAGGGATTATTTGAGCAGGTGAAGGTGGGCGCCGGCGGATATGGGGTCAGCCGGAACGATGAGGTCGATCTGTCCTGCAGCGAGCTTTACGAAAACGGCGTAAGCATATAAGCACTATGGAAAAAGAAAGGAAGGGGATTTTATGAAGGCAAAGGCACTGCTTTTTGCACTGATGATTTCTGCGATAGGAGAGACGGCAATGGCGGCACAGACAATGCCGGATATGCGCGATGCGGAGATGGGCGGCGCGCCCGCCCTAGCGGAGCGGCCGGTTGTGATTCCGGAGGGGAGCGAGCGGCTCGACGTCACGAAGACGCGCCGACCGCGATCTTCCCGCAGCCGCTGCAGGATATGAAGGCGGCCGTGCGCTATCTGCGCGCGAATGCGGCGAAGTTCAACATCGATCCCGCGCACATCGGCATCATCGGCGGCTCTGCGGGCGGCTATCTCACCGCGATGATGGGCACGACCAACGGTGACAAAGAGTTCGACGTCGGCGAGCACCTTGACGAGTCGAGCGACGTTCAGGCTGCGCTCGATATGTACGGTCTCTCGGATCTGACAAAGGTCGGCGACGACTATTCGGACGAGGTAAAGGCGGTGCATCGATCTGCGGGCGCGACGGAAGAGCTGTGGGTGAACGGCTCGCCCGTATTCGGCGGCAGGGACGGCGGCATCCTCGCCAATCCCGAAGGCGCAAAGGCTGCAAACCCCATTACCTATATCTCGAAGAAGACCGCGCCGTTCATGTTCATGCACGGCACGAGCGACACGTCGGTCTCGCCGAGCCAGACGAATCTCCTGCACGAAGCCCTGCGCGCACGCGGTCTCGCCTCGACGAGCTACGTCATTCCGTACGCGCTCCACGGCGGCGATTACTGGGTGCAGCCGGAGGTCATGAAGGTCATCATCGCGTTCTTTGACAAGTATTTGAAGGGTGCCGACGGGAAATAACATACGCATCAAAAAAGCTGCTGCCTTCGCACATTCTAGTGTACGTGGGCTGCAGCCTTTTCTTATACGCTTTTCGATACGGTGTGCTCCGCTGCAGGATCCTTTTTTCGCTTGAAACATCCAAACAGGATAAAGATCAATTGTGCGATACAAATCGTCAGCAAGAACCACAGAATACTGACGAAGATCGTCGAACCGTAGGGCCCCATCGAATTTTGCACCCGGAACGGATCCGGCGGCATAAACGTGACCCGCACCCATACATAGAGGATATTCAGAGCCGTAAGCGCAAGGAAGGTGCCGAGCGGGATCCACAGATACTTCAGCGGGCGCCCCGCATCCCGCAGACGGCAAACGGCGAGATATAGCTGCGGCACAAGCGGCAGCGCGGGCGCAAGCGGCAGACACAGCGTGTAAACACAATAATCCACAAAATCCAATGTGTACCGATCCGGCGCGTCCGGCAGCCGCTCCGCCGCAGGCACAAAGATCGGCGCTAAAACCTGCATCATCAGCGCGGAAAGGACATCGACAACCTCGCCCCAATGCCAGAGAATCCAAATCCCTGCCGCAGTCAAAATGCCGGAACAAAGCACATAGGGGAGCGGTGATATTCTCCGGTCAAAGACCGCGCGAAGTTTTTGCATCAGAGGCTCCTTCTCGTAAAGCACGGGTTTTATTCAAAAACGACCGCATATCGTCCATGCCCCCGACGAACCGACAGATTCATTTTTTTGTAAGTCCGTGCGGGCACAATGGCGCGGCATAATCCCCGCCGTGCTGTCACCGCGTGCCGCCGCAACACAAAAGGGAGGCTCCCCCGCCCGCGGGGGGCAATCTCCCTGTGTCGTCTCTATAAAAATTACTTCACACCGAGCGCACGCGATGCCGTACCGTCAATATCGACGGTGCTGTAGTAGCCGGAATCGACGAGGACGCTCTTATAATTCGACGCGTCGACGAGCGTTCCCTTCAGCACATGCGCGGGGACAACTTTTTTCCCGTTCATGAAATTCTGCGTGTCGTTGATCTCGGGCTGCTGCTTCCCGGCGATCGCCTCGACCATCTTTGCCGTCTCGAGCGCGAGCAGCCGCGTGTCCTTAAAGACGGACATAGTTTGCTCTCCTCCGATGAGCGCCTGCACATTCGGCAGGTCGGCATCCTGCCCCGTGAGCACAGGCATCGGACGCGCCGCCGAGCCGTAACCCGCGTCCTTCAGCGCAGCGAGGACGCCGAGTGCGATGGAGTCGTTCGCCGCGAGCACGGCGTCAAGGCTGCCCGTCTCATACTGCTTGAGAAGCCCCGCCATGCGCTCCTTTGCCATCAGCGTCGCCCAGCCGGGCGTCGCGCACTGTTCCTGCGAGCGCTGCCCCGAGCGAATCGTGAGCTGCCCCTTGTCGATGTAAGGCTTCAGCACATCCATTGCGCCCGCATAGAGCACCTTAGCGTTGCTGTCCTCCATGGGGCCCGCCGCGATCTCGAGCGTGCCCTGTTTCCCCTCCGCAAGACCGAGCTTGTCCACAATGGTCTGTGCCTGCATCCGTCCGACGGCATAGCTGTCGAACGTCGCATAGTAATCGACCGCATCCGTCCCCATGAGGAGGCGGTCATAGGCGATGACGGTCACCCCCGCCTGCTGCGCGCGCTCAATCACCGGGCGGAGCACATCGCCGTCCACCGCGGCGATGACAAGCACCTTGCAGCCCTCGCCGATCATCTGCTCGAGCTGCGTCTTTTGCTTTTCCGCGTCGTTGTCCGCAAACATGATGTCGACATCGAAATCGCGCCCGCGCAGCTCCGTCTCGAGATACGCGCCGTCCCGGTTCCATCGGAGCAGCTGCTGTGCCGGCATCGCGACGCCCACCTTTGTCCCGCTGTTGTCACGCGGTACGACGTCCGTTCCGCCGCAGCCCGCGAGACTCAATATTGCAGCGACAATCCCCGCATAGAAAAAAATTCTCCCCATTCGCATACCATCATCCTCCTGATCCGTGTATCAAGCCTCTGCAGGAAATCCCATGGATGTACCGTGAACGATCGTATACCTTTTTCTCATTGCTCTATGTTCAGTTCGTATATATATCTCTCTTTAATGCTATCCTATCAACCGGTATGATATTTGTCAAGGAAAAGGGGGACGGGAATATACGGTATATAAAAAGATTGCCGCAGAAGGTCTTCCTGCGGCAATCTTTTCTCTCAGCACGGCAAAACGCCGCTCATATTTAGGTGTTTTTTGCGATAATCGCACCGATGACGGCACCCGCAATCGCAGCGGTGTTGACGCTGCCCTGCGAGTACCCGCCCCGGCGGCTGCGATCGCGGCGCTCCCGATCGCGGCGATCCGCTTCACGGCGATCTCGATCCCGGCGTTCACGCTCGTATTCACGATCCCGGCGCGCGCGCTCATAATCCCGATCGCGGTGGAATCCCCGGTCGTCCCTCCGGTCACGATCCCGGCGCGCAAGCGTGATCATATCGCCCCCATTATATGAGTATGAAAGCGGCATATAGACGTCATCCGCCTTCTCGGCATGCACAGACTCTTCGGGATGCGCCGGCATGTGCACCTCATCCGCCTCGTCCGGCGGCATCGCCTCTTCGGGATGCGCCGGCATGTGCACCTCGTCCGCCTCGTCCGGCGGCACTGCCTCGTCGGGATGTGCCGGCACATGCACCTCGTCCGCCTCGTCTGCCGCCACTGCCGCGCGAACGGCTATATCGTCGTACGCAAATACGACGCTCCCTCCTCCATAACTCATAATACCTATCAGCATAACGGCAATATTCTTTTGCAAACGTTTTGTTATCATCTTTATCGCTTCCTTTCCGGCAGCAGCATTCTTCACCGCCCCGCTTTCTACGCATAACATACGATAAGCAGATGTGATGCGATTTAGGTCTTGGTATAAGTTCCGTTAGGAATAAAGTTTTACATATTGGATTTACACCCCAACAGGCTGCGCTGTTTGATAAATGCAGCGTCCCTCAGCAAGAAGCCGCGCCAATATGACGGTGTCATGCAAAAATAATATGCCCCTCTTTACCGAATGTCCGGTAAAGAGGGGCATATTGCTCCGACCTTTGTGAGGCTTTTTTCTCTGTTTTCTTAAGAAATATACTATCAACTCTGTACTGCCTGAGCAATCCCTTTGATCATATACATCACTGCTGTCGCGCCGGGATCCTGCCGGCCGATCGATTTTTCTTGATAATAAGCGGCGCGCCCGTGGACGGACTGCATGGATTTCGTCTTCTCCACGCCGTCCTTTGCCGCCTCATAGGCTTTTTTCCATGCAGCAGCGAGGGAATCCCCCGCTGCTGCCGCTGCGCCGAGCGCTTCGACGGCGGGATACAGCGCGTCGAGCATGGTCTTATCGCCGGGCTTTGATTTGCCCCGCTCCATGACGCCTGCAACGGCCCCTTTTCCCATCTCCGCCAGATCGGCGAGGGTGAGCTGCGTCTTTCCCTTAGCGGCGGGCGCCGCCTTGAGGAAGCAAGTGGCAATGAGCGTTCCCATCGTAGACGGAACTGTGCTGTTCATCTTCATGCCGAGCTTCATCATGAGCTTGCCCATGTCGGTCTCATCCAGCGCGCGGATTTCTTCCGCAACGGCGGTAAATCCATGTACCATTGTGAGTCCGAGATCGCCGTCGCCCATAGCGCCGTCGAGTTCGAGGAGCTCCTCTTTTGCCCCTTCCATAACGCGGACAATTTCGTCAAGAATCTGTGTCAGTTCTTCCTTCCGAACGATATCCACCGTGCGCCTCCTTACCTTGACTGCTCAAAAAACGGGGATCGGCAGGGCGCGTCGATATATTTCTTCAGCTCGTCGTCCAGACGCAGAAGCGAGACGGACATCCCCGCCATCTCGAGCGACGTGGCAAACTCCCCGACGTATTTGCGATGAATCGTAATGCCCTTGTCCTTTAGCATCGCCGCAGCTCTCCGATAGGCGATATAGAGCTCCTCCTTCGGCGTGGCGCCCAGTCCGTTGACGAGGACGGCGGCCGAATCCCCGGATGCAAACGGAAGATCCTCCAAAATACGCGAGAGCATGACGTCGACGGTTTCATCGAGGACCTTGAGCTTTGTGCGCTCAATGCCGGGCTCGCCGTGAATGCCCATGCCGATCTCCATCTCGTCGTCGCCGATCGAGAAGGTCGCCTTGCCCGCTTCCGGCACAATGCACGGGGTGAGCGCAACGCCCATCGTACGCGTATTGTCAACCGTCTTTTGCGCGATGCGCGCGACCTCGTCCAAGGAGAGCATCTCCTCGGCAGCCGCTCCCGCGGTCTTATAGGCGAATACGAGACCCGCGACGCCGCGGCGCTTATCCTCGCTACCCTTGGGCGCGGAGGCGACATCGTCCGTGACGAGGACCTCCCGCACCTCGATGTCGTCCATTTCGCACAGATCTTTTGCCATGCCGAAATTCATGATGTCGCCGCCGTAGCGACCATAGAGATGGAGAATCCCCGCCCCGCTGTGCACGGCTTTGTCCACTTCATACATATCCTCAGCGCTCGGTGAGGCGAACACGTTGCCGATTGTGACGCCGTCGCAAAGCCCATAGCCGACATATCCGAGGAATACGGGCAGGTGTCCCGAGCCGCCGCCTGTCGTAATGGCGACCTTCCCTTCCTTCTTCTCATCGGCACGCACCATCCGGTGCCAGCTGTCGCCGACGAGTTTCAGCTGGTCGGAATGCGCCGCAATGATGCCCTCCACCGTCTCGCGCGCAAAATCTTCCGGCCGATTGATCAGTTTCTTCATCGAAGAACCCCCTCCTCTTGGCGGAACCACATCCGTCCTATTACTATTTTTGAAGCAGTTTGATTTCCTTCGGATATTCCCATTTCTGCAGCTCGCTCTTCGGCACTGCCGGAGGTTCCTTGCCGCCGAGAACGGTCAGCGTCGTGAGATAGATCTCGGCCAGCTCCTCCACATAGGAGGCTTTCAAAAGCGCTTCCTTCAGCTCACACGCATCGACGGCGATGACGCCGTGCTTCTCCATGAGCGCGACATCCGAGATTTTCAGCGGCTCGACAATCGATTCGGCGAGCGCAGGGGTGCCGGGGCGCCCATAAGGCGCGACGGGGATATACCCCTCCTTGCAGCCAAGCGCCGCAATCTCATAGACGACCGCAGGGATCGGCTTATTGAGCACGGCAAACGCCGTTGCCGTTTTAGAATGCGTATGTGCGATGGCATGAAGCTCGGGACGCGTCTTATATGCCATTAAGTGCATCAGCGATTCGCTCGTCGGGCGCTGCCCCGTCTCCGCTTCCACCACCTCGGCATCGAGGGTCATAACGACGATGTCATGATAGGACATCTCCTCACGATCCATGCCCGTAGGCGTGATGCAGACCAGCTGTGACTCCTCATCGCGTATGCTGAAATTGCCGGACCGATGCTTGCACAGGCCCATGCGGTCCGCCTGAAGCGCATATGCGGCGACTTGCTTCTTCAACGATTCTAACATAGCGTAACCTTCCTTTCACAGCGCATCGGCAACGAGAACACCCGCATTACTTGCCGGCGGCCTCAAGCTCCGCGTCGCGCTTTTTCATCCGCTTAAAGTACCAAACGAACATCGCGCAGAACAAGACGAAAAGACCGATGCCCGCAGGCTCTCCGTTGAACATATGGGCAAGCGACCACCGGAGTTCCGGAACCTCCAGCTGAATCCATGTGATGTACTGCCCCGCCTGTACCTGCAGCGTACCGGACTGCGCGGCCATATCGGTCAGCATCCCGGCAAAGCTTGTCGCAACCCAGAGATACGTCGGCGTCGCAATGATGCAGATGATGATCATGCGCAGGAGATTTCCTCCCGTGACGATCAGCGCCGGAACCGCGACGACAACGTTGATGACCGACGCAAGCGGAATCACATTATTCATGTCAAAATAACTGAGACCCACGGCCCACAGCAGCTCAAACGGCACGAGAATGATCGCCGTAACCCAGAGCTCCGAGGATCCCGCAAGAAACGGCCAGTCCAATCCGACATAGAATTCACGGCCCTTGAAACGCGCCTTCATGAACGCACCCGCCGCATCCGCGATCGGTGCGAGCGCCTGCATAAAGAGCTTTGCAACCATGGGGAAAAGGACGAGCGATGTCGCAACCTGCATGGCCGTCGTGAGAACGCCCTTGAGATCATATCCGCCCATGACGGCAATCAATGCGCCGATCAAAAAGCCCATGACGCTGTTCTCACCGAAAAGGCCGAGTTTCTTGCGCATATCCGCCGCGTTCATATTCACCTGATTGAGTCCGGGGATAAAATCCAGCACACGGTTGATCGCGGAGAGCAGCGGCGCCTGCAGCATCATCGGATGCGTGCATGTCACACCCGGAATCTTACAGATACGATACAGCTGTTTTTGAATAAGATCGCCGTTGATCAGCTCAAAGACAATCTGAATCCCCGCGGCAATCAAGCCGAAGGCAAGGCTGCCGGTCAGCCCCATCACCATCGCCGCGACAAAAATCTTGCCCCAAACGTTCCAAAGATCCACATTCAAGCAGTTCGTCCACTTGAGCGCAAGCATGAGGATATTGATTGCAATCTGCACGGGAAACAGGATCAGCGCATACGGCCATGCCCATGCAATGGCCGCGATCGGCGACCATCCGACATCGATGGCCGTCAGCTGCAGCCCCGTATGCTCGACCAGCGCCGTCGCAGCAGGACCGATGGCATCGAACATAAATCCGAGGATCACGTTCATACCGGTAAACGCAATGCCAAGGGTGAGGCCCGCCGAGATCGCCTTTTTGAGCGACATCCCCATGGCAAGCCCCAGAACGATCATAACGAGCGGCAGGAAAATCGCCGCGCCCAGACCTAGGATATAATTTACTGCGTCCAACATAGATACCCCTCCGAAAAACACTTCACCACAGCAGGCTATGCTTCAATATATTCCTTGAGCTGCTCCCATGTATCTTCCATGCCGACGCCCGTGAGGAAGGGGATCCCGCTGACCGTCGGCTTGCCGTAGCTCTCCGCATCGCTTGATACGATGGAGACATAGATATCACACTGATCGATGATACTTTCCAGCGACTTGATATCCACGGCTTCCACCGTCGCGTCCAGCCCCTCGTCCTCGATCATTCCGCCGATCTTCGACGCGACCGTCTGACTGGTGGCGACGCCCGAACCGCAGGCGACAAAAATCTTCTTCATATGGATTTCCCCTTTCTGCAAATACACACGCGCAGGGGCAGTCCTGCTCCGCTGCGCATGAAAGCCTACCGTCCGAAGTGCGTACCGTTTTTAGGAAAGAACGGCCTCCAGTTTTGCAACGACCGCCGCAGGATCGTTCGTTTCATAGAGATCAACGAGCTTTGTCTCATCGGTAAAAATGGACATAAATTTCCCCAACATGATCACATGACCCTCGGGATCATCTACCGCGAGCATAAAGACAAGCCGTGCCGGCACATCCTTCCCGCTGCCGCCCATCTCCTTGAAAACCACAGGTTCCTTCAGGCGCGCGACAAGAATCGCGGCCTTCTCCGCATGCTCCGCCGCAGCGTGCGGCATGGCAAGCGCGACGCCCTTCGTATTGAGGCCGGTCGGATACGCGGCTTCCCGCGCAAGTATGGCCTCCGGATAGGAGTCCTTGACATAGCCTTTTTTGAGAAGCACCTGCGCAAGCTCCCGCAAAAGCGTCTCGCGGTCCGGTGCGGCAGCGTCAAGCAGCACCAGATCCTCATGTAGTAATGCCACTGTTTCCACCTCTCTGATACAGATTGATTCGGAACCCTCCTGCCGGTCATTCGTACGCCGCAGGGCCTGTGCATAAATGATGCGCATGCTTCCCACGGATACTTGAAATATTATATCACTTATGTCCCCCCCCGTAAAGACACAGTATGATCATTTTTATTGGAATAAATTCCAATGGTTCGTTGTAAAATGAAGTTGAACAGCTAAACAAAAACAAAATCCATAGTGACATCCCGTGCTATAATGGTTCCGCTACAAAACATCAGCAAAGGAGCAATCACTATGGATTACGCCTATTCTACCACAATGGAAGCTGTTCGTAAATCGGGAAAGCACTTTACCCTTGACGAAAGGGGGCAAATACAGGCACTTCACCGCGAAGGATTCTCCCTTCGCGCCATAGCCGCACGGGTTGGATGCTCGCACACGGCGATCCACTATGAGCTTAAGCGGGGGACACCCGAACGCCAAGCTGCTCGCGGGCGGTCTCCACAATATACGGCAAGGCGTGGGCAACGGGCTTACCTCGAACATCGAAAGAACTCCAAACGACCGTATAAGCTTGACGGCGCAGACTGTGCGCCATTCCTGCGTTGGATGACCGAAAGAATCCGTAAGAACAAGCGGTCGATCGACATGTGCGTCGGGGATGCTAGGGCGAACAAACGGTTCGACGAGGATGGTATCCCATGCACCAAGACGCTTTACAATATGCTGTGGGCGGGTAGGATTCCGCTGACGCTGTTCGATGTCCCGCAAGCGCTCGGACGAAAGTGCAAGCGCAAGCCAAACCGCAAGAACAAGCGCCTGAAAGGGCGTAGCATACAGGAGCGTCCTGCCCTTGTGGACGAAGGCACGGAAATCGGACACTGGGAAGCCGACACCGTTGTCGGATCGCGAAAAGGGCGCGACACAGCCGTATTTACCGCTGTGGAAAAGGTGACGCACGACTACATCGCAATCCGCATCTCGGGTCGCACGTGCGCCGGCATTGAAGAAGCCATCGCCCATTTGAAATCGGAATATGGAGAGAACCGTTTCAGCCAAGTGTTCAAGACGATTACCGTTGACAACGGGACAGAGTGCGAGACGTTCACGCAGCTTGAGAGCCTCGGCACGAAGGTGTACTTCGCTCCCCCTACAGCTCATGGGAACGCCCGCAGAACGAGCGTCACAACGGCATCCTCCGCCAATATATCCCCAACGGGCATCGACGGATACAGTGACGAGGACATCCTAAACATAGCGGATGAGATAAACAGCCGCCCTCGTCGAGTGCTCGACTATCAAACACCAGCAGAACTGTTTAACACCTTCTTGGATGAAGTATACGCTATTGAAAACATTTCTTAATTAAATCACTGTTCAACTTGCTCTTGCAATTCACGGATTGAAAAAACTCCTCTCCTGTGTCAAAATTGGGAAAGAGAATGACAATGCAGGGGGGAGTATAGCAATGGCGAATTTGGGCATACTCGAGGAAATCAAGGACTTGCGGACGGTGTGGCCGCACGAGGCGGCGGATTTTACACCGTGGCTTTCGGAGGACGATAACATCGCGCTTCTTGCCGATGCCGTGGGGATTGATATTACGGTGGATGAAACGGAGTCGTTGGTCGGGGATTTTCATGTGGATCTTTCTGCCTCAGAAACCGGGACGGAGCGGAAAATCATCATCGAGAATCAGCTGGGTGATACGGATCACGATCATCTCGGCAAACTCATCACATATGCGTCCGGCAAATCGGCAGATGTCATTATCTGGGTCGTGAAGCGTGCGCGTGAGGAACACAAGGCGGCCATCGAATGGCTGAACTACCACACGGATGAAAAAATCGGATTTTTTCTCTGCGAGATCAAGCTGTACCGAATCGGCGATTCCGCGCCCGCCGTCAAGTTTGAGGTCGTTGAAAAACCGAATGACTGGACGAAAGAGGTCAAGAAGACCGAGATGACCGGCGCGACGCAGCAACAGAGATACGAGTACTGGGTGGCATTTCAGGACTACGCTTTCCAGAATGCACAATTCGCAAAAAACTTCAAGCGCAGAAAGCCCTCTACAGATCATTGGATGGACTTCAGCATTGGATCGTCTGCCTGCCATTTCGTTGTGTCTCGGATACAGAAAAGAGACGAATTGGACGTGGAACTTTATATTAACGAAGATAAGGATATGTTTCACGCACTGCTGCAGGACAAGGATGCCATCGAGCAGGAATGCGGACTCTCCTTTGATTGGCGGGAACTGCCGGAGCGCAAGGCGAGCCGAATCATTCTTGAGAAAAGCGTGTCCCTCTCAGACCGCAGTCAGTGGTCGGAACAGTTCGACTGGCTGATCGATGTCATGCTCAAAATGAAAGCAGTATTCAAAAATACATATGACGGGGCGACGAGATGTTCTGGTTCATTGTAAGGAGTGGAAACCTGTACGGTGCAGCCTCAATATGATGACCTGAACGCTCCGAATATAAATCATGAAAAACTCGGGTTCATGAGGCATACGGTACGCATAGATGCTGAAAATACAGAAACTCATATTCCGTAACGATGAACACGGCATCGTTATGAGGGAGGTGCAAATCTGCACACGGTGTGCGTGTGCATCGTTATGTGCGTTTGGGTGTTTCGTTAGATTGTATCAATTTAGATACAGCAATAGACCTCGCTGCCGGAGGATGCGCTCTGCTTACCGCCGTCTCCGCCGCCGCAGCCCATAACGCCCAGACAGAGCATCAGCCCTGCCGCGACGGCGGCGAATTTCTTTGATCCCTTCATGAAAATTCTCCTTTCAGCACTCGTCGGCGCTTACATGACGCCTTTTTGTAAGATCACACAGCCGTACGGCCGGCGTTCCCCTGTGGAAATGGTGACAAAGGCGGTCTTTGCCTTGTCGTAGAAACTGAAGCGGTCGATGAAGCCGACGCAGGATTTCCCCTTCGGCTCGTTCTTTTCGACGGCGGCGATGAACTCATCCCAGACCGCAGGTCTGCCGATCTCGGCGCGCTTTTCCTCCATCACGTCCATGATGAGCACGGGATGTTCCACATATTCGGTATCGAGCGGCATCAGCTGCAGGATCGCATCCAGCATGGCAGCGGCGCCGATGCCGTCCGCATCGACGGTGATGCCGTCCCGCGCCATCGACACGGAGGGATAAAAATCGTCCGCGATGACGACGAGATCTCCATGCCCCATGTCCGCAAGCGCTTTGAGCAGCGTCGGACTGATACACGACGGAATCCCCTTTAACATAGATAGGCCTCCTTTGCTCTCACTCGATATTGCGGTGGCGCGACTCCATGGTCTCCGGCGTCTGCCCCAGCCGCTCAGCCAGCATGATGATAATGATGTCAAACAGCAGGAAGAGATGCTGCTCGAATAAATTGCCCATCGGCTGTTCCGACGGCACGGTGCGCGGATCCGTTCCTTTATAGACGGCGGCGGGGACGAACACGCAGCATTCTGCTGACCGCGGCGTCCGCTCCTCCGGGGCGCCCGTGATGACGATCCGGCGCGCACCGGTGTGCTCCGCCCTATCGAGCAGATAGTCGATGTGCCCGATCCTGCCGGAGCCGTTCACAGCGAGGAACAGATCGCCCGCGTGCATCCCCGGGGTCGTGTCGTCCCACAGCCAATGCACTTCTTTGCCGAGATGCATGAGCCGCATGGCAAAGCTGCGTGCTGCAATACCCTCGCGCCCCGCTCCCGTGACAAAGATACGGCGTGCCGCGCACAACTCCTCAAGGAGCGTGGCAAGATCGTCCTCGCCCTGTGCGGCAAAGACCTGTTCGTGCTCGTGGAGCACACGTCGGAAAAGTTCTTCATAACGCTGCATCGGGACTTCCCCTCCATTTCTCAGAACCGCGCAGAATGAGCTCCGTCGGGATAAAGATTTCCTCCCTGCCCGTATCCGCGCTGCTTTGCATCCGCCGCACGAGCAATTTGACAGCGTCCCGCCCCATGCGGCAGGTATCGCGGTCAACGACGCTCAGCGAGATGCCCGCGTATCGGAGAAGATCGATGTCGTCAAACCCGATCAGCGAGACATCGCTGCCGAGCCGCAGCCCCGTCTCCGTGAAGTAGCGCACGCAGCCGAGCGAGGTCATATTGTTCGCGGAAAAAATCGCCGTCGGCGGTTCCTCCTGCTCCATGAGCATGTGCATCGCCTCATAGGCACGCTCCTGGTGGAAGTCGCCCTGCGCGATATAGCGTTCCTCCAAGGGGATGCCCCACTTCGAGAGTGCGGCCGCGTATCCCTGCCGGCGTTCGCTGCCGGGGCGGGAGTCCTCCGGGCCGCTGATCGTCGCGATGCGTCGGTGCCCCTCGCCGATCAGGCACTCCACTGCCGCCATCGCCCCGCGGAAGTCCTCGGAGAACACCCCGTCGAACCTGCCGTGCCTGAGGCTGCGGTCGACCAGTACAACGGGAACATGCTCTGTCTCAAAAGCGGTCAGCGCGCGGCACAGCGACTCGCTGCCCGCCTCTACGGGAATGACGAGCATCCCGCTCATGCGCTCTGCGCGCATAGACGCAAGATAGCGGCGCTCCTTCTCCGCGCTGTCCTCGGTACTGCACAAAAAGATGTTGTACCCGTGTTTGTCCGCCGCATCGGTGATGCCGCGCAGCAGATGCGTGAAAAACGGGTTCTCAATATCGGGGACAAGAAAGCCGATGCTGCCCGTATCGCCCGTACTGAGCTTGCGCGCCACTGCATTCGGCGTATAGTCGAGCTCCGCAATCGCCTTGACCACACGGCTCTTCGTGGTCTCACGCACATACGGGCTGCCGTTCATCACGCGTGAAACGGTCGCAGAGGAGACGCGTGCCTTTTTTGCCACGTCGTAAATGTTGACCCCCACAATACCCGCTCCTTACCGTTGCCCTCTTTCCTGTAACCGATTACAATTTTAGTCTATTTTATTTCTTGCAAATTGTCAATATATTTTTATATTACTTTCCATGTAATTTTCATATACTCGTATTGGAAGGAGATTCATCCCGCAGAATCTGTGCCTCCTTCTCAACGGAGAGCGCCGTCCGGTACCGATCGATGAATCGGTCGTACCCCGCGGTGCCCGCAGGATCCGGCACACAGACAAACGTTCGCGCCGTGCCGAAGACGACATTGTCGAGGAAGTCCGGCAGCATCCGCCCCTCCCGCGCACAGAGAGCAAAGACGGCGAGCACCACCATGCCCCACGGGCCGCCCTCATGCACCGTCTCCATGACGGCAATGGGCACGTTCAATGCATCCGCGAGGATTTGCTGCGCGACGACGGGTGTTTTGAAGAGACCGCCGTGCGCAATCATGCGCGTCGGGCTAACGCCCTCTTCCCGGACAAGGATCTCCATGCCGATCCGCAGCGGTGCAAACGCCGCGTAGAGCTGCGCCCGCATGAAGTTCGGCAGTGTAAACCGGCTGTGCGGCGTGCGGACAAAGAGCGGCCGCCCTTCGCGCACCCCCGTGATATGCTCTCCCGAGAGGCATGCATAGTTCAAGAGGTCGCCCGCATCCGCATCGCCTGTTCCCGCTGCGGCAAAGCGCTTTTGATAGAGCTCGTCCGGCGTGAGCGCGGTGCCGATCGCTGCGGCAAACGAGCCAAAAAGCGCCGCCCATGCGTTGATATCCGAGGAGCATTCGTATGCACCATCGCAACGGGCGCGCCGTCGGGCGTCATAACGATGTCGATGTCCTTATGTACCTTGCACAGCGGTGCTTCAAGGACGTTCATGGAGAACGCCGAGGTTCCGACGGAGATGTTCCCCGTTCCCCTGCGCACAGCATTCGCCCCCACCATGCCCGTCCCGGCATCACCCTCGGGCGGCGCCATCCGGCTGCCCGCACGAAGCTGCCCGCTCGGATCGAGAAGCGCCGCGCCGTGCGGTGTCAGCGTTCCGGCAGGCTCCCCTGCACGCAGAACGCGCGGCAGGATATCCGCAATGTCCCACGGGAGCGCTTTCACCGCTGCAAGGCATCGGAAGGTCTCCAGCACACTGCCGTCATAGGTGCCGCGCTCCGCATCAACGGGGAACATGCCGGACGCATCGCCGATGCCGAGCACCCGCTCTCCCGAGAGCTGCCAATGTATATAGCCAGCGAGCGTAGTGAGAAGCCCGATTTCTCCGACATGCTCTTCGCCCGACAGGATGGCATATAGAGATGCGCGATGCTCCAACGCTGCGGGATATGAAAGTGAAAACACGCCGTAAGCGTATCCGCAGCCTGTGCCGTCATATTGTTCCGCCATGTGCGGAAGGGAGCGAGCTGACGCCCATCGCGGTCAAAGGCAAGATAGCCGTGCATCATGCCGCTGATCCCGACCGCGCCGATGCGCGTGAGCAGCGTTCCATAACGCGCCTGCACATCTGCCGCGAGCGCCGCATAGGCAGCACGCACGCCCTCCCATGCCGTATTTAGGTCATACATCCAGACACCGTTTTCGAGACGGTTCTCCCATGTATAGCTGCCGCGCGCAAGGACGCGGCAGTTCATATCCGTGAGAACCGCCTTGATCCGCGTCGAGCCAAGCTCCAGCCCGAGCGCCGTTTCACCTGCGGCAATCGCCGCACGATGCGCGTCCATGATGCCCTCCTTTCTAGGAACGTGTGTCAAAGGAAAGAGGCTCGTGCGAGGCGATGAACGCTTCCACCTCCGCTTTCGTCGGATAGGACATCTGCGTCCCCTTCGCCGTAACGCTCAGTGCTGCAAAGGCGCTCGCCGTCTGCATGGCCGCCCGCACATCCCCGTGCCGCACATAGCAGCCTGCGAAACAGCCGATGAACGCATCCCCTGCCCCCGAGGTATCAACGGCAGCAACCTTGTACGCCTCCAGGCGGTATGTCTCCCCGCCCGTCATCCAAAGGCTCCCGCGTCCGCCCATTGTGACAATGACGTTCTTCAGTCCCCGTGCAAGCAAGGTCTCGGCTGCACGCTCGATCTCCTCAACGGTCTCCGCAGGCATTCCCGTCAGGATCGCAAGCTCCGTCTCGTTCGGCACGAAGAAATCGCACGCGCACACCTTCTCTATGGAGAGATCCTTTGTCGCAGGGGCAGGGTTCAGCAGAACGGGAATGCTGTGTTTCTGCCCGAAGTCGATGGCATAGTAAACGGTTTCAAGAGGAACCTCGAGCTGCAGCAGAATCATGCCGCATTTTTTCAGATCCGCCTCCGCCTCGTCGATGTCACGCGGCAGGAGACGATTGTTCGCGCCTTTGATGATCAGGATGCTGTTCTGTCCGCTGCGATCCACGAAAATGGGCGCAACCCCGCTCGAGCCCTCCGTTTTCCGCACGTAGGTTGTATTGACCCCGCACGCGTTGAAATTCGCGATCGTGTTGTCGGCAAAGATGTCGCTGCCGACCTTCGTCACCATCCACACGTCGGCATCGTACTTCGCGGCGGCAACCGCTTGATTCGCCCCCTTGCCGCCGCAGCCGAGTGCAAAGTCCGGTGCCTCGAGCGTCTCGCCGGGCGCGGGCATCCGATCAATATACGCCGTCAGATCCACCATGTTCGAGCCGATGACTGCGATCCTCATCACAGATCCCTCCTATCCCACAATATCCACGCCGCGGCTCGTACCGATGCGCGTGGCACCTGCGGCGATCATCGCCTCCGCGTCCGCGCGCGAGCCGATGCCGCCCGCCGCCTTAACGCCCATCTCCGCACCGACTGTTTCGCGCATGAGACGAACATCCTCCACAGTCGCACCGTGCGTACTGAATCCCGTCGAGGTCTTAACGAAATCCGCCCCCGCTTCCTTGGCGAGACGGCACGCAATTTTCTTCTCCTCATCGGTGAGAAGGCAGCACTCGATAATGACCTTGACCAGTGCCTTCCCCTTGGCAGCGCTTACAACGGCGGCAATGTCTTTCTTCACATAGTCCTCGTCGCCGTCCTTCAGCATCCCGACGGCGATGACCATATCGATCTCCGTCGCACCGTCCGCGATCGCCTTTTGCGTCTCGAACACCTTTACTTCGGTCGGTGTAGCGCCCTGCGGGAACCCGACGACGGTACAGACCGCAACACCCGTCCCCGCGAGCCGATGTGCCGCGTACGCCACGCGAATCGGGCTGACGCAGACGGAGGCAAATCGGTATGCCTTCGCCTCGGTGAGCAGTTTGTCGAGATCCTCTTTCCGTGCATCCGTCCGCAGCAGGGTATGATCGATACACTTTGCAAGTTCCATACAGCTGACCTCCTAAATTTTTAGATATTTCAATGCTTAAATTGTAACATTGAATCAAAAATAAGTAAATACAATAAATAGTCTGCACTTATAGAAAAA
Organism: Selenomonas sp. oral taxon 137 str. F0430; assembly: GCF_000183625.1. Lineage (NCBI taxonomy): Bacteria > Bacillati > Bacillota > Negativicutes > Selenomonadales > Selenomonadaceae > Selenomonas > Selenomonas sp. oral taxon 137. The sequence continues at coordinate 237,505 of NZ_AENV01000015.1, forward strand.
TGATAGATTGATTAGTTTTTAAAACTGTGATATTATTCTATTGTTGTTAGAATCAATCTCATTTACTTGACGAATCCACAGGAGGTATTCCGATGACTCGAATGACGCGCCGCCGCATACTCCCACTCCTCGGTCTCTTGCCGGGGCTTGCGCTGATGAGCGCACATGCTTATGCGGCGGACACGATGCGCAATATGAATATGTCCGGTATGAACGGGATGACGGGGTCTGCACCTGCGCAGGCAGTCCCCGACGAGTCCTATGCGTTCACGCTGCCGGAGATCGTTGTGACGGGCTATCGCTCCGAATCGCCGTTGACGATCGTGACCGATCCGAGGAGGCCGCGCCAGCCGATCCCCGCGGCGGATGGCGGCGGCTATCTGAAATCCATCCCCGGCTTCTCCGTCGTGCGCAAGGGCGGTATCGGCGGCGATCCGATGATGCGCGGCATGGGCGGTTCGCGCATGGTGATGCAGATGGACGGCATGAGCATGGCGGGCGGCTGCCCGAACCGCATGGATCCGACGGCGACGTACGCGTTCCCGGAGACCTACAGCCGCATCATCGTGAACAAAGGACCGCAAAGCGTGCGCTACGGCGCAAGCATCGCGGGCAGCGTCATCTTTGAGCGCGAAACGGAGCGGTTCGAAAAACCGGGCGTGCGCGGCAGCGTCTCGCTGATGGGCGCCTCCAATCACCGTTTTGACGAGATCGTCGATGTCACGGCGGGCGGCAAGGAGGGCTATGCGCGCTTCATCCAGACGCGCAACTATTCGCAGGACTACAAGGACGGCGACGGGAACCGCATTCACTCCGGCTACGGGCGCCACAGCCTTTCAGGCATCATCGGTCTGACCCCCGACCGGGACACGCTGTTCGAGGTCGCCTATGATTCCAGCCGCGGCTGGGGCAAGTTTGCTCACGGCATGATGGACGGGAGCAAGTTCGACCGCGACAGCTGGGCGGTAAAGTTCGAGCGTGCGCATATGTCTCCTGTGGTTGAAAAGCTCACGCTGAATTTTAACCACGCCGATATCGATCATCTCATGGACAACTATACGTTCCGCAAGGGCATGATGGGTACGGATGTCAAGCGCCGTCAGTACGGTGTGCGCGTCGTCGCCGATCTGAAGTTTTCCCCGCGCACGACGGGTGCCGTCGGCATCGAACTCGGGCAACAGGCGCATTCGTTTGCCGAGGCGCATAAGAACAAACCGCAGAGCGCCTTCACGAACGACATGACGATCAAGAACCTCGGCATTTTCCTCGAGTACAACCGGGAGATGAGGGAGCGCGACCGCCTAAAGACCGGGCTGCGCTATGACCACATGACGGACGCGTACCATGCAAATATCTTTCATAACCCCATGGGGATGGTCACGCGAAATCTCATTCCCGGAAAGACCTCCGACAACGCCGTGAGCGGCTTCGTTCGCTGGGAGCACAGGGCGGCAAAACAGCCGCTGACCTTCTATGTCGGGCTCGGTCATGCCGAGCGCCCCGCCGACTACTGGGAATCGTTCCACACGTGGAATTTTTACAGCAACCGCAGAACAGGCGGCACAGTAGGCCCCGAGGCGCATCGCCCCAAAAAAGAGCGCAATACGCAGCTCGATCTTGGCTGGGTTTATACGACAGAAACGACAAATGCAAGCCTTTCGCTCTTTTACAGTCATGTGAAGGACTTTATCCTGCGCTATCCCACGGTCGGTACAGGCATGATGAGCCGCACGCGGTACGGCAATGTGAATGCGCGTCTCTACGGATTTGAGGCGGAACTGACGCGCAGCATATCCGAGCGCTGGACACTCGGCGCATCGCTCGCCTATACGCGCGGCGACGACCGCACGAACGACGCAGCGCTCCCGCAGATCGCACCGCTCGAGGCAAATCTCACGGCAAAGTACGCACGCGGCAAGGCCGAGGCGAACGCCGTGTGGCGGCTCGTTGCCCGGCAGAACCGTTTCCACAAGGGCTACGGCAGCGTCACGGGGACGGACAGCGGCGCAGCGGGCGGATTCGGCATTCTCTCGCTGAGCCTCGCCTACCGCCCCGACACGAACCTGACATTCTCGCTCGGCGTTGACAATCTCTTTAACAAGACCTACAGTGAATTCGTCAACCACACGGAGCTGGCGGATGTCGCCGGTTTCTCACCGCCCTCCAAGGCACATATCAACGAGCCGGGGCGCACCGTATGGTTCAAGACCAATTATCGGTTCTAAGACGGTATAAGAAAAATATCGTTCCGAGGCTTGTCATTCGGAAATGAACGTGCTGCAATGCAGTCAGCCAAAAGTGAAACAGTGTCAATGGCACAAAAAGCGAACCCCTAGGAGCGGCTACTCCTAGGGGTTCTTCTCATTTTGCGGTTGAGCATCCGAGGCTAGTTGCCGTGGAAGAAAGTTCTGTGTTTCGGATTTTTCGGGCGGCAACGGAGAGCGTACAGCAAATTTTATCATCTGCCGCAAAAGTATCCCGCGCCGCCTTTCACTTTTGTCCGCGGTATGTTATAATGATTTTAATTTCAACTGCGGCAGGAGGTGATTGGTCGTGACAGAGGCGGCCAAGGCATTCGAGGAATACATCAAGAAGGAAAACATCACGGGATTTCAGATTCGCGAGCCGGGAGATGAGCGCCAAACCACCGTCTTTGAGAGCGAGCTCGAGATCGAGGGGCGGCGACTCCCGATCCTCGTCATCATTGACGCCACCGCGTACGCGACCGTGCGTATCCGTCTCGCGCAGAACGCCGTCGACGATACGAACGCCATGCTCCTCACCGGCTGGCTCATGCGGCAGAACCAGGACAGCCGCCTCGTGAAGTTCTACCTCACCTCCGACACGACCATCATCGCCGACGTCGTTGTCCCGCATGCGCCCGAGCAGTTCGATCCCGACGTTATGGGGAGCGTCCTGCGCGTCTTTGTCCGCGACATCACCGCCCTCATGCCCGAGCTCATCCAGCTCCTGCCCGAGGCGGAATGAACGATTGACAAAACGCCGGGTGTCTGCTATCATGTAGAACGTCGCGGGCATAGTTCATCGGTAGAATGAAAGCTTCCCAAGCTTTAGAGGTGGGTTCGACTCCCATTGCCCGCTCCATAGGAAATGACAAGCCGTCCGTTTGGACGGCTTTTTTCGTATATTTTCATATTACAGATATACGCCATCAGCAAGAACCGAAGCATCGAAACTCGTCACATCACTAGTTAAATGGAAATGCTCACATGCCCCCCCTTCTTTCCTGCGACCGGATTCATGATACAAAAACCGTATAGAGTCCGCCGATGACCATCCCGAGCGGCAGCGGCCAAATCCAATACGTGCCGCGCGTCAGCCAAAGACTGAGGGAGCGATGCCGCGCATCCAGCGGAGGCAATTCGCCGAGAGCTGTTCCTTTCAGATAGCGCCGATACCGGCAGCCCGGGTACCAACTAGTTAAGAGTGTGCATCCTATATAGAACGTAAGCAATCCACTCCCGACATCCGTTAAATGTCGCGGCAGGATAAAAGCGGCGGCAAATCCCCATAGCGCCAACATCCCCGCGGCAAGCGTCTGCCCGATGAGCCAGCATACCGCCTGCCTGCTGACACGCCCCTCCCGCTGCGCCGCCCGCGCACGGTACGTCAGCCGGCCGAGGCCGACGGACATTCCAAGAAACAAAGATAACCAAAGCGCCGCAAAAATCATCCACATAGCGCGCATCCCTCCTCCCGGCGATACATTTTTCTCACGAACAGCTACAGCGATGCGGCGACCATCAATATCCCGATCAGCATGACGAGATGTTCATACCGATTTTGATACAATCGCATATCACTCAAAAAGCCAGAAACCCTACGGTACAAGCTGTCTCGGGCCTTTTTTATGTTGTGAATGGTCGTCTGGCTGGTGCCGAACGTCGGAAAGTCAACCTCCACTTACCGGAAAACGAGCCTCCTCTGAGGAGAGGACGGGGAATAATTAAAAGGTTGGGGGATTCGTTAAATTGTTTGAGGGAAAATTGAAAGGTATTGCCGCTTTTCCTTGACTTTTGATAGTTAGACTCAAAACTACAGATCTTTGAGTTTTGTTCCCTCTCCTGTTTTCCATGCTTCGTTACCATTTACGGAATGCCCCTTTACAACATCTGCGGCTGCCGGTGGAGATTTGAATTCATAATCCTTCTGAAACACACCATCGATAATCGTGCCATCATTCTCCAATTGCTGACGTAGCAATGCATAGAAATGGAGATCGTGTATCTTTTCTGTCTTCTTTGCCATGGCGACCACCTCGTAGCCAAGGCCGTGAATATTCAAGAGCGATGCCGGGGAACAGAACCATGTGTCAAACAGGACGTGGCGCGCCTGGATAGCGGTAGCCTTCGCTTCCTGCAGGAGCAGCATCACCTCGGTTGCCTTCTGCTGGGCGAGTTTTCGTTGCTTGCCGCCGGTGGAACGAGCGTCTGCTTTCTGTGATCCATCACGGAGGTGATTCTTCGCATTCTCGGCAGAGAGCAGCGTATGGCTGACGGGCAGGAGCGTATTGCCATCTGACCAGCAGAGCGTGAGCATGCGGAAGCCATAGGAGAACTCCTTCTTGGCATGGTCGTAGAAGCGGGCGAGAAGCTCCACCTTCTTGGAACGGACGCGATGGTAGATGGAATCGTCGAGGATGAGCACGTTGATGCGATCCGCCTGAGTCAGGGGAGCGAGCGTGGCATGAATGATGGCGGCGGCAAGCTCTGTCGTGAACCTGCGCCAGTGGATTCGGCAAGAGTTCATGAAGCGGTAGAACGTATCCTTGCCGAAAGGCATGGCGGCGCTTTGGAGATGCATCTGCGTGTAGACGGAACGCTGCTGGAACACCATGCGGAAAACCAGCAGGAAGATGCTAAGGACAGGGACGCCACGAAGCTTGTACGCATTTGCTGCACGGAGGATGCGACTGACTTGATAGCGACGGAAAAAGACCTGCATTTTCTTAGAAAGCAGCTTCTCGTCTTGGTGATTTTGTGTTATACTGTTCATAGCATGAGCCTCCATTGGATGTTTTTTGTTTGACACTTAAAATTATACCAAATGGATGTCGCTCATGCTATTTTATTTGCCAAGACGATAGATATTTCAAGGGTTACAGCAGATTATTCATCTGCGAAGTTTGAGTTTATAATTATGCCTATCTATGATAAGTATATCATATAGATACATTGTCAACAGTGATTGACGATGCGAACATATATTGCTATAATATATCCATCAAATTTGTCGCCGCATTCGATTTCTTCGTGTTTCGTCTGATTAAAGCGAAAAAGAAATTGAGCGCGATGGCTAGGAAGATTTTTCTAAATGAGGTGAATGTATGAGAAAACAAGGCATTCTCGCATTCCTGGCAGCAGTTCTGTGTACAGTCCTGCTGGTTGGGTGCGGCGGCGGTCCCCAGCAAAGCGGCGGTGCAAGCGGCGGCAAGAACAAGCTGGTCATCTACACATCCATGAAGGAATCTCTGATCGGCGGCATCGTCGAAGGATTCAAGAAAAAGTATCCTGACATCGAAGTCGACTACCAGTCGGCAGGTGCAGGAAAACTGATGGCAAAAATCGCTGCAGAGAAGCAGAGCGGCCACATTCTCGCCGATGTCATCTGGACGAGCGAAGTGCCTGACTTCTACAAGATGAAGGCGGACGGTGTTCTCGAGAACTACAAGACGCCGGTGTTCGGCGAGCTGCTGAATCCGTTCGATGACTACGACGGTACGTTCACGGCGGCACGCCTCGGCACACTCGGCATTGCGTACAATACGGACAAGATCCAGTCAGCACCGACGCAGTGGGCCGATCTCACGCAGCCTGCATTTACGAATGCATTCGGCATCGCTGACCCCGCACTCTCCGGAACCTCCTACATGAGCATTGCGCTCCTGCAGAAGCAGTTCGGCTGGGAGTTCTTTGAGAAGCTGAGCGCAAATCAGACGCGCATCGGCAAGGGCGCCGGACAGGTCATTGACGATACCTCTTCGGGCGAGCTCTCTGCCTGCCTTGCCGTTGACTACATCACGAACAACAAGGTGAAGAAGGGCGCACATGTGGCACTCGCATATCCGCCCGAACTGCTTGTTGTTCCGAGCCCGGTTGCAATCTTCAAAGAGTCCAACAACATTGACGCTGCGAAGAAATTCGTCGACTACCTCCTGAGTCAGGAGGCACAGACGATGATTGCAAACGAGGGGACGCTGCCGGTGCGCAGCGATGTTGAGATCCCTGAGAAATTCGGACTGCCGAAACCTGAGGAGGCGCTCCAGCGTGCGATCAAGGTGAACTATACGGAAATTCTCCCGCAGAAAGAGGAGACTATCAAAAAGTTCACGGAGATCATCGGCAAGAAATAAGCGCATAAACTTGGAAGCAAGGAGGCGGCGGAATGAACTCGTTCGTTCCGTCGCCTTTTGAGTGGAGGCCGGCAACTGTGCCGTGCCAAAGGCTGCCCGCCGGTACAGCGCGTGCCTTGCGGGCTGGGGGAGGTCTGTATGGATATTATCCGTGTGGAGGATGTCAGCAAGAGCTATGGAAGCCGCAGTATATTGAACAATCTGTCACTGACGATCAAGAAAGGGGAGTGCTTTACGCTGCTCGGTCCGTCCGGTTGCGGCAAGACCGTTCTCCTTCGTCTGATCGCGGGATTTGAGTCGCCGGATGCGGGCAGAATTTATCTCGACGATACACTTGTCACTGATCCTGCTGCGCAGGTCGAGGTGCCGCCGGAGAACCGCGGCATCGGGCTTGTGTTCCAGGACTATGCCGTATGGCCGCACATGACGGTATTTGACAATGTTGGATATCCTCTGAAGATCGCAAAGCGCCCGAAAGAGGAGATTCGCGAGCGGGTTATGGAGATGGTCGAGATCGTCGGCATGAAGGGCCTTGAGAAGCGTCTGCCGTCGGAGCTGTCCGGCGGACAGCAGCAGCGTGTTGCGCTGGCCCGTGCACTGGTTGGCAGGCCTGCCCTCCTCCTTCTGGATGAGCCGCTTTCGAATCTGGATGCGAATCTGCGTGAGGAGATGCGCTTTGAGATCAAGGAGCTGCAGCGCAAGCTGAATGTCACGGTGCTCTATGTTACGCACGATCAGGAGATCGGCCTTGCGATCTCGGACCGTGTGGCAATCATGGACGAGGCCGGGGCGATACAGCAGATCGGCACGCCGTGGGAAATCTTTGAGCAGCCGGTGAACCCGTTCGTATTCAACTTCATGGGGATTGCGAATTTCATCGACGTGCGCCGCGAGAACGGTGCGTTCCTCGTCGGCAGCGGCAGCCAGCCCATCCATTGGGAGACCCCGGAGGGGGATGCGGAGCGCTGGGCGGGCGGATTCCGGCCGTCGGATGTCGTGCTCGCACGCGAGGGTGAGGGGCTGACCGGAACGATTAAGCGTGCGAACTTCCTCGGTGCGATGATGGACTATCTCATTGAGATCGACGGCACGCATCTCCGGACGAGCGTTGAGACACACATTGCACTCAGTAAAAATCTGATGTTCCAGGCGGGCGATGCCTGCAAAGTTCGTTTCCTCAACCTACTCTGGTTTGAGGCGGATCAACTGAAAAGAGGGGTGATCGAATGAGCTCCATGAGCAAGCCAAATAGTTTTGGAATGGCGCAGCTGATTCTGTTCCTTGCGATTGCCATTCTTGTCATTGTCGTTGCATTCCCAGTACTCCTGATCTTCTTCAATGCATTCTGGGCAGACGGGGAGTTTAATTTCGCGAGTGTGGTCGACATACTCAAGGAACCGGAGACATTCCAGGCACTTCTCAACTCGCTGATCATCGCGACCTGCACGACGGTCGGCAGTACCATTGTCGGTACGTTCTTTGCGTGGCTAGTTACGCGCACGGATCTGCCGCACAAGACCTTCATGAAGAGCATGTTCCTTGTGCCCTTCATGCTGCCCTCATTCATCGGCGCACTCGCATGGAAGATGCTCCTCTCGCCGAATGCAGGCTTCATCAACCAGTTCTTCATTGACAACTTTGGTTTTACCGGACCGATCTTCAACATTTACAGCTACTACGGCATCAGTATTGTGGAGATTATGTATCTGTTCCCGTTCGTATTCATTCAGGTGTGCGGTGCGCTCGAGCGCATGGACCCGACCCTGGAGGAGTCGGCGCGCATCTCGGGCGCAGGGCTCTTTACGATCACGCGCAAGATCACGATCCCGCTGGTGCTGCCGAGTATTCTCTCGGGCGCACTCCTCATCATGCTCTACTCAATGGCGCATTTCGGCACGGTTGCCGTTCTCGGTATTGAAAACGGCATCTACAACATCCCGACGCTGATCTACGAACGCATTCACCAGAGCGGAGGAAGCTTTGAGGCAATCCGTACGGGCACAGTGCTTGCAACGGTGCTCGTTATCAGTGCGGCGCTCATTATCTGGCTGCAGAGGAAGATTCTCGGGTCAGGTCACTACCAGATCATCGGCGGCAAGAGTTTCCGCCCGATGGAGCTGAAACTGCGCGGCCTGCGCTATCCGCTCCTCATTTTCTGCCTCGCGTATATTGCGTTCACAATTTTACTCCCGACGGCGGTCATCTTCCTCGTCGGCAGTCTCAAGACGTACGGGCTCTCGTTTGCGCTCAGCAATCTGTCGCTGGATAACTATAAGTTCATCCTCTTCGACTACAAGGTTACGCGCGACGCGATCTTCAACAGCGTGACGCTTGGCTTCAGCGCGGCAATCATTACGATGTTCGCCGGTGTCATGATCTCCTACGTCATTGTCAAGATGAAGGTGCGCGGGAAGGGGATTCTCGAGTTCCTCGGCATGCTACCGTTCTCCGTCCCCGGCTCGGTCATTGCGCTCGGCGTGATCCTCGCATGGAGCGGCCAGTTCGGCATTAATCTTTACAACACGGTATGGATCATCCTCGTTGCCTACATCGCACGCTATATGGCATTCTCACTGAAGGCAAACTCTGCCGCACTCGAGCAGGTGCACGACTCGCTTGTCGAGGCATCCCGTGCCTGCGGTGCGACGATGTGGCAGTCGCTGCGCGACGTCGTTCTGCCTCTGGTCCGGCCGGGCATGTTTGCGGCATTCTTCCTCATCTTCCTGCCGTCGCTGCGCGAGCTGACGGTCTCCATCATGCTCTATGCGCCGACGACGCGAACGATCGGCGTTGCGATCTACACACTCAACGAGGACGGTGAGACCGTTATGTCCGCAGCGCTTGCGGGCATTGCGCTCATCATCATCATTGTCGGTCAGAGCATTATCAACCACTTTACGAAGAAGGCGGGGATGTGAGTCATGTCGTATGTACGTTTAGTCAATGTTACAAAGCGGTTCGGCGACGTGACCGCCGTCGACCATCTGAATTTTGAGATCGAAAAGGGCAGCTGCTTCTCCATGCTCGGCCCGTCGGGCTGCGGCAAGACAACGACCCTGCGCATGGTCGCCGGGTTTGAGGATCTCTCCGACGGTGAGGTTTGGGTTGGCGACCGTCTGCTCTCTTCGCCGAAGAAGAACCATTACCTTCCGCCGGAGAAGCGCAACTTCGGAATGGTGTTCCAGGCGTTTGCCGTCTGGCCGCATCTCTCGGTCTATGAGAATGTTGCGTTCCCTCTGCGCATCCGCAAGCTCCCTGAGGAGGAGATCAAGCAGCGCTCGACGGAGGCGCTCAAGGCGACCAATCTCCTCTCGGCGGCAGATCAGAGCCCGGACTTCCTCTCGGGCGGCGGCAAGCAGCGCGTTGCGCTTGCGCGGGCCCTTGCCATCAATCCTGATGTGATGCTGCTCGATGAGCCCCTCTCCAGTCTCGATCCGCATCTGCGCGAGGAAATGCGTTTTGAGATTAAGGAACTCCAGATGAAGTACGGCTTCTCGATCATCTATGTTACGCATGACCAGTCGGAGGCAATGGCGCTCTCGGACAACATTCTCGTTATGAAGAACGGCGTCATGCAGCAAGTTGATACGCCGCTCAACATCTATAACCATCCGGTCAACAAGTTCGTCTTTAGCTTTATCGGTCTCTCAAACTTCCTGAAGGCATCGTGGCAGGATGGCCGTCCTGTGCTCGAAGGAAGCGTGCTGGACGCTTCCTTCGAGCCGCCGGAGAATCTGCGCAATGAGACGGCGATTTCGCTCGCAAGCCGTCCGTCTGAGATTGACTTCGCAGAGGAGGGGGCATCCGATGTCCTGTGCGGCGTGGTAACGCGCAAGTCCTACCTCGGTGAGATCATCGACTATCAGATTCAGATCGGAGATCAGTTCCTTCGCGTGCAGAAGGGGCGCCGTGCGTCCGGCCCGAATGAGGGAGAGAACTGTGCTGTACGTCTCCTGCGTCCATTCTGGTACTCGGACAAGGACTGACAACAGGACGTCTTGTGTATAAGAAAAAACATATGAAAAGGGCTCTGCTTTCAAAAAGTGGAGCCCTTTTTCATGGAGTGTCATTACAAGATTGCCCCGTCGGCACCTTTTCTCAAGGAGGAGCTGCTTTCCCTGGATGAGAAGAATAAGGAGGCGCAGTGGATACCTATCAGACGAGTTCAAAGACCATCTAAAGAGGAGTGATAACGCCCTCGGACCCGTAACGGAAAAGTGGGCATAGGAGAAAGTCACCCTCCATATGGGGGCGGCTTTCTCATGAAATTTGTGTTATGCGACGGTGTAGATGCGTATGTCGGGGGCAGCATTCAGATACGGCTTGAGCCCGATGACGACATCGTCGCTGAACATGGCGCTCGAGAGATATGCCTCTGCGTGTGCAGCGCTGTCGAAGCCGTGCAGCACCTAAACGTCTCTTCGGCGGAAAGTGGAAGTCGCGCGTGATATTACACGGTACATTTTGACGAGCAGGAGCTCACGGCGAAGGCAATTCACGCGCTCGATGCGCACCTCACTGTCTCGCGTCTCTATGTGAATATCTCTACGGGGATGCAGGCGGACACACTGACCTCAAAGCAGCAGCTCACGGACGGCACAGGCTTTACGCAAGGATATACCGTGCGCGAGGAGATCGCTCCCTACGGCAAAAAGGACGCGCCGCAGTCCGTGCGCTGCGATCTCGTGGGCAAACTCACCGCCGATACGGGGCTGACGCGGCACGCGATTGTCACCATCTTAACAGGGATAAAGCCCACGACCTTTGACCTCTTCCGCATGAATCCGGAGGAGTTCATCCTGCGCACCGCACGCCTCATCAACGAGCAAAAGGCGACGACGATCATCGAGCACGTCAGCTACAACAAGCTGGAGGAACATTACTCAACGGATATTTTCACCGCGCCGGAACTGCGGCGCGGCGTGCGCGGGGTGAACGCCATGCCTGCCGAGCGGCATCTCTACGATCATGTGATCTATGACTCAACGAACGAGAAGGAGTTCGCCGAAAAACTCGAGGAGCATCGCGGCGAGGTTGAGGTCTATGTGAAGCTCCCGCGCGGATTCTACATCAGCACACCCGTCGGCAGGTACAATCCCGACTGGGCGATCGCATTCCGCTCGGGCAAGGTGAAACATGTCTACTTCGTCGCGGAGACGAAGGGCAGCATGTCCTCCCTCCAGCTGCGCGCAATCGAGCAGGCAAAGAAGGAATGCGCCGCAAAGCATTTCCGCGCCGTCAGCGGAGAGGGCGTGACTTACAGCGTCGTCTCGGACTATGAGAAGTTATGGGAAATCGTGCGGGGATAAAGTCATTCCACACCCTCCTCTTTATCGGCATACGCGCCATTCCACGAGTATGAAAAAGAACCTGCCACGCCGGCGGGTTCTTTTTCTGAGGAGCAAGCCATATCCTCTCCCAGTATAGGTTTTTGTACATGAAAACTCGAACTTGAACGCTGCCAATCAAATACTAATAGCTCCTCTAAAATTGCTCGGTGCAGATCAGCCACAACAAATAAAGCAGGGCGAACATCGAAAGGGGAACGCCCCATGCGAGAATTTCCAACCGCCATAGGAACGCAAAGTACTTGCGGTCAACGCGCGGCAGCAGCCCATCAATCAAAACACGCCGCCAATAACGCGTATAGACGCTAATCCCATAGCACGGGATGAGGTTCATCATCCAAACATAGAAGACAAAGACCTTCCCCCCTAAATCTGTATGTACAAATGAAAGAACAATACCGGAATACAGATCCACAAGATAGGGGATCACCCCCATCATCACCGCGCAAAAGATACTCGACATTACAAAGAGCAACGGCGTACTCGCTTCGCCCTTATGATGCCAATACAGGACATGAATAAACGCGCGCCCCGAGAGAATGGCAACCGCCGCAATCAGCGCGCGCATGAAATATACTTCTGATTCGCTCATATGCGCTTCCTCTTTTAATATAGTATCTCATGTCAGCCAAACAGGATCGGTACAGGCGAGCGCCTGCGCGGGCGATTCGACAAAGATAAAGACAGCACCGATCGAGATCAGCCCCATCATAAAGATGAAGTAGTCGAGTATCTGCCCGCAGACGAATGATTGAGCACAGCAGCGAAGGCAATCGCCGTTAAAAGCATAAGCAGCAGTTTTTTGAAGAACCGGTCGCCGACTTGTATGTTGGGAGGAGATTCTACGGCAGCCTCCTTTGACTAAACCGCAGCCATTGACGCCATTATAACATAGACTGCCGTGCCGCGATAGAAAGAATCCGCGCGGCACGATCGTTTTTCCTGCGGCGGACTTGCGGGCAGCGGTACGATCTGCTATAATGGACACAGAAAGAACGCCCCCGGGCGGCATCTTTCCAAAATCGAATCGTTATTTACAGAGAAATAACCGCTCGACCTGGGAGAAGGGCGGTTATTTCTTTTGTATGATGAGCAGGTAACCAGTTGCCGCGACCAGTAAAACTATCGCATCAAATACAGTCATTGCCATCACCCCCTTTCGGGGGAAAGACACCGCCTCTGTCCGAGGAACGTTCCACGCACATGATAGCCGATACGCGGCTAAAAATCAAACATTTTTTCTGATTTGTCGAAAAGAATCCGTGCGCCAGCGGTTTTGTGCCGTGGATCCTTTTCGGACTGAGGCCGATCTCACGATGTGAAAAACGTATAGAGGCCGCCGATGACCATCCCGAGCGGCAGCGGACAAAGCCAATACGTGCCGCACGTCAGCCAAAGACTGAGGGAGCGATGCCGTGCGTCCGGCGGGGGCAGCGCACCGACGTCCGGCCCTTTCAGATAGCGCCGATACCGGCAGCCCGGGTACCAACTAGTTAAGAGTGTGCATCCTATATAGAACGTAAGCAATCCACTCCCAACATCCGTTAAATGTCGCGGCAGGATAAAAGCGGCGGCAAATCCCCATAGCGCCAACATCCCCGCGGCAAGCGTCTGCCCGATGAGCCAGCATACCGCCTGCCTGCTGACACGCCCCTCCCGCTGCGCCGTCCACGCATGGTACGTCAGCCGGCCGAGGCCGACGGACATTCCAAGAAACAAAGATAACCAAAGCGCCGCAAAAATCATCCACATAGCGCGCATCCCTCCTCCCGGCGATACATTTTTCTCACGAACAGCTACAGCGATGCGGCGACCATCAATATCCCGATCAGCATGACGAGCCCCCCGATAGGCCATATACAGAACCCATGCATTAAATATCCGTAGGAACGATAATGTTCCGCATCCATCGGAGGCAGATCATGCATATCCGTCCGCTTCAAATAGCGAATATACCTTCGATCCGTATACGATGCAATAAAAATTACACTCCCCATGCAAAAAACAAGCATTCCTCTCGCCATCCCCGTTTGCATAAAGGGCGCCGTCCGGATCAGCGGATCCAAAAGGCCTAAAATCAGCACGATGACGATACCGTATAGCCGCCCCGCCATACGACAGAGCCTCCGTCCGCTGACCCGCCCTTCCCGATAATAGCCGACGAACCTGCACAGCCGCCGACCATAGAGGAACGTCCCCGCTGCAACGAGCAGAATACATAAAATATTTCCCCACATGGGAACCTCCCTCCCCGCTCCTGGTCATACGGTATTTCCTTCAGAATATCCCTTGATCATGGCACTGTCAATTGAAAAATGGTACCCTCACTCATGCATGCCGCTCCGACATAAAGTGCCGACATGAAAAGCGCGCGTCACCGCCCCATCTGCTCCATATACGCACGTGTCTCCCTCACAACGACGTCCGAAAGCGCGAGCAGGGCGATGAGGTTTAGGATCGCCCCGGAACCGTTGACGATGTCGGCGGACACCCAATCGCCTCGAGTTTGAGGAACGCGCCGAGCACAATGCGCATGATAAAGACGAGGCGTTACCGGGGCGTATGCCTCCGTGCCCATCATCCCTCCCTACCGCTGTAACACAACAAAAAGAAGGGGCTGTAACGAAATACTACAAACAAAGATTGGGTACATATCAGCCGGAAGCCCTGTATTTATTGCATAAGAAAAGGACTGTAACGAAAGTGCGAAAAACGCTATTTCGTTACAGTCCCCAATTCCACTTATCATAATGCTGCTTATTTTTAGAACGATGCTCAAAATTTTGCAAAGAACACAATAAATCCGATCCCAAAAAGGATCAGACCCCGCCGAGCCACAACAATGCCAATCCTTGCCCCTATGATATATTCTACATCCATCAGGGACTCCTATCTTTTGCCGAGATCCTTTTTAATTTTTACGCTGTTTTTTTAGGATCGTCATACGGGTTTTCAGAGATTGACAACGTTCTGCGGCCGGCCTTCGATGAATGTACGCACGTTGTCTGCGGTGATCTGCATGATGCGTTCGCGGGCTTCCTTTGTCGCCCACGCGATGTGCGGGTTGATGATGCAGTGCGGTGCGTGCAGGAGGGGATTGTCCGCGGCGATGGGTTCTGCGGATACAACGTCGACCGCCGCCCACGCGACCTTGCCGCTCCTGAGGGCGGCGGCGAGATCCTCTTCAACGATGAGCTGTCCGCGCCCGTTGTTGACGATGATGACGCCGTCCTTCATCCGGGCGATCGCCGCCGCGTCGACGATCCCCTCGGTCGCGGGCGTCAGCGGGCAGTGGAGGAAGATGAAGTCGGAGCGCGCAAAGAGCGTATCGAGCGGCACATAGTCCGCGACGGCGCGCCCCTCGTCCGTCTCGGTGCGGCTGTAGGCGATGACGTTCACGTTCAGCGCGCACAGGACGCGCGCGGTGGCTCTGCCGATGCGCCCAAGTCCGATGATGCCCGCGGTCTTGCCGCTGACCTCGATGAGGGGACGCTGCCAATAGCAAAAATCGATGCTGGACGTCCATTCGCCCGCATGGACGGAGCGGTCATGATGCCCGACCTGCGAGCACGCCTCGAGGAGGAGTGCGATTGCATTCTGACTTACATTGTCCGTACCGTAGCCGGGTACATTCATGACATCGATATTCTTTTTGCGTGCATAGGCAGCGTCGACTGTGTTGTATCCCGTAGCGAGTACGGCAACGGCACGCAGGTTCGGACAGGCGTCCATGGTTGCGGGGCTAATCGGCGTCTTGTTGATGACGATGATCTCGGCGTCGCCGATGCGCTCAGGGATGAGCGGCGATTCGTCGTACGATGTGCGGTCGTAGACCGTGAGGTCGCCGAGCGCCGCGAGGGGCGACCAGCTGATGTCGCCCGGATTCTCCGTATATCCGTCCAAAACAACGATCTTCATGCGCAGTCCTCCTATGAGATTGTTTCGGTCATATTCCTTCTCAATAGGATTCGACGGTGCCCACACTCAGTCCTGCTTTTCCATGTATTTCCGCGTCTCGCGGACGACGACGCCCGAGAGGGCGAGCAGGGCGATGAGGTTCGGGATCGCCATGAGTCCGTTCACGATGTCGGCGAGAATCCAAATCGCCTCGAGTTTCAGAAATGCGCCGAGCGCGATGAGTACGATAAAGACGACGCGATACGGGAGGATGCCGCCGCGCCCCGCGAGATAGACGACGGCGCGCTCGCCGTAGTAGTTCCAGCCGAGAATTGTGGTAAATGCGAAAAGGGCGAGCGAGACGGTGAGAAGCGCGCCGCCAACCGTGCCGTAAAAACTCGTGAACGCCGCGCCCGTCATGGCGGCGCCCGCCGTGTCCCCGTTCCATGCGCCCGTGAGTACAAGAACCAGTCCGGTCATAGAGCATATAATGATGGTGTCAATGAATGTGCCGGTCATGGAGACAAGTCCCTGCTCGGCGGGTTCGTTGGTCTTTGCCGCAGCCGCCGCGATCGGTGCGGAGCCAAGTCCCGATTCGTTCGAGAATACGCCGCGCGCGATGCCGTTTTTCATCGCCATCATGACGGTCGATCCTGCAAAGCCGCCCGCAGCCGCCGTTCCGGTAAAGGCACCATCAAGGATGAGCGCGATCGCGCCGGGGATCTCGCCGAGATGCGCGAGGATGATGCCGAGGCAGATGACGACGTAGAGCGCCGCCATAAAGGGGATGACGCGCGCCGCGACCGCTGCGATGCTCTTGAGTCCGCCAATCGTGATGGCGGCGATGACGAGGGTCAGCGCGATGTCCGTATAGAGACGCGGCACGCCGAACGACAGCTCCACCGAGTCCACGATCGCGTTGACCTGCGGGAATGTGCCGATGCCAAAGAACGCGACGAGGACGGTTGCCGCGGCAAAAAACGCGGCAAGCGGGCGGTATTTCTCTCCCATGCCGCGCCGGATGTAGTACATGGGGCCGCCCGCGATCTCGCCGCGCGCGTCCGTTTCGCGGTATTTGACGGCGAGCAGCCCCTCGGCGTATTTCGTCGCCATACCGAAGAACGCCGCCGTCCACATCCAAAAGATCGCGCCGGGGCCGCCGACCTTCACCGCCGTGGCGACGCCGACAATGTTGCCCGTGCCGATGGTCGCGGCGAGTGCGACGCAGAGCGCCTTAAAGCTCGATATGTCACCGAGCCCCCGGCTCTTTGCTCGGAGAATCAGGCGCAGCGCCTGCGGCAGACGGACGACCTGGATCAGCGAGAGCCGCACGGTCAGCAGAATGCCCGTGCCGACAAGGAGCACGATGAGCGGCGCGCCCCAGAGAAAGGAGTCGATCGCATTTAGGATGGGAAGAAAGGATTCCATGGCACATACCTCCAAAAAAATGAAAATATGCGTGTATCGTATCAAAAATTGGCGCGAATGTCCAGGTATACAAAAAGACCTCTCTCCGGCAAGCGGATAAGAGGTCTTTGATCGTCGGCACTACACCGCCCTATTGACCAGTGCGGCAACGGCGCCTGCGCCCTGTGCTGCGCGAGAGGCAAGCAGGGACGCACGCCCGGGGAGGTATCCGGGTACGGGTATCCCGCAATGCTGCGCAAGAGCCGGCGCTGCGCGGCTGCATTCGCCCCGCGCATGTGAGTCTCCGATATGAGCTGCTGCCCACGGTAAACCTGCACAAGAACCGAACCATCCGTGAGGAGACGCGTAAAGACGGCATCGCCCTCCGCCTCGGCGGAATGATTCGTTTCCGCAGGCTTAGAGCGCCTAAAATCCTCCAGGGCATCCTCGAATGCGCCCGAAGTGCCTTTCTGGGCAGCACGCTGCACCGGTTTCACCGGCGATACAATGCGGTCGACATCAATTTTGTCAAGTACCATCAAGGTCTCCTCCTTTCACGGATGCGATTATTCTGTGCATCTTGTAAATAGTATCGGGGATATAGGTTAAGTCTTGCTTTGTAGAATGTTATGATACCATTTATAATTTATATGTCGTTAAAGTTAATGTATCCATCATACGCGTCTTCATACGTCTAAATAAGTACAAAAGACCTCTTATCCGGTCATCGGATAAGAGGTCTTTGTTGGCTTTTGCGATTTACATTACCGTGTTCATCACGGCTGCCGCCGCTCCCATTGCGCCTTGTGCGGCGCGTGAGGCGAGCAGAGGATTTTGTACGGCTTCGTCCGCTTTCTGTGCGATCGTTTCAACCTGCGTGCTCAGGATTTCCTTGCCCGCCTCGGGATCGGAGCCGCGCGTCATATTCTCCGAGATGAGCTTTCCCTCGCGGAAGATCTGCACGACGACCGATCCGTCGGCGAGGATCCGCGTGACGACGGTATCGCCCTCGGCGTCCTCCCGGCTGCGGCTGTTGGCGGGCTTCGCCTCGCGCATATTTTGCAGCATACGCGCAAATGTGTCGCTCGTGTCCTCGCTCTGCGCGGTGCGGCGTACGGGAGACGTCGCCGTCGCTGCCACAGCACGCGCGCCGCGTCCGGGATACAGCTTTTCAAATTCCATCGTTTTCCCTCCTTTCGCGCTCCTGCAAATTTTTCGCTTCCTTTGATCATATCATCGGAATTTTTCACATAGAGTTTAAGTAAGAATTTGCTGAGCGAGCAGCATTGTGTTTTGCTTCGCAGCACCGTATAATGAACGCATGGAATGGAGGAATACCAATGAGTAAAACGAATCGTCCCGGCTTTACGTCGGACTATATGGAGGGGGCGCACCCGACGATCCTGCAGCGTCTCGTCGAGACGAATATGGTGCAGGCGGCGGGCTACGGCTGCGATGAATTTTCCGAGGCGGCGCGTGAAAAAATCCGTGCAGCGTGCGGCGTGCCCGATGCGGAAATCCACTTCCTCGCAGGCGGGACGCAGACGAACATGACGGTGATTTCGGCGATGCTGCGCCCCTATCAGGGCGTCGTTGCGGCAGAGACGGGCCACATCGCGCTGCACGAGGCGGGCGCGATCGAGCGCGGCGGGCACAAGGTACTCGCGCTGCCTGCCGTGGACGGGAAACTCACGGCGGAGGATGTCGCTGCGTGTCTTTCGGCCTATGCGGACGATGAGAACCGCGACCACATGGTGATGCCCGGCATGGTCTATGTCACGCACCCGACGGAGTACGGCACGCTCTACACGCGCGCGGAGCTGACCGCCATCAGCGAAATCTGCCGCGCACACGGCGTGCCGCTCTTCCTTGACGGCGCGCGCCTGGCGTACGCGCTCGGCTGCGGCGCGAACGATGTGACGCTCCCGGACATCGCGCGGCTGACGGATGTGTTCTACATCGGCGGGACGAAGTGCGGCGCGCTCATCGGCGAGGCGGTCGTCTTCCCTCAGCCGGGAACGGTGCCGCATTTCTTCTCCATCGTGAAACAATGCGGCGCGCTTCTCGCGAAGGGACGCCTGCTCGGCATCCAGTTCGACGTGCTCTTCACGGACGATCTCTATCGGCGCTGCGGAGCGCACGCGATCGCTGGCGCCGACCGCATCCGTACAGCGCTCCGGGAACGCGGCTATCGGTTCGCATGGGAAACGCCGACGAATCAGATTTTCCTCGTGCTGAGTTCCGCGGAGCGGGAACGCCTCGAACGCGATGTGCAGATCGATTTCTGGGAGAAGGTCTCGGACGAGACGACCGTCATGCGCATCGCCACGAGCTGGGCGACGCGCGCCGAGGATGTCGACCGGCTGATCGCAGTACTGTAAACACTGGGCTTTCTGAATGGGAGGCACACCACCGGAACTACCGTGCGGCAGCAGCACGCTATCCTGTACCGTTCCCCGGGGAGGAAGTCCCCTGCGATAATTTTATTGCACGTTTATAGAACGCCGCTTTGCGGTTTTCCCACACAACAAAAAGACACGTTGCATGCGTGTCTTTCCACTGATATAATGTGTACAGGCGCTGCCACAGCGGTAGGCGGTCGAATCTTGCCCCTAGAGAGGGGCGATGCTTATGCAGCTCTACGATTTTTTATCGTTGGTTTTCCTCGTTACAATTTGCATTGTAGCGTTACGAGCATAAGAATCCCCGCCTCTAGTCTCCAGCTCTAGGCGGGGTTCTTCCCGATTAAGTGTTTGGGGCTGACCGTCTGCCGGCAGCGCCTTTTTCTATGCTCATTATAGCTTTTCCCCGGAGCTTCGTCAAGCCCTCACCCGACGGAGCGCTTGAACTTGCGGACGGCGACGCCGAAAAAGAGGAGTGTAAAGCCCGCAAGGAAGAGGGTCTGATGCCAGAGCGCGGCGATGCCGCCGCCCTTGAGAAAGATCATGCGCTGGATCTCGATGTAGTGGGTCATGGGGATGGCGAGGCTGATGTATTGAAAAATCGCCGGCATGGCATCGCGCGGAAACATGAATCCCGAGAGGAGAACGGCGGGCAGGAGGGTCGCGAGGCTGAGAAGCCCCGCCTGCAACTGGCTGCGCGCGAGTGAGGAGATCATGAGTCCCATCGTGAGGGAGGCGAGCAGGAACAGGGTCGTGAGCGCATAGAGGAGCGGAATGCTCCCGCGCAGCGGTACGCCGAACACAGCAAGCGCAACGATGATCGAGACGGTTGCCTGGATATAGCCGAGGGCGATGTACGGCAGTATCTTTCCAACGAGCAGCTCCCACACATGCAGCGGCGTGACAAGAAGCTGCTCCAGCGTGCCTGTCTCGCGCTCGCGCACGATCGCCATTGAGGTCATGAGCACCATCGTGAGACTGAGGATGATGCCCATAAGCGCGGGCAGCATGTAGTAGGCGGTGACGGCATCCGGGTTGTACCACGCACGGATGCGCACATCGTACGCGGGCGTGATCGCCGGTGTGCCGCGCGCGGCAACGGGTCGGACGTGTATGCCGAGCCCTGTAAGCGCAGCGATCGCAGAGGTCGACCCGATAGAGTCGGAAGCGTCCACGATCGCCTGAATCGGCACCGTCCGCCCCCGGTTTGCCTCCGCCGTGAGATCAGGCGGGAAAACGATGCCGATGCGTGCATCCCCGTTTTGAATCCGCTCATCAAGCTCCTCATAGCTGTAGGCGATATAGCGCAGGTCAAAATACCCGCTCGCCGTCATGGCCGCAAGGAAACTGCGGCTCTCCTCACTCCGCGACTGGTCGAACACGACGGTCGACTGATGCTTCACATCCGTACTGATTGCCATCCCGAACACGATGAGATAGACGAGCGGCAGAAGGAAGGTCACACCGATCGTCATGGTGTCACGCCGCATCTGTATCAGCTCCTTGCGCAGGAGCGCAACAATGCGCATCATCTCCTCACCCCCTTTGCTGTCGGTCGTAATAGATGAAGACATCCTCCATCGAGAGTGCTGCGGGCTGTGCCTGCACCTCCGACGGCACTTCCGCGCCCCTTGGGATGAGCGCACGCACCTGGCGTCCGAACACATAAACCTCGTCATACTGCGCATGTGCCGCACGCAGCGCGGCCTCCGCCTCTCCCGTGCTCTCATAGGGCAAAACGAACAGGCGCGCCGGCAATTCATCCTTGAGCTCGGCGGGCGAACCCGCGGCAATCTTGCGCCCCGCCTGTAAAAAGGCGATCTCATCGCAGTGTTCCGCCTCGTCCATGAAATGTGTCGTGACAAAGACAGTCGTGCCCTCGCCGCCCGCCATCTCCGAGAGCAGGTTCCAAAAGAGCCGCCGCGACGTAGGATCGACGGCAGACGTCGGTTCGTCAAGGACGAGCAGTGCCGGACGGTGCAGGATCGCACAGCCGAGTGCGAGACGCTGTTTCTGCCCGCCCGAGAGCCCGCCTGCGAGGACGTCCCGCTTTTCAACCAACTGCATCTGCGCGAGCACGTCCGCGCAGCGGCATCGGCGCTCCTCTTTTGCAAGGCCGTAGAGCCCGCCGTAGAACATCATATTCTCCCACACCGTAAGGTTCTCATAGAGACTGAAGCGCTGCGACATATAGCCGATCGACTGTTTCACCCGTTCAGGGTGTACGGCTGTATCGCAGCCGAGGACGAGCGCTGTGCCGTGCGTCGGGGAGAGCAGCCCGCAGATCATGCGGATCGCGGTGGATTTTCCCGAGCCGTTCGACCCAATGAAACCAAAGATCGAGGCGCGCCGCACGGTAAGGTTCAGCCGATCGACGGCCGTATAGCTGCCGAATACGCGAGTGAGGTCGTGCGTCTCGATGACGGCGCCTTCGGATATTTTATCTTGCATGATGCCAGTCCAAATCTACATCAGCCGGCATGCCCGGCTTCAGCGCGCCGTCCTCGTTGTGCACCGCGACCTTAACCGCAAAGACAAGATTGGCACGCTCGTCCTTCGTGATGCTCTGACGCAGTGTGTACTCGGCCGCATCGCTGATCTCCTTGATCGTCCCGTTGAGCGGTTCCGCACGGCCGTCGATGTAGACAAGCGCCGCATCCCCGATGCGCAGATCGCCGAGGACGTCGGTCGTCACATAAACCTTCACCCAAACGTCCTGCGGGTCGATGATGGTCGCGAGCGCCGCGCCCGCACGGACGTATTCACCCGGCTCATAGTTCTTCGTAAGGACGACACCGTCCGCGGGTACGCTGACCGTGAGGTCGCCGACCGCAGCGTCGTCGATCGCGAGGATCGCCTGCTGTCGCTTCACATCCTCGGCGGCCATGTGGATATCCTCGGGGCGGCTGCCATTTTTGAGAAGCGCTTCCTGCTGCTCGGCAGCGCGCAGATTTGCCTCGGATGCCTCCCGTTCCTCACGCAGGGCATCGAATGCCTGCGGTGCGATCGCTCCCTCCGCGAGGAGCTGTGCCCCACGTTCATAGTCTGCCGCCGCCTTATCCGTTGCCGCGCGTGCCGCCCGCGTGCGTGCCGCCGCCGCAGAGATATCCTCCGCCCGGCTGCCGTGCACCGCACGGTCGAGATGTGCCTGTGCATACGCAAGTGCCGCCTCATCCCGCAGCCGTGCTGCCATAAGATCGTTGCGCCGGATGCGTGCAGCAATATCCCCTTGATGTACCTCCATCCCCTCCGCGAGCAGCAGCTCCTCAATGGTTCCGCTCTCCTTCGCACTGATGTCGATGCGCGTTGCTTCAACTGTGCCCGTGAGGAGATTCGTCCGTGCTGTCTGCGCACTGTAAGAGCGGTAGGCGATCACAGACAGTATGATGACCGCGATAAGAATGAGCGCAATACGTATGTGTTTTAGTTTCATCCGGTTCATCCTTTCTAGGGCGATAAATATACTCTGTTGTTGGTATAATAATTGCTGAATTAATAGAAAATATTATAGTATACGATTCTACGGGGTAATCACTAATTTTCGATTAGATACGCGGATCAACATATTATATATACGCCTATACATGCTAAACCACGCTTCATGATTGACAGCACGAGGTACGCGTCATACAATGGATGCAGAAGCTTTTACAGCACTCCCCGAAAGGAGCATGCACCATGAAGAAGATGCTCACTCTGCTCGTGTTGGCGGTTTTCCTGCTCAGCGCTGGGGGCTGCGGCTCTGCACAGGAAGCCGATGTGCCGGCACAACATGCGACGGCAAATGCCTGGTCGGCTCCCCCTGCGCTAAAAACGAAAGTACTCTTCATCAACACAAGCCGTGACCCAAACGGCAATACGTACAAGATGGGAGAAGCGTTCCTCGCCGGCGTTCCGCACGACACGCTCTTTCTGAACGACTACAAAATCTACCAGCTCGGCCAGCACTATGACGACGACCGGCTCACCGACGTTCTTGCGGCGACATAGCAGGCGGATACCATCGTCATCGGCACGCCCGTCTACTGGCACACGATGAGCGGCGCGCTCAAGACCTTCATCGACCGCACCGTCCTCTTCCTCCACGGCGGCGGCTATATCGGCGGTCTGCATGACCGCTACCGCGACTGGGGACTGCACCAGGGCGATCTCGCAGACGCCGGCACGCTCTTTTCCGTGGATTACCGTCTCGCACCCGAGCACACCTATCCTGCGGCGCTTGAGGATGCCGTGACCGCATATCGCGCAATTCTAAAAGCGGGAACCGATCCGCAGCAGATTGTGCTCGTCGGAAACTCCGCCGGCGGAAACCTCGCCGCAGCGCTGCTCCTCTCTCTGCGCAACAACAACATGCCGCTGCCAAAGGCGGCCATCCTCATATCGCCATGGGGTTATCTCGGCAGCGACCTGCCGTCGCATATGAACAACATCCCGAAGGATCAGGTGCTCGGCGAAAAGAACGTCCGCCTCGGCGGCGAGGTTGCGCATCCCTCCTATCGTAAGGATGCGCCCGTCACCGATCCGTACATCTCCCCCGTCTGCGCCGACCTCACGGGGCTGCCGCCCATGCTGATCACGTCGGGCGGCGACGAACTCTTCCTCGATGACGCGGCGCTCCTCGCGGCACACGCGACGGCCGCGGGCGTCCCCGTGCAGTTTACCATCTACCCGCATATGTCGCACGACTGGACGCTCCTCCTGCCCGAGCTGCCCGAATCCGCCGCGATGGACGCGGAGATCCGGCAGTTTGTCGATGCGCAGCTGAGATAAACAATCGCGCCGTCTATATCGATTATAGCGTCGTGACATGGATGGGCGGCATCATCGACATCGCACCTGAGACGCTGCACGACTAGAGCGAACCGATACCGGAACCGAATCCTGCATAATTTACACAATATCAAAAGCCTCCGTACGGACACCCTATACGGAGGCTTTTACATATACAATAGATGTCGATTCGTGACACTAGATGTCAATTCGTGACACTCATGCGGTTACCGGAAAGTGGGACGATAGCAAGCGTTTTCCCAAGCGGCGCCAATACCTTGAGCAGTGTGCCAAGCTGCGGGTTCGCATCCCCGCGCTCCATTCTCGCGATTTGCGGTTGTTTGATCCCCGTCAACTCCTCGAGTTGACGCTGACTGATGCCTTTCTCCTCACGCGCGTTGACGAGTGCCGTAATCAGCGCTGCCTGCATATCGCTTTCCGCGATTTCCTCCGCCGTATAATGCGCGCGGTCGAAATCGTCATCCCATATGGGAAATCCGCCTTTGGTGCAGTTCATGCCTGTCCCTCCCTTGCTTTGAAATCCGCCAATTCGCGCTCGGCTTGCTCTATTTCTCTCTTCGGTGTCTTTTGGCTCTTTTTCACAAAACTGTGGAGCAGGACAAATGCGCCGTCATGCCAGCCTGCAAATAAGATGCGATCCCTTATGGGGCGCAGTTCCCAAATCTCTCCTTCTAGGTGTTGGCAATATGTTTCGGGAAGTCGTGTGCCATTCATCGCAAGAGCCTTCACATACGCGCGGATTTTGGTGCGCTTGATGCGGCTGTCCTTGCTGCCATCATTTTCTAATGACTCTATGTTCAAGCAGAGGCGACTTCCCGTTCCTATCGACGTAAATGATAATTTGATGCACCCGTCTCCCCTTCTCTCTTCCCTCAAGATAATTCATATGTTATCGCCTGTCAAGCTCTCTTTACATTATCCAAGTAACGATTCCTGACTACAAGTGCATATACAAAAAGCCCCCGAAAGTGCCGCCCACACTCTCAGGGGATTCGTCGTTTGGTGACAATTTTATCGGGATGTTTCCGCGGTGAGCGTCAACTTCTCGAGATAAACCAGCAGCACCGAAACATCCGCCGGCGACACACCGCTGATGCGGGACGCCTGCCCGATGGAGTGCGGACGAACGGCGGCGAGTTTTTCCTGCGCCTCAAGACGCAGGCTCGTAATAGCGGCGTAGTCGATCTCTTCCGGGATACGGCGCCGTTCGAGCCGCTCCATGCGCGCGATCTGCTCCCGCTGTTTGCGGATATAGCCGTCGTAGCGCACGGTGATCTCGACTTCTTCCTTCACATCGTCCGCGAGTATTGGGAGGTCAAAGATGCGTGCGAGCACGTCGTAGCTGCCCTCGCGGCGCAGGAGCGCGGCGAGATTCATCGGCGTGCGCAGAGGGAGAAGTCCCGCATCCGCAAGCCGCCCTTCCGTCGCCGCGTCAGGCGTGAGTTTCGTCGTCTCAAGGAGATGCAGTGCCGCCTCGATGGCGTCGCGTTTCGCGGTAAACTTCGCCCAGCGCGCATCGCTCACGAGCCCGATCTCGTGCCCGACGGGCGTCAGACGCAGATCGGCATTGTCCTGCCGCAGGATCAGCCGATACTCGGCGCGGCTCGTCATCATGCGGTAGGGCTCCTCCGTTCCCTTCGTCACGAGATCGTCGATGAGAACCCCGATGTAGCCGTCGCTGCGCCCGAGGATGAGAGGTTCCTCGCCTGCAATCTCCCTCGCGGCGTTGATGCCCGCGATCAGCCCCTGCGCCGCCGCCTCCTCGTAGCCGCTCGTACCGTTCGCCTGTCCGCAGCTATAGAGCCCCGCAACGCCTTTGACGGCAAGTGACGGTTCGAGTCCAAGAGGGTCAAAACAATCGTACTCGATGGCGTAACCGGGGCGCATGATGCGTGCGTGCTCCAGCCCCGCAATCGTCCTGAGAAATTCCTCCTGCACGTCGGTCGGCAGACTTGTAGACATCCCCTGCACATACAGCTCATTGGTATGCAGCCCCTCGGGTTCGAGGAAGAGCTGATGCCGCTCCTTGTCGGGAAAGCGCGCGATCTTCGTCTCAACGGAGGGACAGTAGCGCGGCCCGATGCCCTCGATGACGCCGTTTGCCATCGGCGCGCGGTGGAGATTCACGCGGATGACCTCGTGCGTCGCGGCATTGGTATAGGTGAGCCAGCAGCGCACCTGCTCTTTTGGCATCTCCTCGGTCATAAAGGAAAAGGGCGGCGCGCTCTCCTCCCCTCCTGCACCTGCGTCCGCGCAAAATCCACCGTGCGCGCATCGACGCGTGCGGGCGTACCGGTCTTGAACCGCATGAGTCTCAGCCCCAGTGCGCGCAGAGAATCCGAGAGCTGCATCGCGGGACGCTGTCCGTTCGGCCCCCCGTCGTAGATGGTCTCTCCGAGGATGATGCGCCCGCGCAGGTACGTCCCCGTCGCTAGGATAACGGCGCGCGCGGCGAGCTGCTCCCCCGTCTCACAGCAAATGCCCGTGACGCGTCTGCCGTCCTCCGTCTCCTCGCTCAGCAATTCCGTTACAAGAAGCTGACGCACATCGAGGTTCGGCGTATTTTCGAGCGTTTCTTTCATGATGCGCTGATAGAGAAATTTATCCGCCTGCATCCGGAGCGCGTGGACGGCGGGCCCTTTACCCGTGTTGAGCAGACGCCGCTGGATGGACGCCCTGTCCGCCGCGATGCCCATCTCGCCGCCGAGCGCGTCGATCTCGCGCACGAGGTGACTCTTGCCGGGGCCGCCGACGGACGGATTGCAGGGCATCATCGCGATGTTGTCGAGTGAAAGCGTCACGCAGAGCGTACGCCGCCCGAGCCGCGCCGCTGCGAGCGCCGCCTCGACACCCGCGTGCCCCGCACCGACGACGATAATGTCGTAATCTGTCGTGCTGTTCATAATTCCTTCCAAAACTTTCCGGTTGATTCAGACAAGAAAAAATCCGTCCCGGCGGACGGCTATACTCATGGCAAAGTAAAACTTGCACGGTATGTTTCATTTTGCTATACTTACGATAAGGCACTGTCAGTCACAGGCAGGCGGTCAATTCTCGCCCCCAATATTCAGAGGGGGTGATTGGTATGGAGATATATGAGTTCCTAACGGTTCTTGTGCTGCTCCTCGCGCTAATCGTAGCGATTAAGTCGTAAACGAGAAATCCCCGCCTTCGCATCTCCAAGCAGTAGGCGGGATTCTCGTTCACTTGCTCTGGGGGCAATCGCTTGTCGACAGTGCCCCTTTTATGCTCTTATTTTACCATCCAACATATATTTCGTCAAGCGTCCCTACTTCCCGATGCAGAACTCGCTGAAGATCTTGTCGATGAGGTCGGTGTCTGCCGTTTCGCCCAATATCTCGCCGAGGATCTCGTACGCGGCGTGCAGGTCGATGGACACAAAGTCTGTGCCCATGTCCCCCGCAAGCGTCTCCTGCGCCGCCTGCAGATGCTCTGCCGCACGGCGCAGTGCCTCCGTCTCGCGCTCCACGTTCGGGAGCGCGCCGTCACCGAGGTCTCCTTCCATCCGCCGGACGATCTCCGCAATCGCGCGGCGCAGGTCGTCCAGCCCCGTCCCAGCCTGTGCCGAGATAACGAGCACGGGCGCATCGAGCATCGAGAAATCCGCCGCTGTGAGGACAGAATCGCGATCCTCCTTGTTGCAGAGGACAATCATCTCCGCCGCGCAGTTCCGGAGACGCACGATCAAGTCCTCGTCCTCCGGCGTAAGCGGAGCCGCCCCGTCAAAGACGGCGAGGACAAGCTCGGCATCGGCGAGGTGCCTCTGTGTTCGCGCGACGCCGATCTGCTCCACGGCATCCTCCGCCGCGCGCAGTCCCGCCGTATCGAGCAGACGCAGAGGGATTCCCTCGATCACGATCTGCTCCTCGATCACGTCGCGCGTCGTCCCCGGCACATCCGTCACGATGGCACGCTCCATGCCGAGCAGGGCGTTGAGGAGACTCGATTTCCCGACGTTCGGCCGCCCGACGATCACGGTCTTCATCCCCTCGCGCAGAATGCGTCCTGCATCCGCCCCTTCGAGCAGCCGCGCGACATCCGCGGATGCCGCTGCGATATCTGCCGCGAGCGCCCCTGTTCGTGCCTCCGGAATATCGTCCTCAGGGAAATCAATCCCCGCCTCGATGTGTGCGATCGCCCCGAGGAGACGCGTACGGATCCCCGCAATTTTCTCCGCGAGCGCCCCCGCCATACGCTCCCGCGCCGCACGCACCGCACGCGCGCTCTTTGCAGAGATCAGCTCCATCACGCCCTCGGCGCGCGAGAGATCGAGCCGCCCATTCAGGAAGGCGCGCTTTGTAAATTCGCCTGCCTCGGCAGGTCTTGCCCCCGCCTCCCATGTGCGCAGCAGCACCTCACGCAGAACGAGCGTCCCGCCGTGGCATTGGAGCTCTGCGGTATCCTCGCCCGTGTAGGAATGCGGCGCGCGCATATAGAGCAGCACGCACTCGTCGATCACCGTACCGTCCGCCGCTGTGATATGCCCGTAGCGCGCCGTATAGGGCTCGATGCCCTCAAGCCGCCCGCCGCGTGCAGGACGGAACACCGCGCGCGCCACATGCAGCGCATCCGCCCCGCTCACACGGACGATTCCAATGCCGCCCGCCCCCGGCGGCGTTGCGATCTGACTGATGGTATCGCGCTCTCCTCGCATCATAGCTCCTTTACCCTATCGTCAAAAAAAGCAGCCCGCGGCTGCGCTGTTCCTGTGCACATTATACTGCCGCCCCGCCCAAACTGCAAGCATCGCCACGCAGTCCTTCAATCCCGCTCCGCGGTTATTTTCCTCCACAAGAGGCGCACAATATACAGGATAGAGACACATGCGGCAACGACCAGGATCAGTACCACAAACGCGGCATGAAGTCCGTTCCATAGGGTGACGCCAAAGAGAAACAGCCCCATACAGTTCATCGGGAACAGAACCATGACGATGAGAATCGTATGGTACGATTGGCATTTTCCTAATTTTTTCAGCGCTGCATTGAGCAGCAGCATAACGCCCGTGCCGACCGCAGTGTCCCCGAACACGGTTCCTACCATAAATCCCAGTTCATAGGGCGTAAGATGATTCATATGCTTCGTCCCCTTTCATGGTTGCACCGACCTTATATATTTGATTATAGCACATTCCCTCGCAATATTTCAGCGATGCTTTATGCGCCGTCCTCACAGCACAAAACCGCCGCACCTTAGCTTTTCCACTAAGATGCGGCGGCTTTTCTATAAAGGAGGGAGATTTTATGCCTTTGCCCTTTTCCCGCCCATGGTCATGAACAGGAAGAAAATGGCGAGGACGCAGGAGGTGAGGAGGCTGATGAAGCCGCCCGTCCATCCGAAGTGATCGACGACGAATCCCATATAGACGCCGGCGAACGCAGAGCCGACGATGTAGCCCATGAGCCCGGTGAGCCCTGTGGCGCCGCCGGTTGCGACGCGCGGCACCATGTCGGCAGCCTGCAGGCCGATCATCATGACGGGACCGTAGATGAGGAAGCCGATGGCGATGAGGGCGAGGTTGTCGACGAGGATATTGCCGGGCGGGTTGAACCAGTAGACGAGGATGGCGACGATGACGAGCGCCATGAAGATCATGGTCGCGGGCGCGCGCCGTCCGCGGAAGACGCGGTCGCTGAGGTAGCCGCTCACGAGCATTCCGGGGATGCCCGCCCATTCATAGAGGAAGTACGCCCAGCGCGAGCTCTCCTTGCTGAATCCTTTGATGGCAGCGAGGTAGGTCGGCGCCCAGTCGACGACGCCGTAGCGGATGAAGTAGACGAAGATGTTCGCGATGGCAAGATACCAGAGGAGTTTGTTCTTGAGGACGTACTTCATGAGCACTTCCTTTGCCGTCATTTGCTTCTCCATGACGGCGCCGTGCTCTTTCGGGTAGTCGTTCTTGTACTCCTCGATGGGCGGCAGTCCGCAGGACTGGGGCGTGTCGCGCAGGAGGAAAAAGGTGAGGATCGCGAGCGCGATGGAGATCATCGCGGGGAAGAAAAAGATGCTGTTCCACGTGCCAAAGATGGCGATGCCGATGGTCGCGAGCGGCGCGATGAGCCCGCCGCCGAGGTTGTGCGAGACGTTCCACCATGACCACCACGCGCCGCGCTCGGTCTGGGAGAACCATGTGACCATGGTCTTTGCATACGGGGGATAGCCCATGCCTTGGAACCATCCGTTCATAAAGCTCAGCGCGCACATGATGGGGATGCTGGTCATGACGCCCGGCACGACGCCGAACGCGAGGGTGACGAGCGCGCTGAGGAGAAGTCCGACGGTCGCAAAATACTTCGGATTCGACCGGTCGGAGATGTTCCCCATGACGAATTTGCTGACGCCGTACGCGACGGAGAGCATGGTGAGGACAATGCCGAGATCCGCCTTCGAGTAGCCGTAGTCCTGTATCATGTACGGGATCGCGAGGCTGAAATTCTTGCGGATGAGGTAAAATGTCGCATAGCCGATGAATGTGCCGAGGAACACCTGCCGGCGGATCGATTTGTACCGCTCGTCGACGAGGTGCGCGGGCAGCCGCTCGATATGCGGTGCGGGGGAAAAGATGGACATGCCGCTTCATCTCCTTTGTGTGTTTTTCATCTGTAATTAGTATACAGAATGAAAAATCGGGAGACCATCGGCAAAGTTCTTCTTTTTCATCAGATTTTCAGAGAAAAATTCCGCCCCCGCATCAGGAAAATTCTGATGGGACTATACGCCCGGTGTCTGTAAAAGTCCGTGGCGGATGGCGAGCGCGACGAGGTCGCTGCGGCGGCTGCATCCGAGTTTTTCGTAGATGTGCGTCTTGTGCGTGTCGACGGTCTTGCCGCTCAGGTGGAGCTGCTCTGCGGTCTCGGTGACTGTGTAGCCGCGGATGAGGCGGTCGAACACCTCTTTCTCGCGCTCGGTGAGCCGTGCGCGCGGGTCTTCCTCGGCGTCCCCGGGGCGGCTGAACATGGCAGCGAGGAGCGACTGTTGTGCGTTCGGGCTGAGGTAGCGGCGTCCCTCGGCGAGGGCGTGCAGGGCGTCGAAGAGTTCGTCGTCCGCCGAGGTCTTTGGGAGATAGCCCATCGCGCCCGACTGCATCGCCTTGTAGATGTATTCCTCGTCCTCGTGCATACTGGGGACGAGGATCTTCACGGCGGGATACTGCGCGCCGATGGCGCGGATGGCGGCAAGCCCGCCCATGCCGGGCATGGAGATGTCGAGGATCACGAGGTCGACGGGCGTCTCCGCGAGCAGCGTCAGCGCTTCCTCTGCGCTGCCCGCCTCGGCGGTGACGCGGTAGTCGCGCGCGTTCTTCAGCAGGAGCTTGATCCCCGCGCGGATCAAGAGGTGATCGTCGATGATCATCAGGTTCATCATGTGCGCGCCCCCTTTGTGCGAAATTCGATGCGGTAGACGGTCGCCCAGTCGGGCGGCTCGCTGCCGATCTCCATGCGTCCCGCGAGCAGGCGGACGCGTTCCTCGATGCCGTAGATGCCCATGTGGTTCTCGCGGCGTGCGGCACGCATCCGCTCGCCCGTGATGCCGACGCCGTTGTCCTTGACCCACAGGGTGATGCGCTCCCCGACGTCCAGGCGGACGAGTGCGCGCGTCGCGCCTGCGTGGCGGATGATGTTCGTGAGACATTCCTGCACGATGCGGTAGACGGCAAGGCTCTCGACGTCGCTGAGCGTGCCCTCGATGCGACAGGAGAGTGTGATCTCGGGCGCATCGCCGCCGCGGTAGTCGTGGACGAGCTTTTCCAGCGCCGCCTCGATGCCGAGCTCGTCGAGCGCGGGCGGGCGCAGCTCCACGGCGAGACGGCGGAGTTTCGTCAGGGTATCGGCGGTCTCGTCGCGAATGGCGAGGAGCGCCTTTTGCATATTTTCATCCGCGGTCTCGTTGGCGAGCGCGCGCAGAGAGAAGAGGAGCGCGGTCAGCGTCTGCCCGGTCTCGTCGTGCAGCTCCATCGCGATGCGCTTGCGTTCCTCCTCCTGCGCGGTGATGATGTGGCGGATCAGGCGGGTGCGCTCGCGGGCGCCTTCTTTCAGGTGCTCCTCCATGCGGTTCATGGCGTTCGCGAGACGTCCGATCTCGTCCGACGAGGAGAGCGCAATGCTGCGCGGGGAGAAATGCCCCTTTGAGATGTGCTCGGCGCGCTCCATGAGGTGAAAGAGCGGGCGCGTGAGGATTTCGGACAGGCGGAAAATGAGCAGCATCGCGAGCAGCAGGATACCGAGCGTGATGCCGCTGAGCTTGAACAGATTCGTTTTCAAGAGACCCGCGAGCGCGTCCTCACTCACGCCGACGCGCACCGTGCCGAACGCGCCGCCCTCGATGGGCGCACTGACGTCGCGGATGCGCCCGCGGTCGGTGCGAATCTCCATGACGTCGGGTTCTTCGCCCGCCGCCGGGTGCAGTTCGCGCAGGTGAAGCGGCATTCCCTTCGAGAACGTATGCGCCATGACGCGCCCCTGCTCGTCGAGGAGGAAGATGTACGCGACGAAATCGTTGTTGCGCTTCGTCGTGTGAATGAGTTCTTCGAGGGCAAAGAGATTGCCCGTTTGGATCGCCTCGCTGCTCAGCTCCGCCACCTCGACCGCGACGCTCGTGCCGCGCCGCTCAAGCGATGCGCGCATGACGTCTGAGATCGTCGACCAAAAGAGCAACCCCGTCAGGAGTGCAAAGAGGAGCACGATTGCCATCATGACGGCGGTCAGTTTCCCCGCAATGCGGAGTTTTGCAAACCAGCGCATCAGATCCCCTCTTCCGGTGAAAACTGCGGGTAAAGCTCGGGCTGCGGCGGGACGAAGCGGTCGATGAGCAGATGCTGCATCGCTTCTTTTGCCTCGGCATCCTCATTCAGATGGAGCAAAATCTCCTGTACCGCGTCCGCATCCCTCAGATCGCGGCGCGCGACGACGGGGCCCATCCCGCTGCCGGGCAGCGCCTCAAGCAGGCGGATCTTATCGAGGATCGCAGGCGCATTCACGCGGTAATAGTCATAGGTGAGACTCGCGATGACGCCGCCGTCCACAAGCCCGTCCGCGACGGCGCGCAGCGAATCGTCGTGACTGTAGGTAAAGTAGTACGAGCCGAAGAAATGCTCGGGATCTTCGCCCATTGTGCGCAGGCGCGCCCGCAGCTCGATGTAGCCGGAGTAACTGAGGGGATCGACATAGACGAACCGCCGCCCGCGCAGATCGCTCAGCGCCTGTGCGGGAGAGGTGCGCGGAACGATAATGTACGAAAAATAGCGGTTCGCCCCGTCCCGTTCCGGCATCGCGAGCAGGCGGACATCCTCCTTTTTCCCGTAGACCATGTACGCCCCGCTCGACAGGAACGCAACGTCGGCGTCGCCGCGCGCGAGGAGCTGATTGATCTCCGCGTAGCTGCGGCGGTGCAGCAGGAGCACCGGGCGCCCGAGGAGCCGCCCGATGCTGCGCACCATCGCGTGCTGATATTCGTCCGTCGTTTGATGGTTCAGCACCGAGATCATCGCGATCCGCAGCGGCTGCTCGCGCAGCTCGATCTTATACCCCGGGATCGCCTCCACCCGGTCAAAATAGACCTGTATCCGCTCCTCCGAGAGCGTGTGAACGAGGACGGCGGCGAGTACCGCCAGCACTGCCCCGACGAAGATATATTGCCGTACTCGCATCGCGTCCCCTCCTTTGGCTTTTCCCTTGCCTTTACTTCTTGCGCGCCTTCCCGGTCAGCGTCTCGATGTGCAGGCAGAGCGCCGCCGTCCGGTGCAGATTCGCGGCGATGTAGCGACGCCCCGCCCGCATATAGTCCGCGCTGTATTTCACGAGGAGATGTTCGAGCGCGGCTGTCTTTGCCGCCTCCTCCGTGATCTCCTCCATGCGCCCCGCCGCGATCACCGACCAATAAATCGTCGCGAACTGATCCGGCAGCACCTGCGTATCCGTCACAGCGGTAAAGACCGCGCGGCTGTCATGCGCCATGCAGTCCATCTTCGCGCCGCCCTCCGTCGTCTCATGGAAATAGATCGTGTCCCCGACCGCCGCATAGCTCATCGGCACGGCATACGGCGCGCCGTCCGCCGTCACGAGCGAGAGCACACCGTACTCTGCCCGCCGCAGCACCTCGCGCGCCTCCGCCTCCGTCATCTCCCTGTCTTTTCGTCTCATTTTCGATTCCCTCTCATCGTGCAGAAAAACAGCCCGCCGCGGCGGCAGGCTATAGAACCAATCACCATTCAACGTTGCAGAAATACGGCATATTTAAGTCGGTAAGCCGCAAGCTGGGCATCTCCGGGGATCACTCCGGCGCCTCACCTTCCTTTTCAGGAATGAAATAGTATCCAAATCTCACTCCACAGCATGTCCTCTCTCGATTTTATTTTACTGGATTGTTGCTATTCTTGCAAGAATCAGCACAATAAAACCTCCCGCTGCAGCTCTTTCTATTTTACAGCAAGAGGTTTTTCATGGTCAATTATTTAGAGCACCGTCCAATAGAGTCCTTTCAGAACTATTGGATTGTAATCGCGACGCCGTGCGGTTTCTCCGGATTCATTGCTTCCGGCAGTTCATCAATCGTAACGTTGAGATCCGTATCAGCCGCAACCTTTGCTTCAAAAACCGATCCCTCAGGAAACGATACATTTGCCCCCCTCATGAGTGCACCTCCGAGAATACTGACCACAGCGACGACAGCAACAGCACCGCCATCGTTGTGTCTCTTCCGCTCAGCAGTGTATTCAAGCGGAATCTCCACGCCATTGACAGCCTTTACGCTATCCACAGTGAACTCTAGTTTTCCCGCACGGCCAAACATACCGGATCTCGTGACGCGTGTGACTTTCGCAAACACCTTCGCCCCGGCCGGTACAACAACCACGCCATTGACGATTAAATTCTCTGCTAACTTCAAGGGAACCATATCCCCTTTGCGAGCTCTTTTGGATGTCAGTTCACTGGTCAAAATAACGGATAAAACGGTATCCTTTGGAATATATGCGTGGTCTTTAGGGATTTTAGAAATGACAGGCTTGCCCCCATCCAAAGACGGCTTAAACGGCTCCCATGTACCTGTCTCATGAGTACGCTGCACAGGCTCAGCAGCAAAGGCAGGCACAGCAGTGGACAGAGTTGCGGCACATAGTCCAAGTGCCATTGTTTTCTTAAATTTTCTCATCACGGTATCCTTTCCTGAACAAAACATCCAAAATATTGATTCAAATATATTATAATATTATTTTCACTTTAGGTCAAGACGTTCTATATACAAAATCATCTGCCTACTTGATACACTCTATCCCTGCCTTATCTCTTCCATAGCTCCCTATAAAATGCCGCCTTGCCCCGGAGGACGTCGCCGCCGCGCGTGCCGTCCGCCGACCACGGCGCGAACGCAGGGCTCTCGGGCGTGCCGAGATACTCGAGATCCCAACGCTCGCAGGTCGAGTGCGGTCCATAGGGCGCATGCGCGTACACGCCGTCCTCATTATCCGCCGCCTCGCCGTGCGTCATGATGCGTTCCTTATCGATCGTCAGCCACAGCCCCGCGGCAAGCGCGGCAATCGTCTGTGCCGCCGCCTCGATCTGCGCGCCCGTCGGCGGCTCATCCCCGAGATGCGAGGTCGTTGCCCCATAGGCGCAGAGGAGCGCGATGCTCACGCTCCCGCTGTTGCGCATGTAGGTCGCGGCGCGCAGTGCATCGAGCGCACCGTCCCCCACGACATAGACGCCGCCGTCCACATCAATCTGCACATGATAGTCCGCAAAGAACTGCCCATAATGCCCCGCCGTCCAGTGCAGGTACAGCTTCGTCTCGCGATTATATCGTGCCGCCGCATCACGAAGCGCGACGCAGTATGCCGCGCCAAGCGACAGGAGATCACGTAGCGTCACGCGCATCATCTCCGCGCGAGATACTACGCCGCTCATCGTTGCATCTCCTGGTTGTTAATGCCCTGCGGCACTTGAATCATCCGTCCTGAATGCGGTGCAGATACGTCGCGCGCCCGGTCGTCTTTCTCGCACACAGTGTGCCGCACATCTGCCCCCGCATCATCTGAGAACACGGTATTTTTGTGCCGCATCTCCTGCGACACGCATTCCTCCCGCCCGGCAACCGTCCGCCCGAGAAACCCGATCAGCCCCGCGGCGATATTGCTCGTCAGCTCCGCGCTCCCGTAGAACACTGACAGAATCGCAAGCGCGACCAGCCCCGTCCCCACCATCCAATCCACACGCGGCAATTTTTCATGCATATAGTTCGCTCCTTTCCTCTAATAGCTCAGCGGCATGTACTACCTATGTACCTGCATGAAGCGAAGAAAAAAAGAGGCGCACACAAAAAGAAGCTGTAACGAAAACGTGTTTTTACACAATCTCGTTACAGCTCTTTTTTGAACGCGTGAAAAATTGCCCTTGCAGAGCCGCATCACATGTACCGCGCCCTCCGCAACGAGAGACGCGCGTTGATACAACAGCTCCGAGGCATAAAAATCGTGAACGGTATTCGCCTGTGCAACAGCCTATGGACGGACGACACAGCAGCCAATGCAGGGTTTCAATACCGCAAGCGGTATTCGCCCGTGCAACCACTCTTTGATTTCGATGAGGCGAACATCTCGTAGTTTCAATACCGCAAGCGGTACATATCCTCGCAAATGCTACGCAATATACCGCCCTCGTAGGGGCACGGCGTGCCGTGCCCTTGATCGATATACGGCGGCATAGCAAAGCGAACAACACCTAACAACTAGCGTCTCTACGCCGATACATACCAACATAGAACGACAGAAACCGCTATCAAGGATTCCACGACGCCCGCCGTCTCCATGCATCGCACAAAACGATAGGCGCGCATGGATCGCACGTGGGCACGGCACGCCGTGCCCCTACAGCGCGCGCGTAAATCAATGGTTTTCACCGGGCGCAAAACCGCAAGCGGTATTCGCCTGTGCAACCAGACGAAGAATTCGGGCTGAACGGAAAGTTCATGTTTCAATACCGCAAGCGGTATTCGCCTGTGCAACGAAAATAGGAGGACGGCGGCGTGAAGCATAAGGAGTTTCAATACCGCAAGCGGTATTCGCCTGTGCAACCCCGGGAGCTTGAGGACACCGTTGGTAATATTTAGTTTCAATACCGCAAGCGGTATTCGCCTGTGCAACAATAAAAGGAGCGACTCAGGAATCCGGGAGGATTGTTTCAATACCGCAAGCGGTATTCGCCTGTGCAACATGAACAGGTCTTCAAGGCGGGGCAAATCCTGGGGTTTCAATACCGCAAGCGGTATTCGCCTGTGCAACCA
Source organism: Selenomonas sp. oral taxon 137 str. F0430 (assembly GCF_000183625.1). Lineage (NCBI taxonomy): Bacteria > Bacillati > Bacillota > Negativicutes > Selenomonadales > Selenomonadaceae > Selenomonas > Selenomonas sp. oral taxon 137. The sequence continues at coordinate 275,019 of NZ_AENV01000015.1, forward strand.
TGGTTTTCTTTCGGCCATTGAACCAACATCGTGCAGGTTTCAATACCGCAAGCGGTATTCGCCTGTGCAACGCAGTTTTGGGTCGACACGATGCGGGACTTTGTGGTTTCAATACCGCAAGCGGTATTCGCCTGTGCAACAGCATACCCGCTGAAGCCGCGCGGGTGCTAGCGTAAATCGGTACATTTTGAAAACCTCGACGGTGGAATGCGGCTCTCCGGTCTCGGCGGAGGTTTTCGCCCGATGTGTGTATTATAGCGATTTTTTCCCTTTTTGGCAATGGCTTTCTGCTGTTTTGAGAGGTGATTTGGGCAAATATGAGGCATTCTATACGTCCTTTTCCCATGGTTTGGCGAAACGAGGGAAAACCTCGACGGTAGAATGCAGGTCGCAGGGTTCGCAGGAGGTTTTCTATGTGGGTGCCAATTCTGAAAATTAGAGGTTTTATCGAACACATCGAGTGTTTCATTAATAATATGTTTATGTTTTTTAATAGGAAAGACGGTTACATGAATGTAACCGTCCGAGATATTTTTATGATGTTGTGTGAGGGATGAAATAAGTGACGCGGAAGTTTCGATGCATAGCTAGGAGATGAGGAGAACGCGAGGAAGGCGTAGTTTAAGACCTACGTCGACGAAGCGAAAGGCGTCACGACGACGTGAGAAGCGAAAATCCCGCGTCACATTACCGCAATCTGAGTGAAGCAGAAGTTTGGATGCAGAGCAGGGAATGAGAGAAACACAAGCGCCGGCGTAGTTAAAGCCCTACGTCAAGCGCAGTGTTTTTCGATATGACACAGCTATGCGCCAAAATCCTGCTTCACGCGGAGTCCCTGGGGGCGATCCTTCCCTTCAATCAGCATCTCCTTCGTCAATGTCCTCAGATAATTCATGACGAGGCGCACGTCGTCGAGGGTTTGGCGTCCTTTTTTGACGACGAGTCCGCTGTTGATGAAGATGGGGTCGAGCAGGGGGATCTGTACGAAGTCGTCGGAGGGGAGGACGGACGGGCGCGCGAGGATGGTGGAGGCGATGCCGCTGCGCACGAGATTTTTGACGGTGTGGAGATAGGGCGAGTAGTGAATGACGTTTGGTTTTTCGCCGATGTGTCCGAAGGCGTCCTGCACGAGCCGGTCGATGAAGAAGCTGCTGTCGAGCATGACGAGGGGTTCATCGCACAGTTCGCGGATGCTGACGGTGTGGCGTTTTGCGAGGGGATGTTCAAAGCGCGTGACGAAGGTGCATTCGCAGTCAAAGAGTTTGGAATAGTTCAGGCGCGCGCTGAAGTCGACGGTGTAGTTGGTGAGGGCGAAGTCGAGTTTTTCTTCTTCGACCATCTGAAGGGCGCTGACGCCGCCGGTTTCGATGATTTCAAGTTCGATTTCGGGGTGTGCTTCGTGAAATTCGCCGAGCAGGTAGGGTAAAAAGACGACGCCGAGCTGGAGGGGCATGGCAATGCGAACTTTTGCGTGGCGGTGCGCCATGTCGCGGATCTCGTCGTCGAGGCGAGTGACTTCGCCGAGGATGAATGAGATTTTGCTGAGGAGCTTTGCGCCGTCGCTCGTGACGGTGATTTTGCGCCCTTCGCGGTGAAAGAGGTTGAGCCCGGTCTCGGTCTCGATCGCCTGCATAGCAACGGTGACGGTCGGCTGTGAAACGTGCAGCTGCTCCGCCGCCTTGGTGATGTTTTGCCATTGACAAACTTCATAAAAATACCGCATTTGTACAAGCGTCATAGGGTCATCTCCTTCCGCCGCCTACGGGCGTCTCCAACCGTCCTATTTGATTAGTTTACTATATATATAAATATTCAAATATGATAAATATCACAAAAACGATAGTTTTCATCGATAGTCTAACACTATTTTTGATAAAAAAGGGGTATTTTTCTTTTTTTCGTGTTCGTGCTATGTTAAGCGTAGTTCAAACGCGCCCGTGTGCGGCGCTTTACGATATGTATGCGAAAGGGGAATTTACGATGGCGGTATATTTTGCAGATGCGGTGGAGCGTTTTGTTGAGGATATGCTGGAGGCGAATGCGGATAATCTGAAGGCGTTCGAGACGAAGCCGGGTGTGTATTCGAATGTCGATCCAGAGACGCATCACGAGGTCGAGATTCCCGATGTGCATCTGTCGAAGTAATTTGTGCGGTAAGGGCGGTCAGCGATGATCGCTCTTTTTTGTTGGTTTTTTGGGAGAATGTTGAGGGAACTCTATAGCGCGGCTCAAGATAGGATGATAAGAACGTCTTATAGTGCGGCTCAGGGTATCTTTCTCGCTGCTTCGCAAACGACGCGGCAGTGACGTGTCGTTATCTAGCGCATTCCGCCGCACAGTCCTTCGGACTGCAAAGCGGCGGTCTGACATATCCTCATCTCGCGGACAAATCGAGCCGCGCCGCCCCTGCGGGGTAAATGCTTCGCAGCTTCGATAAGATACCCGTTCGCCGCACGTCCCTGTTCCGTTCTATACGCGTGGATCGTATCGCCGCCCCTGCGCAGATAGGCGATCCACGGCGGCGTCACGTACCGCCAACGCTATGCGCCAAAATCCCGCATCCCGCCCTATGATATGCCGTAACCTGAGTGACGCGGAAGTTTGGATGCAGAGCAAGGAACGAGAAAAATACAAGCGCCGGCGTAGTTAAGAGCTACGTCAAGCGCAGTATTTTTCGCAGTGACACAGCTATGCGCCAAAATCCCGCGTCACCTTTAGCAAATTCTAGGGACGAGTTCCCCCGCCGGCATATCCACAACTCTCACTCCTCCGAGCGGGGTGCGTATGCCGACGGCGCCGGGGGCGTCGGCGGTAGTCTCGCCGATGACGACCGCCTCTTTGCCGTACGCATTCTCATGCATGACGGCGAGGACGCGCGCGGTATCCTCGGGCGGAACGAAGGCGAGGAGTTTGCCTTCGTTGGCAAGTGTGAGGGGATCGAAGCCGAGCAGTTCGCAAACGCCCTCTACTTCGGGGCGCACGGGGATCGCTTCCTCATCGAGGAGGATGCCGACGCCCGCGGCATTTGCGATCTCGTTGAGTGATGCCGCCGCGCCGCCACGCGTGGGGTCGCGCAGGACGGCGATGCGGGGCGCAGTTTTCAGCATTGCTTCGACCATAGAAGAAAGCGGTGCGCAGTCGCTCGTGATGCCGGGCGGGAGGGTCAGATTATGCCGCGCCGCCATGACGGTCGCGGCGTGGTCGCCGAGCGTTCCCGACACAATGATGTCCATGCCGGGGCGCACGTTCGTCGGGGCAATGTCCGCGCCCTCGATGAGCCGCCCGACGCCCGCGGTGTTGATGTAGATGCCGTCGCCCGCCCCGCGCGGGACGACCTTGGTATCGCCCGTGACGATGAGAACGCCCGCTTCCTCTGCCGCCGTTCGGATGTCCGCGACGACGCGGCGCAGGGTCTCTATGGGCAGGCCCTCTTCGAGGATGAGGGCGAGCGAGAGGTATTTCGGGCGCGCGCCCGTCATGGCGAGGTCGTTCACGGTGCCGCAGACGGCGAGCCGTCCGATGCTGCCGCCGGGAAAAAAATGCGGCTGGACGACGTATGAATCGGTGGTAAACGCGATTTTCCCCTCTGCCGGCAGAACCACGCCGTCATGCAGGCCGTTCAGCAAGGTATTGCCGAGCGCGGGGAGAATGACCTCCTCTGTCAGGGCGCGCGACAGTCTCCCTCCCGCGCCGTGCGCAAGTGTGATCATTTCATGCTCCATAGCGAAACCTCCCCGCACCGTATTTGTACCACGCGGCGCACGTTCCTTCGACGGACACCATGCAGGGTCCGACGGCGTGCTCCGGGACGCAGCTCCGTCCAAAAAGTCCGCAGTCCTTCGGCACGATTTTCCCGCGCAAGACCTCGCCGCAGCGGCATCCGCGCCGTCCGTCGGGGACGTCGATCGCGCCGAGGGGGCGCACGGCGGCAAAGTCATAGGCGGCGTATTCTGCGCGCATTCTGAGCCCCGATGCGGGGATCACGCCAAGCCCGCGCCATGCGGTCTCCGCGGGTTCGTAGACGCGATCCACCGCCGTCTGCGCGGTGGGATTTCCCTCAGGGCGCACGACGCTCCCGTAGGCGTTCTCGACGCGCGCTTCGCCCACCGCCAGTTGGCGCACGAGCATATGAAGGGCGCGCAGGATCTCGTCGGGGCGAAATCCGCCGACGACGCCGGGGACGTGATAATCCTCCGCGAGGAAGTCAAAGAGGCGCGTTCCTGTGACGACGGCGACATGCCCGGGCAGGAGGAATCCGTCGACCTGCGCGGTGGGGTCGTCGAGGAGGGCGCGCATGACGGGCGGGACGAGTTTTTGCGCGGAGAGCAGGAAGAAATTCGTGAGCCCTTGCCTCTGCGCCGCGAGGACTGCCGCCGCTTCGGTCGGGGCGGTCGTTTCGAAGCCGACCGCGAGGAATACGATTTTTTTCTCAGGATGCGCCGCCGCAACCACGAGTGCATCGAGCGGCGAGTAGACGACGCGGACGTCCGCGCCCGCCGCCTGCGCCGCGGCGAGGCTCGATGTACTCCCGGGGACTTTCAGCATGTCGCCGAACGTCGTGATGATGACGTCCTCCTGCCCCGCGTACGCGATCGCGGCGTCGATGTAGGCGTCGTGCGTGACGCAGACGGGACAGCCGGGACCCGAGACGAGCTCGATTTCCTCGGGGAGAATCTGCCGAAGTCCTGCGCGGAAAATCGCGACGGTGTGGGTGCCGCAGACCTCCATGATGCGGATGCGGCGTCCAAGGGGGGTGAGCAGGCGGTGTATTTCGCCGGTGACCTCCGCCGTGAGCGCGCGCATGTCGTTTGCCGTCCGCATCAGTGCGTCCTCAAGGCGTCGACCGTGCGCGGCGCGCCCTGCATCTCTGCGCGCAGGGCTTCCATCGCGCGCACCTCTTCCTCGTCTACGATCTGCATCGCAAAGCCCGCGTGGACGAGCACATAGTCGCCCACCGCCGCTTCGGGCAGGAGCATCAGGCTCGCCGCGCGGCGCACGCCCTGCACCTCCACCGAGGCGAGTTGGTCGTCGATTGAGATGACGCGGGCGGGTACTGCCAAACACATATTTATCCTTCTTTCTATCGATGACGCGGGATTTTCGCATCATTTAGGTTATGGTAAATCGGCGGGATTTTCGCGTTGCGTTGTTTGTTATTGTACGGCGGTAAGTTACGCCGCCGTGGATCGCTCGAGGGCGCAGCGGCGCGGCGCCCCTACGGGGGCGGTATAGATGCCGGGTTTGCCTATTTATCGGTTGGCGCGCGTAGATTGATAGGATTTGTAACGTGCCGCCGAGGCGTCCGCCGCAGCGATTTTTAAGCCCCGCTTTTTTCGCAAGGCGGATGCCTCGGCGGTGATACAAGCCCCGCGCGTAGATTGCGCCGCGATATTCCCTTTCCCACATATTTGTCGACGAAACGTTATGATTTTATAAACATTATGGTATTCCGGTCGATATTATAAACAGCAGGATTGATTGAACCATGGAGGTACGATCATGAGAATTCAAGGCACATCCTCTTTTCCGGGGAGCGAGACACATTCTATCATACACGGAGCGCAGGCGCGCCGCAAGACGCCCGAGACCGTCCTTTCCCGCGCCGCCGAAGTATTCGTCAGCAAGCGCGGGGCGCAGCTCCAAAAGGGCGATACGGACATGGACGCACTTTTGACCCCCGCGGAGCTTGCGCTTGCCGCCGATCAAAAGGAAATCGACGACAAGAGGGAAAAGAAGTCGCAGGCGGCGGATATCGAAGCGCGCATCCGCACGGACGTGACCCTGTCCGACGAGGATAAGAGCGTCCTGCAAAAGCAGGCGGACAAGCTAAAGAAAGAGGGCATGACCGACGAGGACAGGCTCGCGCAGCTCTATCGAGAGCGCGATGTTTGGGAAAAGCGTTCTATGAGCGATACCGCCGCGCCCGATGAGAAAATCGCCGCCGGCAGTATGATCGTGCACTACGACGGCAGGATCGATAATCTTAGGCGCACGATGCAGGAAAAAGAAACGCACAAGATGCACCTGCGCACCCAAGCGGTACAGGAGCGTGCCGATCTCGAAGCCGCCGCGCAAAAGGAACAGGAGAAGATCGACGACGCCGTGAACGGGGCGAGCGGCGACGACGCGTCTGCGCTCGAGACGCTGCTGCGATACGAAGCACAGCGCAAAGCCGCGAAGGATAAGGGCACGGCGAGCGAGGATCCCGCACCTGCGGGGCAGAGTCAAACGTCAAGTACATAGTGTGTCGTAAATGACGGGGAACATCGCCGTGAGGTGATGTTTCCTTTTTTATGCCCCGGCAGTGATATAAGGTTGGCGCGCATAAACGTCGATTTTGCCTGTTTATCGGTTGGCGCGCGTAGATCGGAGGAGGGCACGGCACGCCGTGCCCCTACAAGGCGCGCATATGTCGTATCCCTTGCCCACGAAGTGCGGAGATATAGAATGCTATGCGCCAAAATCCCGCATCACACCTACTGCCGCTTGTCCGTATGCAATCCCCCCGTCATTCGGCGGTACGGTATGCGGCAGGAGGACGCGGTATTTGTCGCGGATGAAGAGGAGCAGCAGTTCCACGAGGAGTGCGTTCTGGAACACGCCGCCGGAGAGGGCGACGGTGCGAAGCCTGGTCTCGCGTGAAAGGCGGTCGAGGAGGTCGTAGGTCGCGGCGGCGAGCGTGACGTGGAAGTCGAGGGCGCGCCCGGCGCGCTCTTCGTCCGAGAGCTTCTCCGCCCCGTCCGCGAGTATCCGGAGCGTGGGTATGAAGTCGATCGTGAGCGGTGCGCCGCGCCCCGCATCACGCCCGTACGCTTCCGCCGGCGATATTCCCCGCAAACATGCTGCCGCCCCCGCATCACGCGCGCCCAAACCGTACACACCTCCCTCGTGCACCCGGTAGAGGAGTATCCGCGGCCGCCGCCGCGCCCTGCGCGCGCATTGCTCTAGCTCGATTGCCGCCCGGCCCTCGTATGTGTTCACATAGGTGATGCCGAGGAGCGCCGCCGCGGCGTCAAAGAGCCGCCCGACGCTCGATGTGAGCGGCGCATTGATGCCCGCCGCCGTCGCCTGCATGAGGAGCTGCCATCCGGATGGGAGCTGCGCGGCGAATGCGGGACAACGCGCCGCGAGCGCATCTCCATGCACGCCGTAGAGTACCCACAGCGCGAGCCGCCACGGCTCTTCGGCGGCTTTATCCCCGCCCGGCAGGGGCAGATACACAAAATGCCCAAGCCGCTCATAGCCCCTAAGATCAGCAACAAGGAACTCCCCGCCCCACGCGCGCCCGTCGTCCCCGTAGCCCGTGCCGTCAAACGCCGCGCCGAGGACGCGCTCCGTGCATCCGTGTTCGGCGAGTACCGCGGCGATATGCGCATGATGGTGCTGTACTCGGACGAGGGGGATGCCCTCCGCCGCCGCGCGCGCCGTAAGATACCGCGTCGATAAATAGTTCGGGTGCAGATCGGCGACAAGGAGCTGCGGGCGCACGTCGAACAGCCGCTCATAATGCGCGATCGTCCCCTCGTAGGACGCGCGCACCTTTGCATTCGTGAGGTCGCCGATGTGCTCGCTGAGGAAGGCTTCGCGCCCGCGCGTGAGGCAAAATGTGCTCTTGAGCTCCGCACCGCCCGCAAGCACCGAGATTTTTGAATCAAAAGGAAGCGCGACGGGTGTCGGCGCAAAGCCGCGGCTGCGGCGCAAAATCATACGCCCGCCCGCCGCCATCCGTACGACGGAGTCGTCCACGCGGTGCGCGATTTCGCGATTGTGCGTGAGGATCGCGTCGGCAATGCCCCGGAGTTCTCGCTCCGCCGCCGCGTCCTCGTAGAGGATCGGTTCGCCGCTCATGTTCGCGCTCGTCATGACCCAGAGGTCGCCCGGCGCGAGCAGGAGGAGGTGCACGGGCGCATAGGGGAGCATCACGCCGAGGTACGCGTTCCCCGGCGCGACGGACGGCGCGACGCCGCCGTCGGCATCCCCCGCGCCATCCGCAGCATCCGCCGCATCCCGCCGATGCCGCCGCAGGAGGACGATGGGCGCGACGGGCGATGTGAGCAGCCACTCCTCGTCCGCCGATACTTCGCACAGCTCCCGCACGGTCTCCGGTGATCCCGCCATCACGGCGAGCGCCTTGTCCTCGCGGTGTTTGCGTGCGCGCAGACGCGTGACCGCCGCTTCGCTCCGTGCATCGCAGACGAGATGATAGCCGCCGATGCCCTTCACCGCGACGATGCCGCCCGCGGCGACGATGCGCCGCGTCTCGGCGATCGCATCTCCGTCAAACGCCCCCGTCTCCGTCAGCAGGCGGTACGCGGGTCCGCAGTCCGCGCAGGCGTTCGGCTGCGCGTGAAATCTGCGGTCGGCGGGATCGTCATACTCCTCTTGGCACGCATCGCACATGCGGAACGCCGCCATCGTCGTGAGCGGACGGTCGTACGGCACGCCGCGGATGATGGAGTAGCGCGGGCCGCAGTTCGTACAGTTCGTAAAGGCGTAGCCGTGCCGACGATCGCGCGCGTCCATGGTCTCACGCCTGCAGTCGGCGCAGACGGCGAGATCGGGCGAGACGAGCGTGCGCGGCGCGTCCCCCTCAGGGCTTGGCAGGATGCGAAAATCCTGTGCTCCAACGGGGGGAATCTCGCGCACGGTCACTGCCGTCACGGACGCGGCGAGCGGCGCCTCGTCGCGCAGAGCCGCCGCGAACGCATCGAGCGACGCCGCCGCGCCCTCCGCCTCGATGCCGACGCCCGCGCTGTCATTGAGTACCCATCCGGTGAGCATATGACGCATAGCAAGCCGATAGACAAACGGGCGAAACCCGACCCCCTGCACGATCCCTGAGACACGAAAGGCGCGCCGCTCAGCGGCGCACCTCTCTCCGCTCTGCGCGGACAATCGTTCCTCCATCAGGCGATCCGCACACTGCACTGCATCCCGCGCGGAGACGGCACCGCGCCCCAACGCACGAGCTCCTCCACCGCGCGCGCGGCAAAGGACGGGAGCGCCGCCGCCATCTCGGGGCTGAGCGTGAGTCCCGCCGACAGCTCGTACGGCTGCATCCCGAGCACTACTACCTGCGGGATCGCGCGATCCGTAACGGCGAGCCACGCGAGCACGTCCTGAATGCCGATCTCGTGCGAGGAGAGCTTTTCCTGAAAATGCGCCATCACGGCGTCGTTCTCGAAGCGGTAGACTTTGCCAGGATGCCCGTCGCCCGAAATCGCGTCCAGAATGAGGAGACGCTGCGTCCCCGTGACGAAGTGCAGGAGCTCGGGGCCGAGCGTGCCGCCGTCGAGCAGACGCACCTCCTCGGGGAAGTTCCACCCCTCCTGCAGGTACTCCATCGCGCGCACGCCGAATCCCTCGTCGCGCAGGATGATGTTGCCGATGCCGAGCACTGTGATGGGCGCAACATCAACGAGCGATTCATAGTTCATCGTGCTCCCCCTTCCCTCTTTGCGGCGGCCGCCGCGCGCAGCCATGCAATCCAGTCCGCCATGCCCTCCTCCGTGCGTGCGGAGACGGGCAGAACGGCGATGCCCGGATGCAGCGCCTCGATGTCCCGCCGCGCCGCCGTCATGTCAAAATCGGTGTACGGCAGGAGATCGCATTTATTCAGCAGCGCCGCCGCAGACTCTTTGAAAATGAGCGGGTACTTGAGCGGTTTATCGTCGCCCTCCGTGACGGATAGGACAACCGCCTTTGCGTCCTCGCCGAGCGCGAACTCGGCGGGGCAGACGAGATTGCCGACGTTCTCGATGACGATGAGGTCGAGCGCGGTGAGATCGAGCTGCGCAAATGCCGCCGCGACCATCGCCGCGTCGAGATGACAGCCGCCGCTCGTGTTGATCTGCACGACGGGCGCGCCGCAACGCTCAATGCGCGCCGCGTCCTTATCCGTAAAGAGGTCGCCCTCGACGACCGCGATGCGGAGCTCTCCCGAAAGAGCGGCGAGTGTCCGCTCAAGCAGCGTTGTCTTGCCCGCCCCGGGCGAGCCGAGGAGGTTCAGCACGTAGATCCCATGCCGCGCGAGGAGCGCGGCGTTCTCCGCCGCCGCGTTCTCGTTGCGTCCGAGGATGTCCGCCTTCACGAGTACCTTCATCGTATCATTCCATCTCTATGTAGTCGACACGCATCTCGCGCCCGCCGGTGATCTCCATCCCGCCCCCGCAATCCGGACACAGGACGTTCTGCGGTCGTATATGCATCTCCCTGCCACAGTCATGACAGCGACCTGTGAGCGGCACGCGCTCCCATGTGAGCGCCGCCCCCGCCGCGATTGTCCCCCGTACGAGGGTGTCAAAAGCGAGGGAGAGCGACTCTGTCTCAACGCCCGCGAGTTCGCCGAGGACGAGATGTACCTCTGCAATACGGTGTGCATCATTCTGCCGTGCATAGTCCATCGCGATGTCGACGATGCCCTCGGCGATCGCCATTTCGTGCATTGCCGGATTACAGCTCCGCTGTGAGACCGTGCGCCTCGATCGTGCGCGCGATCTCCATCAGTTTCGTCTTTGCGGGGGCATAGTCCACCGTCGTCTCTCCGTCATGCACATGGATATGCACATAGAGGACGCCGGGGAGACCGAGCAGGGCGTTTTGCACCGCCGCCGCGTTCTCCTCCGTATAGCCCCGCACAAAAAACTGCACATGCGTTGTGCTCTCGGCGATCTCGCCGCAGCCGCAGTCTTTACACATGGGATCATTCTCCTTCAGCGCAGGGATCTGTACCTGGCGCTTTACATAATTGCGCATTTTGTACAATGCGCGTTCACAATCATACAGCCCAATCATTCAACGTCTCTTGCGTCCGCCGGGGTATGCCGGAGCAGCTTGCTGCCGGCGAACATACTCGAGACTTCCGCTTCTCCTTCCATAAACTCTGAACGTACGACCAAATAGAAATGCCCGATGGCAAAGAGGATGATGACCCACGCCATATAATGATGTACGACGTGCGCCATGTACTCGCCGCCGAGAATGCGGTTCACCCATCCGAACATGATGCCGCCGAGGGCGTTCGGCTCGGTCATATAGTACATCGCAAATCCCGTCAGCACCTCGACCGCGACCATGCCGTAGAGCCCCGCGTACGCGGCGCGTGCGAGCGGATTGCGCAGGAACGGCTTGTGCGAGAACTTGAGGAACATGTAGTGCCGCGCGACCTCGATGGCGTCGCGGTAGTACATGAGACTCCAAAAATGCGGGAAGAGCCGGTCGCCGCGGTTGATGATAAACCCGTACACGCGCCCGATGAAGCCCGCGCAGAACGCGAACGCCGCGACGAAGTGGATGTTGCGGATGAGGTTCATCAGGAGCGGCGAGTAGGTCGGCTCGGTAAAGAGCATCGTCGGCGGCTTCGTGATGAGCAGCCCCGTCACGGACAGCACGACGATGGCAGCGACCATCAGCCAGTGAAAGATGCGCAGGAAGGGACTAAAGAGGTAGTATTCCTTCCGTTCTTCTCGTTTCATAGCGCTTCCCCCTATTCGTCGATACGGAGACCCGCATAGGGGTCTGTGGTTACGACGCGGATCTTCTCCCCCTTTGCGTTGAAGAGATGCGTCGAGCACGCCATACACGGGTCGAACGAGCGCACCGCCTTGACGATCTCAAGCGGCTTGTCGGGGATCTTGACCACCGTGTCCATCATGGACGCTTCGAACGCGCCGTGTCCCTCCGCATCGTCGCGCGGGCAGGCATTCCACGTCGTCGGGACGACCGCCTGATAGTTCGCGACCTTGCCGTCCTTGATGACGACCCAATGACTGAGACCGCCGCGCGGAGCCTCGTAGAAACCGACGCCCTTCGCTTCCTTCGGCCACGAAGAGGGCTCCCACTTCTCGTTGTTGACAACGGTCGTGTCGCCGCTCTTGATATTCGCGACGAGCTTGTCAAAGAAATATTTGCTGATCTCGGCTTGGAGCTGTGCGTCCAGTGCGCGCGCCGCCGTGCGTCCGACGGTCGAGGGGAGCCACGCCTCGGGCGGCACGCCGAGTACCTTCGTCACGGCGTCGACCTGATCGACGATCATCTGCTCCGCCCATGTGAGCTGCCCAAGGAGCCCCTGTTTTGCCTTCGTATAGAGGACGATGTAGCGGGCGAGGGGGCCGACCTCGCAGAGCTTGCCGCGCCATTTCGGCGTCTTGAGCCAAGAGTATTTGCCCTGTTCGTTGAGCGCCTTCCACTCGGTCTTTGTGCCTTCCTTCGGCTCGGTGTAGTTCGGCTCCGTGACGCCCTCCCACGGATGGAGCGCGTTCTTGTCGCCATTCGGATATTTGTACCACGCGTGATCGACGCTCTCGGCGATGCCCGCGGGATCGGAGACATCCTCCATCGTGAACTCATGCACCTTTGCCTGCATGACGCCGCCCGCGAAGTCCTCGACGACGCCGTTGCAGCGCACGAGGAGGTTCTTGAAGAAATCGCCGTTCGTCGCGCCCGAGAAGGGTTCCTCGGGGAACATGCCGAACGCGAGGCAGCGCTTTTTCGCAAGTCCGCCGCCGTGTGTATAGCCCTGCTTGACGTACATCGCGCCGATGGCGAGCACATCCGGCAGATAGTAGTCGTTCATCATGTCCCGCGCCGCGTTGATGGAGCGGTCGACGATAGCGAGCCGCGCCGCATTGATCGGGGCGTTGCCGTCCTCCATGGAGATGGAGCAGGGCATCCCGCCGAGAACGTAGTGCGGGTGCGGGTTCTTGCCGCCGAAGACGACGTGCGGGATAACGAGATCCTTTTGCTTGTCGAGCATCTCGAGGTAATGCGAGATCGCCATGAGATGCACCTCGGGCGGCAGCATCTGAAAGTCCGGATGATCCCACCACTGTGCCGAGAAGATGCCGAGCTGTCCGCTCTCGACGATCTTTTGAATCTTTGCCTTGAGCGCGGCGTAGTAGGAGGGCGTCGCGACGGGCATATCGTGCGGGTACGCCTCGGTGTCGAGTCCCGCGGGGCCGCGGAAGGGCAGGCGGTAGGTATCGAGCACCGTATTCTGGAGCGCCGCCGTCGCTGCGGGGTCTGCCTTCAGCGCCTCGATGGGGCTGACCCAGTCGAGCGCGTGCAGGTGGTAAAAATGGATGATGTGATCCTGATGCCCGAGGCACGCGGCGATGATGTTGCGAATGTAATGCGCGTTCTTCGGGATCGTGATGCCGAACGCATCCTCCACGGCGCGCAGACAGCCGAGCGCATGGGACGACGTGCAGACGCCGCAGATGCGCTGGATATATGCCCACGCGTCGCGCGGGTCACGGTCGTGCATGACGAGCTCGAGCCCGCGCCATGCCGTGCCGGAAGAGATCGCATCCTGTACTTTCCCCGTTGCCTCGTCGACCTGAATCTCGACGCGCAGATGTCCCTCAATGCGGGTGATGGGGTCTACAACAACGTGTTTCATTCGTGCACCTCTTTCTCATGCGCGGCGAGTTCTTTCTCATGCATACGTTTCTGCACGAGACTTGCGCCCGCGTGCGCCGCAACGCCGACCGCAGTCGCCACGGCAAGACCTGCGCCGACCATGTCGACGTCGATGCCGTTATACTCCGGGAGACGGCGCGAGAACGGCGCCTGATCCCAGAAGTTCGCATTGCTGCACCCGATGCACGGCGCACCCGACTGGATCGGATACGACATGCCCTGGTACCAGCGGAGATTGCCGCAGGAGTTATAGGTCTCGGGGCCCCTGCAGCCGAGGTGATAGAGACACCAGCCCGCCTTTGCGCCCTCGTCGTCAAAGCGCTCGGCGAACATGCCCGCGTCGAAGAACGGGCGGCGGTAGCAGGTGTCGTGAATACGGTTGCCGTAGAACTGTTTCGGCCGTCCCTCCGCATCGAGCGGCGGCAGCGTGCCGAAGAGGGCGACGTGCATGAGAACGCCCGTCATGACCTCCGGGATCGGCGGGCAGCCGGGGACGGCGATGTAGGGTTTCGCTCCGATGAGCGAGCGGATGCCGCGCGACTCCGTGGGATTCGGCGCCGCCGCCTGAATACCGCCCGAGGTGGCGCAGGTGCCGTAGGCGACAACCGCCTTTGCGCCCGCGGCGACGCGTTTGAGCGTGTGCTCGAAGGAATGCCCGCCCGACATGCAGGTGTATGCATGTGTACCGACCGCAACGCCGCCCTCGACGGCGAGAATGTATTCGCCGTGATACTTCTCCATTGTCTTTTCGAGGTGCTCCTCGAACGGCGCGCCGCAGCCCGCGCTCAGCACATGGCTGTACTCGAGCGCAATGCAGTTCAGTATGAGGTCGGAGGCGAGCGGCGCCCCCGAGCGGATGAACGACTCGTCACAGCCCGTACACTCGTGGCCGTGCAGCCAAATGACGACCGGCAGCGGTTTGACCTCCGCCGCCTCAACGACCTTCGTGAGGTTGTCCGTGCTCAATCCCATGAGCGACGTCAGCGTGACGCAGGCTTTCAAAAAGCTGCGCCGGCTCATACCCTTCGCCAGGTATGCCTCCCATAGACTCTCCCTCTTGTCCACGCTCCTGCCTCCTAACAATAATACACAGGCGATTGCCTTTCGGCACGGATAATAAATTCTTCCTATGAAGATTTTTTATTATTATACACCCGACGGGGCGAAAAAGATATATAATTCGCCCTCTTCCTCCAATCATTTTTATCTGCGCCAATCCCAACTTTATATATAAAAAGGGGACCGCCTCCCGTGCCAAATGCACGACAAACAATCCCTCTGCATCCTGCGCGGCTGCTCATTCCGCACGGTAAGATCGCAAGCAGGTCTTGCGGCAGCGGTTATTCGTCGTTTCCTTTTCGATACGGGAAGGCGCGCGCATTTCTGCGCGTACCCGGTGCGCGCGGGGCGGAAGTCCCCCGGCGCAGGCGCAATATCATAGGCGAAGCCCTTAGATATTTTTGCTCGGAAACGCGGGACGATAGTAATTCTCTATCTGCCCCATAGTTATTTAATGATAGCTTCATACTATCAGGATTCACGCCCGCTGTCAATAATCTACGCGAATACTACGGTAAAATTTTATTTATTGTTTGAATTTCAGCCTGTGCGCGAGTTTTTTCACCGTATCGCGCTCCTTCTCCGCCATGGTGTCCGGGCGGATCTCTGCCGGCTCACCGTCGCGTGCGCTGTCGGCGAGTACCTTTTCGTCCGCGCCGACGGCAATCACCGCGTAGGTGCTGACCGTATTTTTCTTGAGATCCATGACCCGCCGCTGGAGTGTGTAGCGCAGCTCTTTGTAGTCCTCGTCGTGCATGGCGTCCGCGAACTGCGCACGCCCGAACTCGTTGTAGAGGATGAGCTGCCAGTAGGAAATAGTGCCGTCTTTATTCCGGTGCATTTTGCCGCGGTCAACGAACCACCCGCGCCGCTCGTCGCCCTCAACGAAGACCCAGTGCCCCTCTGCAAGTGTGGGCGCTTTGAGATGGGGATTTACTTCGTAGATCTTATCGATCAGCTTTTCGATCTCCGCGGTCACCTCGTCCACGGCGGCATTGATCTCATCCTCATCTTCCGTATCCGCCGTCCTGTCTGCGGCCATGGCGCTCTGCCATGCGTCCTTATCGCCGACATACGCATACCCCACCGGGCGGTCGTCTTTCGTGGGCGGGGCATCCGTTTCGTGTGCGGCATCGGCGCGCGCACCATGCTCATCGGATGATACAGTGCTTTTTTCCTCTGTGCTGTCTTGGCCGCTTTCCTTGCCATCCTGTTTGACGCGGGTATCCTGCGGTTCCTCAACTTCGCCGCCGAGTTCGTCCATCTCCTCGGCGAGCTTCTTATCCTCGCTTGCGGGAGCGTCGTTCTTCGCCTCGTCTGCAGATGTTTCCTCCGCTGTGTTCACCGTGTGGCTCTCCGATTTCTCCGCTGCGATACCGCAAACGGGGAGGAGTAAAATCCCTGCAGCGAGAAGATATGCGAACGATTTTGTTTGCATGACAAGATTCCTTTCTCTCTATCCCTCTATCAAAGGTACGGTGCCGGGTTCACGGGCTGTCCGTTCAGGCGCACCTCATAGTGCAGGTGCGGCCCGGTGGAATGCCCTGTCGAGCCGACATAGGCGATGATCTGACCGCGGCGCACCTGTTCGCCCGCCGTAACGGCAACCGCCGAGGCGTGCCCGTAGCGGGTCATGACACCATTTCCATGATCGATATCAACCATGTTGCCGTAGCCGCTCCCGCTCCACCCGGCGGCAGTGACGACGCCGTCGGCAGTCGCCGTGATGGGTGTGCCGGTGTCGGCGGCAATATCGATGCCCTGATGGAACTCCGCTCCGCCAAAACGCAGACCGTAGGGCGAGCTGATGAAGCCGTCCGTCGGCCATCCGGTCGGGGTCGTGACGGGCGCTGTGCCGCCAAGGCCAGACGCTCCCGGGTAGTTCTTCTGCACGATGCCGCTGAGTTCATCGAGCGATGCACGGCGCACGCCGATATGCCGCTCGAGCGCCGCGAGTGCCTCGCTGAGGTCGTCCGTTGTCGCACTGTGGGGCACCCCGCCCGTAGGCGCGGCGTCTCCGACCTGCGGATTGTCGTCCTCAGGCTGCGTCTCAGGGGCGCCGACGATGGCGCGCAGTCCGTCCTCCGTGCGGCGGAGCTTGCCCAGCTCCTCTTCGAGCGCGGCAGCTTTTTTCGACACCGTGAGGATCTGCTCCTGCTGTATGCGGTTCGCCTCGCGCAGCTGTGCCGTCTCCGCCTCATGACGGTAAGAGTGCATGAGCGTGTAGACTGAGAGCGCGGATGCGCCGATGAGTACGGCAAGTCCCGCGCCCGCCCCGACGGCAAGCATCCGCACAGCGCGCAGGGAGAGATGTACCGAGCGCGTCACATCGCTCTCTGTGTCAAAGAGCCGGAGTGTAAAGCGTTTTCCCACAGCTTCTGTGGATGTGGGAGGAACGGTAATGTGATTTGTGCTGTTGTTTATGCTGTTATCTTCGTTGTTGTTTATGTTGTTTGTGTTATTATCCATGTTATTTCCCATGTTATCGGTGGATTCTTATCGCCGATATTGAATGAATACTCCTCTATGCAGGCGTTCATATTTTTCGTTCCTCTATCCTACTCTGCACAAATGAAAACCTGCTGAGTTTTCAGCAGGTCGTTATTCGTAATGTCCTTTGCACGACAAAAGTTCTATAAAGTCGTTTGTGATGCGATAGACGAGCCGATTCTGCTCGTCAATGCGTCCGGATCGATCAATTCATGAGGGATACCTTTGCCGGCATTGAGCTGTGAGATTCCTCGCCGAAGATGGCTCATATTGCTCTCTGAGCAGAACACGTCTGAAATTCTCTCTGCTGATTCTGCATCGCAAAGTTCTACGTTCTCATGCGACATATCGTTACTCCTACTACAAGGTTTTGTATTTAATCGCGGCTCAGGGTATCTTTCTCGCTGCTTCGCAACGGAAAATACGCTGTTTCTTCGGTTCGGGGGCATATTCTTGTCGCTGCGCAAACGGCGTGCGCGTCACGCCCGATGATAAAAGATACTGCGCCGCACCGCCGGGCAGTACCGCGGCGCGGCGACATCTGTACGGAACGAAAATGTCGGAGCACGCCGCCCCCTATGGGGGTAAAAGCTCCGCGACCGCGAATACGCCCCCTCACCGTGCGATAGAAAACGGCGATACACCTCATACGGCAATCAACGGCACACCGTACATCCGCTTATATAGCGGAAAGATATACGTTCCATGCCGCCCCCCATAGGGGCACGGCGTGCCGTGCCCTGTATCGATATATGGCGGCGTAACGTATCGCTTGATTATGAGGTCATACGCGTATGGCGTTACCTTTGGGCGGCGAACGGTGTGCGCTCTCGTGACGCTTAGCATCACCCGAAGGGGCGGGGCGGCGCGGATAGATGCGAGATACGAGGATGTGAGAACGCCGCCATACGGCTCTCGGAGCAGTGCGAGCTAGAGCCGTGGCGGCGTACTTTCTAGGTATCATGCATGGACTGCCGTCCCGTTTACGCTGCGGAACGAAGTGCACACCTGAGCCGCGAAGGAAAACCTAAGATGCCAAAATCCCGCATCATACCTTTCCTATCGATACGCGCGCGTCAATCGCTAGAGGGCACGGCACGCCGTGCCCCTACAATGCGCGCATACATTGACACGACATCCCACGATGTTAAAAAACATGAAACAGCTAGGCGCGAAAATCCCGCGTCACGTCCTACGACAGCCCGTAAAGTAAGTGACATGCAAGCTTGGATGTATAGCTAGGCATGAGGAGAATCCAAGCGAAGGCGTAGTTCAAAGCTACGTCGAGTGCAGTATTCGACGAATAACGACGCTAGACGCCAAGATCGCATGGCACGCCTCACGCCTTACCAGCGGATAGGCAGCGCCTGCCCCATTGCCTCCTTTAATACGCCTTGCTCCTCATCCGTCAGCGCATAATCGGATGTTCCCCCCTTGATGGGTTTGATATAACTGCGTGAATCGTCGCGGGCAAAGATGCTGGAAAAAATGATGCCGTCGTTGTTCGCGTCAAGCATAGCGACCGCATAGCTGAGGTCGCCGCCCATGTCCTCAAACGCACGGAAGCGCACAGAGGCAGTACGGACAAGGGTGCGGCGCAGGAATTGGCGGATGAGTTCATTTTCCTCAAGGAGGCGTGCATTGGTCGCGGCGACCGTCTCGACCTCCCTGACATGCTTGATGAGCATACTCTCCAGATCCTCAACCTCCGTGCCGCGCATCATTTCGCGGTAACGGCTGCGCATCCCTGAGATTCGTATCATTTGATAGAGAACAAGGATTAACAACACTACAATGAGAATCATGGAGGCGAGCAAGAGCGTCGCTTCATGCGCTCCAATATAATTCACAAGATTTTGCAGAAACACTTCTTTCTTCCCTTCTTTGGTTCTTCGCTCAGATGGTGAAATTCTGCGCGGAAACGGCACGCAGCGCCGCGCGCTTATCCTCCTTCGCTGCCCCGTCCGCAGCCGTGAGGAGTCCGAGGAGCCGTTCGAGGTCGTCCGCGGAGAAATAGCTGATCTCGAGCTTCCCTTTGCCCTCTTCGCGCCCTGCCCGGATCGAGACTTTCGTCCCAAGGCTGCGTGTCAAACGTTCCTCTGCCTCGCGAACGAAGATATCGGGAGCGGAGCGCTGCGCGGGTGCCGCAGACGTTTTTTTGAGGGCATTCGGGTCTTTGATAAGCCGCTTGACGAGCGCTTCGACGCCGCGCGCGGTGAGCTCATGCTCTTGGATGTATTCGGCGGCTTCGCTCTGGAGCGTCTTGCTCTCAAGGGCGAGGAGGGGGCGTACCTGCCCGGTCGTGAGGACACCGTTCGCGAGAAATGCCTGTACGGATGCGGCCAGGCGCAAAAGGCGGACGCTGTTGGCGATCGCCGATCGGCTGCGTGCGACGCGGCGGGCAAGCTGTTCCTGAGAGAGTTTGAACTCGCCGAGGAGGCGCTCGTAGGCACGCGCTTCTTCGATGGGGTTCAGATCCTCGCGTTGGAGGTTCTCGATGAGCGCCATCTCGGCGAGCTCGGCATCCGCCGCAATGCGAAATACGGCGGGGATTTCCGTGAGCCCCGCGAGCTTTGCCGCACGCAGGCGGCGCTCGCCTGCAATGAGTTCGTACGTGCCGCCGCCGATATCGCGAACGATGAGGGGCTGTAGGATGCCGTGCTGCGCGATGGATTCCCGCAGTTCCTCAAGAGCGCCCTCATCGAATTCGCGGCGCGGCTGGAACCGGTTCGGCTGTATACGGTCTATGGAAAGAAGCGCCGGGGTTCCGGCACTGCCTGCGGAATGCGGAGGCACCGCCCCTGCGGTTTTCACAGAACTTCCTTTTCCTTTGGCGGCGGATGACGCCGTTTTCTTCGCCCCGGTTTTTTTGCACCCGCAGGAGCGGGAGATGCGGTGCCCTCCGGCGCTAGGATATTTTTCCCGAGTCCGAGCGCACCGAGTCCGCGTCCGAGTCCACTTTTATTTTTCTTCACGCTGCATCACCTCCCTCGCAAGTGCTATATACATCTCCGCGCCGCGCGACGTGATATCGTAGGACGTAATGGGCTGTCCGAACGACGGTGCCTCGGAAAGGCGGACATTGCGCGGAATGAGCGTCTCATAGAGGGCGGCGCCAAAGACGCCGCGCACCTCCTCGACGACCTGCACGGCGATGCGCGTGCGCCCGTCGTACATGGTCATGACGACGCCCTGCACGGTGAGTGCGGGATTTGCGCTCTCCTGCACGAGCCCGATGGTGTTCATGAGCTGTGCAACGCCCTCGAGTGCGTAGAACTCACACTGGATGGGGATGAGAACGGCATGTGCCGCGGTGAGTGCATTGAGCGTTAAAAATCCAAGTGAGGGCGGGCAGTCGATGAAGATGTAGTCGTAATCCCGCTCGACCCCGGTGAGGGCATCGCGCAGTCGCGTCTCGCGCCGCTCAAGATCTGCGAGCTCAACCTCGGCGCCCGCGAGCTCGACGTTCGCGGGAACGATGTCCACACCGTAGTCCGATGCGATGCGCACATCGGCAAGCCGCGCCCCCGCGATGAGCACTTCGTAGGTGGTCGCGGTCAGCGTATTTTTTCGATGCCGAATCCGCTGGTTGCGTTGCCCTGCGGGTCGATATCGACGAGCAAAACGCGGCGTTTTGCGCGCGCAATTGCAGCGGCGAGATTCACCGCCGTCGTTGTTTTGCCGACGCCGCCCTTTTGACTTGCAATCGCGATGATATGTGCCACGGGATCATCCTTTCCGCATCTTTTCTTTGTATCCCCCGGTTAGAACAGCACCTTTGCGAGGCGGAGGTATTCGGGGTCGAGTTTCTTCTTGTTATTGACGGCATCGTAGAGGTTCACCGAGACGACATGCCCCTTGCTGTAGCCAAACACGACGCCGGAGAGTCCGGAGATGAGGGCGAGCGCCGCCTGCTCGCCGAGCTGGCTCGCGCGCACGCGGTCGATGACGGACGGGGCGCCGCCGCGCTGGATATGACCGAGTACGGAGACACGCGTCTCGATATCGGTGTGCTGCGCAATGTAGTCGCAGATGTCCTGTCCCTTTGCGGCACCCTCGGCAACAACGATGAGGATGTAGCGCTTTCCCTTTTCGTAGGCGACGGCGAGATTTTCAGTGATCTCGGCGATGTCAAACTCCTCCTCGGGAACGAGGATGTATTCCGCGCCGCCGGAGATGCCCGCAACGAGAGCAAGCCAGCCGCAGTTGCGCCCCATGACCTCGAGGACAATGACGCGGCGATGCGCCGAGGCGGTGTCGCGCAGCTTGTTGATGGCATCAATGATCGTGTTCGCCGCCGTATCGCAGCCGATCGTGTAGTCCATGCCCCAGACATCGTTGTCGATCGTTCCCGGCAGCCCGACGATGGGGAAGCCATACTCCTCGGAGAGGAGCTGTGCACCGCGCAGCGACCCGTCTCCGCCGATGACGCAAAGTCCCTCGATACCGCGCTTAATGAGGTTTTCATGTCCGAGACGCCGCCCCTCGGGGGTCTGCCAGCGTTTGCACCGTGCAGTGCCAAGAAACGTGCCGCCGCGCTGGATAATATCACCGACATCCTTAGACTCGAGCTCGCGCAGATCCTCTTCGAGCAGCCCGTGATAGCCGTCGTTGATGCCCCACACCCGGACTCCCTCGTAAAGCGCCGTCCGTGCCACGGCACGTGCCGCAGCGTTCATGCCGGGGCTGTCCCCCCCGCTTGTCATGATGGCAATACTCTTTAACATGACCGTTCCTCCCCTGCCCATTTGTAAAATGCGTGCAGACGCCCGCATCCATTTTCCTAAACTCCCTTCATCATATCACAAATGGCAAAAAAAATCCCCTGTTTTTTCAAGGGGATGGGGGGAGATTGTTTCACGTGAAACAAAAATTTATTTGGTTTTTAGAGCGGCTCAGGGTATCTTTCTCCACGCTCCGCAAACGATGCGGCAGAACAATATCGCTATATAGTTCATTCCGCCGCACAGTCCTTTGGACTGCAAAGCGGCGTTCTGACAAATCACTGTCTAGGATCACTACGAGCCGCATCGCCCTTCGGGTTTCATGCTGCGCGTTGTCGATAAGATACCCCGTTCGCCGCATGATACATTACATAATAATCGATATGTGTGTGTTTCATGTGAAACAATTGGGGAAGGGCGTTAAATAGCGCAATTTATTTTTGTAATGACGATAGAGACGACGGATATTTCCCCTGCACGTTGTGTACGACATGATGTGATGCGTCCTGTATCGATATACGGCGGCATAACGTATCGCACGTTATTTGTTGTCATACGCGCGTGGTTACCTATGGGCGGCGAACGGTGTGCTCTCTCGTGACGCTTAGCATCACCCGAAGGGCGGGGCGGCACGAATAGATGTAAGATGTGGGAATGTGAGAACGCTGTCATACGGCTCTCGGAGCTGTGCGACCTAGAGCCGTGGCAGCGTGCTTTCTAGGCATCATAAATGGACTGCCGTCCCGTTTGCGCTGCGGAACGAAGGGCGCACCTGAGCCGCGAGGTAAAATCAAAAAGTACGATGCGCCAAAATCCCGCGTCACGTCTCTCCTATACAGGAATCCTAAGTGGGACGTCAGCTTTGATGCATAGCGAGGAACGAGAAGGACGCGAGGGCAGGCGTAGATGAAACCTACGTCAACCGACGCGTCCGACGATGTGACAAAGCTAGGCGCAAAGATCACGTTCCACGTCTCAGGGTTCGCGGGCGAGATCGCGAAACCTCGTATACTCCTTCTGAAAATACATTTTTATCGTATCGGTTGCGCCGTTGCGGTGCTTTGCGATGCTGAGCTCGGTGATATTGGCGTTCTCGGTGTCTTGGTTGTAGTAGTCCTCACGATAGAGGAACATGACGATATCCGCATCCTGCTCGATGGAGCCGGATTCGCGCAGGTCAGAGAGCATGGGACGTTTATCCGACCGTCCTTCGGTGGCACGTGAGAGCTGCGAGAGGACGACAATCGGCACGTTCAGCTCGCGTGCGAGAATCTTCAATGAGCGTGTCATCTCGGCAACAGCAAGCGTGCGGTTCTCCACGCGCCCCGGTGCCTGAATGAGCTGGAGGTAATCGATGGCGATGAGGTCGAGCCCATGTTCCGCCTTGAGCCGGCGCGCACGTGAGCGAATGTCCATAACTGTCGTGCTGCTGGTATCGTCGAAATAAAGGTGCGTCTTCATCATGCGATCCGCCACCTTTACAAGACGCTCCCACTCCACCTCGTCGAGCTCGCCGCGCGCGAGATGGGTCGCGTCAATTTGTCCTTCGGCACAGAAAATACGGTGCATGAGCTGTTCACGCGGCATCTCAAGGGAGAAAAATGCGACGGTTTTCCCCTGCAGTGCGGCATGGGTGGCGACATTCAGGACGAATGCGGTTTTTCCCATCGCAGGGCGCGCCGCAACGATGATGAGGTCAGAGGGCTGCAAGCCGCGTGTCACGCTGTCAAGCGAGGCGAGTCCTGTCGGGAGACCCGTGATACCGCCCTTTGACTCCGAGAGCTCACTGATGCGCTCCACAGCGTCAAAGACGACGCGCTCTGCAGGCGTAAACTCTGCGGTGTTCTGCCCGCTGCTGATGGCAAAGATCTTGCGTTCTGCGTCGCTGAGCTGCTGCCTAATCTCGTCGCTGCCCTCATATGCCGCGCCTGCAATCTCTGTGCTGACGTCGATGAGACTGCGCAAAATCGATTTCTCCTTGACGATTTTGGCGTAGTGTTCGAGATTTGCCGTGCTGGGGACAGCATTCGTCAGGTTGGCAAGGAAAGAGATACCGCCGACCTGATCCAAATGTCCCGCCTTTTTCAGTGCCTCGGTCACGGTCACGATATCCACGGGTTCGCCCGCGCGCACGAGCCCCTCCATCGCGGAGAAGGCTGCGCGGTGCGCCTGGCGGTAGAAGTCCTCTGCACGCAGGAGCTCGAGCGCCTGCGTCGCAGCGTTTGCCTTGAGCATCATCGCACCGAGGACGGAGAGTTCCGCCTCGATACTCTGGGGGGGGATGCGTCCTTCCTGCATTACTCGACTCCTTTCAGCTTGATTTTTATATTCTTCATGCGCTCTTTTCCTCCGGCACAGGTGCTTTCCATGCGTCATTCGCAAAGAGTACGTCAAACGCCTCCTCCGCATGTTTCAGGCGGCGGATATCCAGCCCAAGATGTTCCTCGGGGATGTCCTTCTCGTTCTCCCACGGGATGATGAGCGTTGTGATCCCCGCCTGCCGCGCGCCGTATGCCTTCTCAAAGACGCCGCCCACGGGTTTGATCTCCCCTTGCAGAGAGATCTCGCCCGTCACCGCCACGTCCTGACGGATCGGCGCACCCGTCACCGCACTGACGATCGCCGTCAGAATCGCTGTGCCTGCGCTGGGACCGTCGATGTTTCCGCCGCCGATTACGTTTACATGGATGTCGTAGTCGTGGAGGTCACGCCCCGTCAATCGGCGCATCACAGCTGCCGCGTTGAACACAGAGTCCTTTGCCATGCTGCCCGCCGTCTCGTTGAAGCGCACCGTTCCTTTCCCCTTCTCCGCAGCAGGAAACGCCACTGCCTCGATCTCAATAATTGATCCAAGGAAACCCGCAACGCCAAGCCCAAAGACTCGCCCCACCGCAGGCGTATCGGACGCCTTCTTGCGCCCGAACGGATACAGGCGGCTCACCTGAACTACCTCATAGATATCATCCTTCGTCACAACTACGCTGAGCGCTCGCAGAGCTTCACTATTCCCCCCGATTGTTTCACGTGAAACAGCCCCGCCGGACACTATCGTGTCGGGAACAGCATCCGCCGCATCCGATTTTAAGCCCTGCTTACTATCTCCTTCGTCCTCTATTGTTTCACGTGAAACAGTCTCTCCGGATTCCGGCTCGGCGGAAGTAGCGTCCGGCGCAGCCGGTTTTAAGCCCCGCTTACTTTCATTCTCTCCCTCGATTGTTTCATGTGAAACGCCCCCACCAGACACTTGCGTGCCGCGAGCGGTATCCGATGCACCGAATTTTAAGCCATGCGTACTTTCTCTCTCGCCCCCGATTGTTTCACGTGAAACAGTTCCGCCGAATTCCGGCTTGGCGGGAGCGGTGTCCGGCGCAGCCATTTTTAAGCCCTGCTTACTTTTTTCCTCTTCCCCGATTGTTTCACGTGAAACATTTTCATCGGATAGTTTCGTGCCGCGAGCGGTATCCGACGCGGCGCCCTTAGGAATGCCTCCTCCGGGCGCAAGTCGGATACCCGAGCGGTCTTCAAGTCCATCCGCAGCATTTGTTTCACGTGAAACAATCTCCTCTATCTCGGGGTCGGTGAGCCGATTCACCGCGAGACTATAGGCGTCCGCGAGAATGTTGATCGCCTTGCGCCCCTCGATCGTGTACTCGCTGATCAGCTCCGCAACGCCTTCGCCGAGCGTCACATGCAGCCGCCGCGCCGCATTCTCCACGATCCGCAGAATATGCGCGGGCGTCAGCGGCTCGAAGTAGATCTCCGCACAGCGCGACCTGAGCGCAGGGTTGATATGATCCGCATCCCGCGTTGTCGCTCCGATCAGCACGAAGTCCGCGGGCGCACCTTCCTCAAACAGCTTCTTGATATAGGGCGGCACGCGCTTATCGTCAGGATCGTAATATGCCGACTCAAAATACGCGCGTTTGTCCTCGAGTACCTTAAGCAGCTTGTTTTGCAGCATCTCGTCCATCTCGCCGATCTCGTCGATAAAGAGGATGCCGCCGTGCGCTTCCGTGACGAGCCCCGGCTTTGGCTCGGGGACGCCGCTGTCCGCAAGGCTCTTCTGTGCCCCCTGATAAATGGGGTCATGCACCGAGCCGAGCAGGGGATTCGTCATATCGCGCGGATCCCAGCGCAGCGTCGTCCCGTCCGTCTCCACAAACGGCGCGCTCTCCCCAAAGGGAGAGACGGCGCGTTTTTTCGCCGCCTCGAGCACAAGGCGAGCCGCTGTCGTTTTCCCGACGCCCGGCGGTCCGTAGAGCAGGAGGTGCTGCGGGTAGGGCGAGCTGAGCTTTGCCATGAGCGACCTCACGGCGCGCTCCTGCCCAATGATCTCGTCAAAGTTCTGCGGGCGCAGGAGTTCCATCACCGACTGTGTGAGCCGGATATTCTCGAGGGCTTCGAGGTCTTCGCGCTTTTTCTTATCATGCGGCGACTCCGCACCGGGACTCTCCTCGGAGATGACCTGACGGCGGATGTCCTCGACGTACTCCTCGTGATCCTGTTCGAGTTTTTCCGTAACCTTGCGCTCGATGCGATCCTCAAGATCCCGGCGCACGCGAATGCGCGCGATCTCCTCCGTCATGCGGACAAGGATCTCCGGGATCTCCGTCTCGGACGGCGGCGGCGCGAGCATCGGATCCTCTTCGAGGATGCGCATGAGGGCGAGAACGCGCTCGCGGCGATTCTCCGAGCGCATGAGCGCCATTGCGTTCATCTTACCCGCCTGTATGACGAGGTTTTCCGTCCCCATCATATCTGCGAGCATACGAAAGATAGCGGCAATCTCGATGTCGAGCGCCGTCTCCCCCGTGGGAGCGGGCAGGACATCGGATGTGCCGCCGTGACTGCCAAACAAATCCTTAAAAAACGACATAGACTATTCCTTACGAACGTGAATCTTGATCGTCGTGGCGATGCTCGGATGCACCTTCACGACTGCCTCGTAAATGCCCTCGCCCGTCACTTCGCCGCGGATCGCAATCTTGCGGCGGTCGACGTCGATGTTCTGCTTCTTCAGCGCCTCGGCGACGTCTTTCCCCGTCACCGCTCCGAAGAGCCGCCCGTTCTCGCCGATGCGCACGGGGATGTCCACCGTGACCTTTTCGAGCTGCGCCGCCATCAGCCGCGCCTCGTCCTCCGCCATGGCGTCCTTGCGCGCCTTTGCCCCTGCCTGTGCCTTTGCCACGTTCACGTTCTCCGCGCTCGCGGGCAGCGCCAGTTTCTTCGGCAGGAGGAAATTGCGGCCATAGCCGTCCGCAACCTCCACGATCTCGCCCTTTTTCCCGATATTTTTAACGTCAGCCTGTAGTATCACTTTCACTGCGGTCACTCTCCTCTATATATTTCCTTGCCTGTTCAATGACGGCGGCGCGCACCTCGCGCAGCGGGACGTTCTTCACCTGTGCGCCCGCGACGTTCGCGTGGCCGCCTCCGCCGAACTGCTCCATAATCACCTGCACGTTCATATCGCCTGAGGCACGCGCGCTGATGCCGACCGTGTCGGCGGTCATTTGGAACACATAGATGCTCATGCGCACCCCGTCCACGCGCAGCATCCCGTCCGCAGCCTGCGAGGCGATGATCTGTCCGTTCTGAATCTGCTCGGGGATGCTGCCGACGATGAGCCCGCCGGGGAAAAACTCCGCCGTCGCCTTCGCGCGTGCGAGCGCGACCGTCGTCTCGTAGTCGCTCTGAAAGAGGCTGCGCACGAGCACGGGATCCGCCCCCGCGCGGCGCAGGTACGCCGCTGCGTCGAATGTGCGGATGCCGGTGTTCACGTTGAAATTCTTCGTATCGACGACGATTCCCGAGTAGAGCGCCGTTGCCTCGAACTTCGTCGGGCGGATGTTCTCGCCGAAATACATGAGCAGTTCCGTCACCAGCTCGCTCGCCGAGCTCGAAGCGGTCTCGATGTAAACGAGCAGGGGATTTTTGACAAAATGCTCACTGCGGCGGTGGTGGTCAATGACGACCACCTTCGGGATGCGCTCGAGCAGCGACGGATCCGCGAGAATGTGGGGGATATGCGCGTCAACCACGACGAGAAGCGCCGACGCGGACGCGACGCTCGCGATGTCCCCCGCACGGACAAAGACGTCCGCATAGGACTCGTCCTTGCGCAGGACGTCTTCGAACCGGTCGATGCCCTCGTTCATATCACTGAGGACAATGTGCGCCTTTTTCCCGAGCGCGCGTGCCATGCACAGCGTACCCATCGCCGCGCCGAAGCAGTCATAGTCCTCGTTGTGATGTCCCATGATATATACTTCGTCCGCGCCCTCCATGATGTCGCGCAGGGCGTGTGCCACAACGCGCGCCTTCACCCGCGTGTGTTTTTCAACCGCCTTTGCCTTTCCGCCAAAGAACTGCGTCTTGCCGCCGATATCGAGCGCGACCTGATCGCCGCCGCGCCCGAGCGCGAGGTCGAGTTTCGCTTCCGCCTCCTCGCCGAGGGTCTTGAGCGACTGATCCGTCGAGAGAGAGAGACCGATCGAAAGCGTCACGGGCAGGCCCTTCGTATTTGTCAGTTTGCGCACCTGATCGAGGATGTCAAATTTCTCCGAGATCGCGTGATCGAGCGCCGCCCGGTCAAGCAGTGCGACAAACTCGCCGTCCGAGATGCTGCGTATGAACCCGCCGAGTCCCTCCATCCATGCGTCGAGACGTTCGCGCACGGCGAGCAGCAGCAGCGAGCGCTCCGCCTCCGTCTGCCCCTGCATGATCTCGTCGAAATTGTCGATCTGGATGTAGAGGAGGGCAGTGCGGCTCGCGTGGAACCGCATCTCGAGGTTCGCCTGCTCCGTCTCGTCCTCTACGTAGAACGCCATCAGCGGGTCGTGCTGTGCAGGCGTCGGCAGCGGGCGATGATAGACGCGATACGTCCGTCCTTCGTGCGTAAAACGGTACTCGCCCTCCATCCCCCAAAGGGGCTCGATCACGAGTTCCTGCCAAAAATCCGCCACGGCAGTTCCTTGCTCCGGCGGGGGCGTCCCGAGATAGTCGCCAAGCTGACGATTGCACCACTCGAGATGACCATCCTTGCTCACAACGAGGATCGCCTGTGGCAGTCGATCCACCGCATAGTTCATTACCTCGTTTACATTACGGATAATGCCCATACAGTAGCGTTCAAATCGCCGCTCTCTGTCATGACAACGTTCCCACGCGAACGCGGCAAGGGCAGCCCACAAAACGAGCGCCGCCATTCCGACATAGGTATTGTAACAAAACGTCACGAGCGCAAGCGCAAGCATGACGATCAAATGAATCGTCAAATCGATCCACGCGGATAAATTCCGCGGCATAGAATCACCTTCTTCCAAAACGTGAGAAGTGCATCCTCACCGTTTCGCATTCCCCCGGGCGGGGTATTATTGCAAGTTTATATCTAATATATGGTTATTGTATATTTTGTTTATCGATACCGAGTTTTTTCCGATAGTCATAGACCATGTCAAACAACCCCGTCCACGAGACGACCTGTGTCACGAGCCCGTTGATCGCCACGAACACATAGAGCAGCGTGCGGACAAAGGGCGCAACCTCAAAGCGCATCATCATAAAGTGCATCAGCGAGAGCCCTTGGATAAGTCCCGCAAAAAAAGAGATGAGATACGCGTTGAGCGCCGCCTCGTACAGCAGCGTCATGTCTCTTGTAGAGCCCCAGTACAGCCCCACAATAGCAAATCCGAAGAGATATGGGAAGAACACCGGAAACCGCCACATCGTAAACGGCGGCAGTGCACGGGATGCAATGCCCATGCGCCGCAGCACCCGCTGCAGGATTGTCAGCGAGAGAGCCGCCTCTGCGAGCGCGCTCACGACGAGGAGTGACGGCAGCATCTGTACGAAGAGCGTCAGCATTTGCTCGCCCGCCGCACGCAGCTGCGTGATCTCCGTCTCCGCGATGCCGAGCGAGCGATAGATCTCGATCGTCCGGTCGAGTGCCGCCGTCATATCCGCCGCGTCGATCATCAGCGGATTGAGCCCAAAGAGCGCGAACATCAGCGCCGCGCCCATGACCTTGCCGCCGAGCGACGCCGCCGCCCCCGCAAAGAGAGTCTGCACCGCCGAACGATCACGCCGCACGAGCGCCCCGAGCACGAGCCCCGTCGGCGCGAACGCGAGCACGAAGAACGCGCCCATCACAGGCGTCGCAAAGAGCATCAGGAGGAGAAGAGACGCGGCTGTCATCAGCACGCCCCATTTGAGCCCAACGCGTACGACCACAAGCGCCACAAACACCGGCCAGAGCAGCCCCAGCACCATCGTCAGCATGGGCAGATAGATCGCCGCGAGCGCATAGACCACCGCCGCGGCCGTCATCACCCCCGCCGTCGCGGCAGGGCGCGCACCTTGCTCGTTCATCCCGTATCCTTTCCGCGGCGTGCCGCCCGTCATTTCCATCCCATAAAATACGTTCCTATTATAGCAGGTTTTTAGCATACTGTCACGAAAACACATAACAGAAACAGGCGTTATGACACAGTGATACGCCAAAATCCCGCGTCACGTCAATATGCCTGCCATACGGAGGAGGTACTGTGCATTCGTCGTCCTGCATCTTCCCTCGCGGATCTTGAAATCAAAGAGAATCTTATCTCCCTCGTAGTGCTCCTCAAAGTGTGCATTCCTGATCGGAATGCCTTCCTTGCCAAGGTCGCACAGCTCAAAGTCGTGCGTCGTGACGATCGTGATTGCGTGCGGCAGCGTCAGGCGGCGGATCGCCTCGCGCGCGCCGACGATGCGGTCGGCGGAGTTCGTCCCGCGGAATATTTCGTCAATCAGGATAAGCATGGGGCGCCCCTTGCGGCTGTATGCCATCATCTTTTTGATGCGCAGGAGCTCGGCGTAGAACGTCGAGATGCCGCCCGCGAGATCGTCTTGAATCTGTATTGAGGTGTAAACCGCCATCGGCGTCAGCGCAAAGGATTTTGCACATACAGGTGCGCCTGCGTATGCCAGCACCATGTTAGAACCCAGCACACGCATATACGTTGTCTTGCCCGACATATTCGAACCCGTGATGACGAGCGTCCCCGCCGATAGATCCGCATCGTTCGGCGTGCCCGCCTCCTCGGTGAGCACAAGCGGCATCGCGCCCTTTGCAACAAGACGCGGCGACGCATCGTCGAGGAAGGTCGGGAACGCGTGCACTTCGCGCGTGTGCCCGATCATCGCGAGCGAGAGCAAGACCTCCATCTCCGCCCACACCTCAAGCCAAGCGGGCGCCGCCGCCCCCGCACGACTGCGCCACCGTGCAAAATATGCGCGGCAGTGGAAATCCCACAAAAACAGCGCATTTGCGAGGACGAAAAAGACAAAGTTCCGACGCATCGCCACGCCGTCCGCAAGCCGCGTCAGGCTGCTCTGCGCCCGCGTCGCACGCATGGGCGTTGAGAGCGGGGCAAGCGTCTCGCGCAGGGCATCCCCGCGCAGCGGCGCACGCTCGAGCGCACGAAAGATATTCCCGTAGAGCCGCAGCTCCTGCGCCATCCGTCCGAGCGGCGCGAGCACGCGCTGTGTACGCGGGTAAAAGGCGAGTGCGAGCGCTATATTGATCGACCAGATCGTAAGAGGCAGCCCCCACGTACCACCGCCGAGCAGCGCCCATAGGAATGCGGTGCATCCCGCGAGCGAGAAGACTGCACCAACCGCACAGTAAAGCCGCGGCGAGATGGAGACCTGCTGCGCGAGCTCCCGCACGAGCGCACGCGTGTCGTGCCCATCCGGCAGCCGCGCCCCGCGCGCCGTGAGCTCGAGGCAGAGCAGGGGATGCGCCAGCAGCTCCGCCACCGCCGCCTGCCGCCGCCGCGTCCGCCCAAGAT